>JAHEJM010000051.1 GCA_024638815.1 Acidimicrobiales bacterium | reverse complement strand
CGATCCCGCAGGGCGGTCAGCAGCACGTCATAGGCGGGAACGCCCAGGCCGGCCCGCACGAACAGCGACACCCCGAGCCCGATGAGGCTGGAGCCGAGCAGCAGGGCTGCGATTTGCCGGGAGCCGGTTCGGGTCGTGGGGGTGGAAACGTGACGGCCGGCCAACCGTCGGTTCGACACGCCGGCCAAATGGTCGGCCGCCCCGGGCAAACCGTCGGTGTCGGATATCGCCCCGACGGCCAGGGCAGCCGATCGGATACCGTCCCTGGCTAGACGGATGGCGAAATCCGGCCGTGGTACCAGATCCGGTCTCCAGGAACTATCGAGCGGGGGGGTGTGGGCGTCGGGATAGGACTGGTCGAATCTCCATTGCCACAGCGCCCGGGCGGCGGGCAACAGCCGGGCCACGACAATGGCGAGAAGACCGGCGACCAGCACTCCGGTCAACAGCCACCGGATCCAAGCCAGGGCGGAGATGGCCGAGGCCCAGCCCAACTCGTAGCCGCCGCCAGACTGGTGGTGAAGGGTGCGACGGGTCAGCCCGTTGGCCACGCCCGTAGCCAGCAGGGCGCCGACGGCGACCAATGTGAACACCCGTCGCGGTAGGCGGGGAAGGCCCGGTTCGTCGTCCCACGAGTTCGACCGCCACGACGTCAGCAGCAGGCCGACCCCCATCAGGTAGACCGTGGCCCACAGCCCGTCGCGAACCAGTGTCTCCTGGACCAACTCCAGCCCGCATCGTTGGGCGAATCGGGTTTCGGGGATGTCGCGCCGAGCCGCCAGTTGCATGCGCAGCGTATCGGGTAGGCAGGTGTCGGTTCCGGCGAACAGAAGCCGTTGGCCGCCGATCGTCGCCGCAGCCAGTCCGATCAGCCACAGGTAGAACCGGATCACGGCCCGGTCCGGGTGTTGGTTGTAGTCCAATGACAACTGGTCGAACCAGGTCGACCGGCTCATGGTGCGCCCCCTTCATTCCTACCTGGTTCCGACTCGGTTGCAGACGGCCACGAATGCACGTGAAAGCACCGACGGGGGCGATGGAGCGATGATACATACTTACGGCGGTCAGCCCGGATCGGGAAGCGGGGCGTCCAGATAGGCTCTGACCGGTCCTAGGACCCGGGCAGCCGCTCGAGTCCTGCGAGGATGAGGTCAAGTACGAAGGCGAACTCGTCGTGCCGGCCGTGCCCGCTGCGGTGATAGTCGATATGGGCGACGACATGGGGGAACTCGTCAAGATCGACGTCGAATCCGCCGGGTCGGAGCCGGGCCTCGTCGGTTGACCGAGCGGTCTGAAAACCAACCCGCTGACGAGCGAATCCCTGGACGTGGTTCACCACGGCATGAAATCCGAGATCGACGACATCGGCATCCAGATCGGCGGAGGCGAGCGCAGCGAGGATCTGCTCCATCAGCGTTACTCGGTGAGGCCCCGGTCGGCTGCTGGACCAGAGGGGAATGGCCCACGGATGACGGAGCAGTGCCTGGTGTGTGGCCATCGCCAAGTGGCGGGTGGACTCTTTCCAGTCAGCCTCCGCCGGCGCCGGTTCGACCTCGGCCGCCACCCGGTCGACGATGGCGTCGACGAGCGCCTCCTTGTCTTCGATGTAGTAGTAGAGCGACATCACCCCCGCCCCCAGGTCGTCGGCCAGCTTGCGCATGCTCAGCCCCTCGAGTCCGTCGTCGTCGGCCATCTGCAGCGCCGCGTCGACGACGATGTCGAAGTCGAGTTCCACTTTGCCGGGTCGCCCTCTTCTCGGCCGCTTCACATTGATCGTTCTCCGCTGCCGGTTCGACATTTTCGTACGTCGTACTATACTAGGCCTCCTACCTTCGTACAGTGCACGAAAGTAGGACGACAAGGATGACGCGAAAGGTGTCTGCCATGATCACTCGAGTCCGACCGCAGTCGGCGGGGAATCTGCTGTCAACCCTCTGGATCTACATGCTCCTGAGCATGCTCTTTCGCGACATGCACGAGATCCTCCGCCAGGGGTTCATCGAAGAGCTGGCAACCGTCGGCACGGTGCGAGGAACGGAGGTCAGTGCCACGACGTTGGTTCTCTCCGGCCTCGTCCTGCAGCTACCTTTGGCCATGGTGGTGGGGTCCAGGCTTCTGCCTCCCCGGGCCAACCGGGTGGCCAACGTGGTTGTGGCCGTGGTGATGTCGGCCGGCCTTCTCGGTACCTGGCCCAAAGACGGAGACGACCTCGTCTTCGGCGGGTTTCAACTGCTTGCCCTTCTGGCCGTCGTGGCCATTGCCATTCGCGGCCGGCTTCTCGACGGCCATGATCGGTTGGAGCGCAAGGAACGTCCGGGAACCTCGGCCGATCCCGAGCCAGCACCTCATTGATCGCTCACCTGATGACGGTGAGCATCGTCGGAACGGACCTGATAGCTACCGCTAACGCCCGTCGGCCTGCTCGCTCAGGAGCCGAAGGTGCCGGCCGTTGCGATGATCGCTCAACGCCATCTGCAGGGCTCGCAGGCTCGGGCTCATGGCCACCACGAACACCGCGGTGGCTGGGCCGATGTCGCCGCCCAGGGCCACGCCGGCGACCACCACCGAGACCTCGACCCCGGTTCGGACGTGGAACGGGTTGAGACCCCGCTGGGCCCCGGCCCGCATGAGCAGTTCGAAGGCCCCACCCGACAGTCCGACATGGAGGATCAGGCTGATGGCGGTGGCGATGGCCAAAGTTCCCAGCACTACGAAACCGATCCGGACCGCCAGCACGTCGGGGGAGCGGATGAGATGGATGAAGGTGTCGACGGCGATGCCGTTGGCCACGATGTAGGCCAGGGCCGACGGTCGGGGCCGCTGACCGAGCAGGCCGGCCACCACGAACAGCAGTCCGGTGAACAGCCAGCCGGCCTGGCCCAGCGACACCCCCAGTCGATCCCGCAGGGCGGTCAGCAGCACATCGTAGGCCGGCACCCCGAGGTTGGCCCGGACGAAAAGCGACACCCCGAGGCCGATCAGGCTGGAGCCGAGCAACAGGGTGGCGATCTGCCGGGCTCCGGTCCGGGCGGTGGGAGTGTCGATCTGGTCGGAGACGTGGCGGCCGGCGGCGATGACGCCGTCTCGGGAGAGACCGAGGAACCACCGGGTGGAGGCCACGGTGGCCCGCCCGGCGGCCTTGGTCGTCTCGGCCGTCGTCTGAGCCGTGGTGGCCGCCCTGACCTGAAGAGTTCCTTTGGAATCGGGTTTGCTGTGGCCGGCGATGGTCACGGTTTCCTTGATCGGCGTAAGTGGGCTCACCCGATTAGTCAACGGCAGGTTTTCCCGGAACCCGAGGCATTTCCGACGTGCAGGCGTCACATCGAAGTCGGTCGCGATCTGTCGACTGCGTTCATTCGGCCGTGGCCGGCCGGCATGAGGTTTCCTTGGCAGTCAGTGCCTTCGCCCGAGGTGCACCGGCCAACCGGTCGCCAACTGGAGTGGCAGGACGATCCAGCGCAGTAGCTCACGCCACCAATCGAGGACGGTCCCCGCCTCTGAAGGTGATGTGGTGGCGACGCTGGCGCCGGTTTTGCGTAGTCGCCAACGGAAGGCTGCTGCTGCCCGTGGTGCATGCCATTGTGAGGTGACGACGACGACCTCCCGGGCCCGAGTTCGATACACGTCGTTGATCGCGTTCTCTGCATTACCGACCGTGGATCGAGCATCAGGATCGAGGACCAGCTCCCGTGATCGGCCGGTCCACGCGTCGGCCATGAGCTCGGCTTCGGGTCGGCTCCCCGGCACACGGGCCCAACCCGAGAGCACGACCACATCATCGTCCGTGGCGACCTGTGCCGCGTGAGCGAGCCGTTGGGCACAGATGGGGTGGAGCGTTCCTTGGCCGTTGTCGGAGTAGCCCAGCACAACGATCACCCGGCGGCTCCCGCCCACGGTCACGACCTCCGGCGCCGGATGCCCTCGAAGAACAGCAGTGTGGCGATGACGGTGACGACCAACTTGACCGCTTTGGTACCCTTGAGCTTCGATTCGCCGCTCGCTCTTGGTCGCATGTCGACAGCCACCTCCTCAACCCGCAGGTTTGCCTCCTTCAATCGCAGCAGCGCTTCCACTTCGGGAGCTCCGCTGACATACGGCTCTGCGAGCACCACCATGGCTTCGGAATTGACGGCCATCATGCCCGAGGTCGGGTCATGCAAGCGGCGGCCCAGCCGCAGTCGAATTGCCGCCTGAAGCAGGCCTATCCCGACCCGGCGGGACGCGGTCGGCCGGTAACGCTCCTCGTCGTAGTCTCCGTCCACGGCAAACCGCGAGCCGATGGCGACGTCGCAGGCTTCCGATTGGACCAGGTCCAGTAGGCGCAGGAGTTCGACAACGGGGTGTTGGCCGTCGGCGTCGACCCGGCCGCAGTAGGTGTAGCCCCGGTCCATGGCCTCCTGATAGCCGGCAGCGATGGCGGCCCGAAGGCCCCGGTTGACGCCGAACGAGACGACGATCGCTCCCCTTGCCCGGGCCACATCTGCCGTCGCATCGGTCGATCCGTCGTCAACAACCAGAACATCCGCCTCCGGGAGGTCCCTACCGAGTTCGTCGAGCACGGCCGGCAGGTTCTCTTCTTCATTCCATGCCGGGATGAAGATTACCGAGTCCTTCTTCGGATGCAATTCGCTGGTCACCTTGCTGAGCCTTCCCTTCACAATCCTCGCGCCCGGTTGGTTCACCCTTGTCGTCAATGTCGCCATGTTGCTGCTCACGGCGCCCGTGGCCGACTCCCTCCGCGTTGACGGTTTCCGGAACTGGATGGATTGGTGACGGATCCAATCTCTTAGGGGGTGAGCACGACCTTGCCCGAGGTCTGGCGGCCCTCGAGCATCTCGTGGGCCGTGGCCGCGTCCTCGAGCGGCGTCCTGGTGCCGATGCGCACCTTCAGCTTGCCGTCGCCGATCCAGGAGAACAGATCGTCGGCCCGAGCCATCAGCTCGGATCGGTCGGCGATGTAGTGGAACAGGCTGGGTCGGGTCAGGAACAGCGACGGGGCCAGCTCCAATGGGCTGATGGGCTCGGGCGGCCCGGAGGCGTTGCCGAAGATGGCCATCATGCCCCGGGGTTTCAACAGATCGAGACCCCGACGGAAGGTCGATTGGCCCACGCCGTCGTAGACCACGTCGAGCGCCCGTTCTCCGGCGATGCGTTCCACCTCGTCGCCGAAGTCGACATCGCGGTAGAGGATGACGTGGTCTGCGCCGGCCCGCAGGGCCAGGTCGGCCTTCTCGCCGCTGCCCACGGTGGTGAAGACCGTCGCCCCCTTGAGCTTGGCCATCTGGATGAGTAGCAGCCCGACGCCGCCGGCGCCGGCATGGATCAGGCATTTCTGGCCTGCGGCCAAGCGGTGGGTGTCGGTGACCAGATAGTGGGCCGTCATGCCCTGGAGCATCACGGCCGCCGCGGTCTCCATACCGACGTTGGCCGGCACCGGCACCACGGTGTCGGCCGGCATGGCCACCAGTTCGGCGTAACTACCCAGGTTCGAGGTCCAGGCCACGGTGTCGCCGACCGACACCGAGTCCACCCCGTCGCCCACGGCCACCACGGTGCCCGCCCCCTCCATCCCCGGGGTGAACGGCAGGGGTACCTCATACAGGCCTGTTCGGTGATAGGTATCGATGTAGTTGAGACCGGCGGCACCGACCTCCACCACGACTTGGCCCTCTCCCGGGGTGGGATCGGGGACCTCGGTCCACACCAAGACGTCGGGCCCACCGGTCTCCGTTACCTGAATAGCCTTCATGGCCGGTCATGGTAGTCGGGGCCACCGGCCGTTATCGGGTCAAGGGCCCACGACTCCAGGGCGGGTGACACCCCACCCGCACTTTGGCGGGTGTGCAACCCCCTTCCCCGGTCGCCAACCCACCAATGTTCCAAGAACAGGGTCGCCAGCCCGCCAAAGTGCAGGGGGCGGGTGCAGGGGAGAGTGCAGGGGTGGGCGGAGGGGGTGGGATCAGGCCAACTCGTCGGTCAGGGACTTTGCCAACTTGATGGCCTCGACCCGATCGGGGTTCAGCACGGCGGTCAGACCGGTGTCCCAGTCGGGTAGGGCCCAGGCCAGGCCATCGTGCCCCAGCATCCAGAACCGATCGAAGGTCGACAGGAAGGCCCGGTCGTGGGACACCGCCACCACCGTGCCCTCGAACGTCTCGAGGGCCGACTCCAGCGCCTGGGCCGAGTCGATGTCCAGGTTGTCGGTCGGTTCGTCCAACAGGAGCAGGTTGTGGCCGTCCAGCTCCAAACACAGGATCTCGAGCCGGGCCTTCTGTCCCCCCGACAGGGTCTCGTAGGGTTGCCGCTCGTTGGCCGACAGGCCGTATCGCCCCAGCGCCTGCATCGACCGTTCGTAGTTGCCGGTCCGCTCCATCACCGGTTCGATGGCGGTCCGACCGAGAAACGCCGGGTTGTCATTGATCTGGGTGAACAGCCCGGGTCGAACCCGAGCCCCCAACTTGACCACCCCGTCATGATCGACCGACTCGGCGGCCAACAGCCGAAGCAGGTGGGTCTTGCCCGAACCATTGGGCCCGATCAGTCCCAGGCGTTCGCCGAAGTACACCTCGGCGCTGAATGGGAACAGCAGGTCGGGCAGTTCCGCCGACAGCAACGACACCACTCGCCGGCCAGAGTCGCCGCCCCGGAGTCGCATGGTGACCTTCTGTTCCGGGGCCGGGGGTGGCGGCGGTCCGGCATCGACGAAGCGCTGCCATCGGGACTCGGCGGCGTTGGCCCGGGCCGCCATGTCGGCGCTGATCGAGGCCCGCTGCTTCATGATCTTGTAGTGCCGGAACAGCCGGCGTTCCTCGTCCTTCCAACGTTGCAGGGCGTCGCCCAGCCTGCGTTGCCGGGCCCGCCGGGCTGCCGGGTAGGTGGCGTAGGACTCGCCGTGGACCCAGGCCCCGAAGGCCTCCAGGGTCACCACCCGGTTGGTGGCGGTGGCCAGTAGCTCCCGGTCATGGGAGATCATCAACACGGTCTTGGGGCTGGAGCGGACGGTGGTCTCCAGCCAGCGTTTGGCCGGCACGTCCAGGTAGTTGTCGGGCTCGTCCAACAACAGCACCTTGGCGTCGGAGTTGAACAGCAGGTCGAGCACGATCTGTTTCCGCTCGCCGCCCGACAGTTCGGTGGTGAGTCGATCTCCCACGGTGTCGAGGCCGGCACGCACCACCCGAGTCAGGGTTGCGTCCCAGTGGGCCTCGGTCTGGTAGCCGCCGCAGTCCGACCATTCGCCGATGGCCTGGGCCATGGCCATGGCCGCCTCGGAATCGGCCGGGTTGTCGGCGGCCCGTCGTTCGGCCGCCACAAGCCGTCGCCCCACCGAGCGCACCGGCTCGGACGAGCAGTCGAGCAGCATCTCCCGCACCGTGGTCCAGCCCGCCGATCGGTTGGATTGGGGCTCGGCTCCGGTGTCGAGGTCGTCGTAGCCGACCCCCACGTCCTGGGCCATGTAGCGAACCTCGCCGCCGACCGTGGCGTCGCCGTCGGCCGAGGGGAGTTCACCGGCCAGGATTCGCAGAAGTGTGGTCTTCCCCACCCCGTTGTCGCCGATCAGGGCGGCGTGGGTGCCCGGTGGGATCGAGAACGACACCTCGGCGAACAGGGTGGTTCCACCGGGGTGGGCGTACTCGAGATTGGACACCGAGATGTGGGCCACCAACCGAGACTACTCAGCGGCCGACGTTGGCGTCGGGGAATACCTCCCCGCCCACGCGTCCTCGTCTCCGGCCGAGACGGCGAGCAACCCGGCTCTCAACCGTCGGTCGGGAAATGAACCGCCGATGGCCGACAGCTCGACACAAGGGGCATGAACCTCCAGAGCGTGATTCGTCGTGTCGGCCTGCTGACGGTAGGGGCGATGGCCATCATGGGCCTCTCGGCCTGCGACTATGTCGAGATCAACGGGATCGGTACCCGGACCCCGGACGAGGTGAACCCTCCCCAGCACGATGTCGCCTTCTTCGACGGCTGCGAGCCCGACACACTCAACCGATGGCGGGCCCGGGGTGAGATCGTCAACAACACCGATCGGGTCGTCAGCTACGAGGTCGTGGTCGCCTTCGACGAGGGCGATCTTCGGCTCGACCAGCGGAGCGAATGGCTTCGCGACGTCGGCCCCGGCCGGCGGGCCGCATTGAACCGGGCCTGGTGGGTGGATGAAGCCGAGCGGGTCGACAGCTGCCGGCTTCTGGTCATCAACCGCTTCGGTTAGGGGTCCACTGCCGCCGACGGCCCCGATCGGCGCGTCCAAGGGCTCCTGATCCCGGCCTCCGGGTCACGAGCCTCGGGAGTCGCGGCATCGATGCAGCGCAGAGCCCAGGCTCCCAGGAACGGCCCCGGTGCCAGCATGGCGAAGGCCCACCACCAACCCAGCGAATCCCGGACCAGAGGCACCAGCCAGATGGTGGCAACGGTCAGCAGGAAACCGGTGGCCAGCTGCATGGTCAGGGCGGTGCCGACATAAGCCTGGTCGGCCCGCTCGCTGACGATGGCCGAGAACTGGGCCGAGTCGGCGACCACGGTGAAGCCCCAGCCCAGCACCACCACGACAACCAACCAGAACGGGAGGCCACTCCAGCCCACCACCAGTGCGGCCGAACCCGAGGCGACCATGACCGTCATGGCCGAGCGGCGCTTGCCCACCCGGTCGCCGGCCATCCCGGCGGCGATGGCCCCGCCCGCACCGATGGCGATGGCGGCGAAGGCCAGGACCGGGGCGTTGGTCGACGTGCCGGTTCGGTCGGCGGCGTCGGCCAGGAAGGCGGCGATCCAGGCCCACATGGCGTACAACTCCCACATGTGGCCGAAGTAGCCGGCCGAGGCCAGGGCCACCGCCCGATCACCCATGACCCGCGGCACCTGCGACACCCGGAACGGGCTACGGGGGAACGGATAGGGGCCTTCGATCCCGGCGGCCAGGATGATGATGGCGCCGATGACGGTGAGGAGCGACGTGGTGTACAGGACGGTGGAGCGGTCGGCTCCTCCCAGACCGTTGACCAGGTGGGGGGCGGCCGAGCCCACGGTGAGGGCGGCGATCATCACCCCCATGGCCATACCCCGGGCCCGCCGGAACCAGGTGGCGATGAGTTTGAGTGCCGGTGGATAGACGCCGGCCAGGAATGCTCCGGTCAGGAACCGAAGCACAACGGCCCATCCGTAGCCGTCGACGGGAATGACCAGGGCGTTGGTTCCGGCCGCGGCCACCGCCGAGGCGGCGATGAACCATCGCAGCGGAAGCCGATCGGCCAGCCCGGTCACGGCCGAGACCACGGCCCCGGCCACAAAACCGAGCTGCAGCACCACGATGAGGATCGACGCCTGGTTGGTGTTCAGCTCCCATCGGTCCCGCAGCTCGGGCAGGACCGCCGAGGTCGAGAACCAGGTGGTCATGGCCAACATCGTGCCCATGGCCAGAACGGCCAGCCGGTTCAGATCCTCCCCGATCTGCGCCATCGATCGGTCCGGTTGAACCAGACGTGTGGGAGTCGAGGTCCCTGGAGGTAGCGATGTCACAGTGAAACCAACCGTAGACCCGATGTCTCCATTCCTTTCACTAGGGTTGGACCGTGATCGACATGGTCCTCATCGTGGCAGGGGTCGGTTTGATCGCCGTCGCCCTGGCCGATCTCATCAACACCCTGGTCTCGACCTCGACCTCACCCGCCCGCTGGTGGCCGACCCGGTTGATCGGACGATCAACCTTCGTCGCGCTCCGATCCGTGGCCCGCAGACTGCCCGAGGACAGCCATGCCCGGGAGCGGATGATGGCGGCCTTCGCTCCGTTGCTGGTCATCCTGCTGCTGGCCTCATGGGCCGTGTTGCAGATCATGGGTTTCGCCCTCGTCTGGTTCACCCTCGACGACATCGACGCCATCGGCGGATTCGGTGATTCGCTCTACTTCTCCGGTGTCGTCTACTTCACCGTCGGCTTCGGGGAGATCGTGCCGGTCGAGGCCGTACCCCGGACCGGTGCGCTCATCGAGGCCTTCTTCGGGGTGATCACCATGGCTCTGGTCATCGGCTACCTGCCCACGCTGTATGCCGCCTATTCCGATCGGGAACGACGGCTCATCACCCTGGACGCCGGTGGTACCGAACGCATCACGCCGACCCAGCTGGTCATGGCCTGGGCCCCCGATGCCGACCCCAAGAAGATCGACGCCGAGTTCGAGAAGTGGGAGGAGTGGGCCGCCGGCATTCTCGAAACCCACTCCACCGTGCCGCTGTTGGTGCTGTTCCGATCCCACGACCGGCGCCAGAATTGGGTGACGGCCCTCGGGCTGCTGTGTGACGCCGCCGTACACGCCCAGATCATCATGGGGGCCACCGACGGCAACGCCTTCTGGTTCCTCCGCCGGGCCGAGGCCATCTTCCGGGAGGTGACCCAGGGCGTCGATCTCACCGTCTACGAGCGCTTGGTCGATCAGCGGCGCAGCCCCGAGATGTTCCGGGCGATGTACGACCGGCTGACGGCCCACGGTTTCGAGCTTCGCCCCTTCGACGAAGCCATCGACTACAGCCGCCAGGCTCGCATGGTGTTCGCCCCGGCCTTGGAGTATCTGATCGACGACCTGCTCTGCCCCCGGGGCTTCTGGCCTCTCGATTCCACCGTGGTGGCCTGGTCGAGTGAGCACGAGATCCCCCGCTACGGCGAATGGGAGCGGCAGGGTGAGCACGGTTGAGTGGCGGCCAACGGTGAGCACACTTGAACGCGTCTTCCTGGCCATCGACTGTGATGAGGAAACCAGGGCGGCCCAGGTCGCTCAGCTGAACGCCGCGTTCCCCCACGGATCACTGCCGGGCAAGCCGACCCCGCCGGCCAACTGGCACATCACGCTGCGCTGGATTGGGACTGTCGACGAGGTGACGCTCGATTGCCTGATGGCCGACCTGGATCAGGACCACCTGGGATCGCCGTTCCGCCTGAAGCTGGCCGGGCTTGGAGCCTTCCCCAACCCGACGCTGGCCGGTGTGCTGTGGCGGGCCGTCGACGACAGCGAGGGCCGGGTGGGCGCTCTGGCCGAGCAGGTGGAGGAGGTGTGTCAGGATCAAGGCCTCCCGGCCGAGGAACGACCGTATAGACCCCATCTCACGCTGTCCCTGCTGCGACCCCGGCGCAACCTGAGCGACACGATTGATACCGAGCTTGGCCCGCTACCCATGCCGGTCACCGCCATCACCGTGTTCCGGTCCGTGCCCGGTCAACGCCATTCCGGTTACGAGGCACTCGAACTCATCGAGCTGGGCTGAGGCCGGCGTCGCCGCTCCCGGCGATGGTGGCGTTCCGAGTCAGTGATCGTCGCCCGAGTGATCGAGGCGGTCGGCCGCAGCCGGAACGCGGCCGATGGTGGGCGCCGGACCCGGCTCCTGATCGGTCACCGGCCCATGCGAGCGGGCGATGCGGCGCAGATCGTCGACGCCCTC
The DNA here is from genome assembly GCA_024638815.1 of Acidimicrobiales bacterium. Lineage (GTDB taxonomy): Bacteria > Actinomycetota > Acidimicrobiia > Acidimicrobiales > SZUA-35 > JAHELU01. Next base: position 16,417 of record JAHEJM010000051.1, on the reverse strand, counting down.
TGGCACGGCATCGGTGCCCGGCAGTAGGGTGGGCGGTCCGCCCAACCGGACGAGAGGACCATGACACCATGCAGCCGGAAACCGTCGCCCGCTGGGACGACCTGGAGGACCGGGTACCGTCCGGTGCCCTGGTGGCAGACGTCGACCTTGTCATCGTTCGCCACGACCACGAGGTATCGGTGCTCTATGGTCGCTGCCTGCATCGAGGTGCGCTCATGGTCGACGGCGAGGTGGTGGGCGACGACCTGATCTGCGGCGTGCACGGCTGGGACTACTGCTACCGCACCGGGATCAGCTCGTACGACAACAGTGAGAGGCTTCATCGTTTCACCTCGTGGATCGAGGATGGCTCGGTCATGGTCGACGCCGACGAGATCGTCGACTGGGAGCGGGAGCATCCCCAACCCTATGACCGCGATACCTATCTCGGGGCCTACCAGGATCCACACGGCACCCCCGATGAGCCCCACGTGGGCGACATCCACAAGATGGCCCGGGACGGACTGGACAAGGTGGGCCATCACGGCCAGGTGGCGGCCATGGGTGTTCCCCGAGACCGCCTTCCCCACTGGGATGACATCCAGTTCGTGACGGCCCAGCTGGCCCGGCGGCCCCTGCTCGACGATGACGAGGTCGAGACCGCAGTGACCATCGGGCCCCGGGCGGCCAAGCCCCTGCGGCTCGACATCCCCATCCTGGTGTCCGACATGAGCTTCGGGGCCCTGTCCCCGGAAGCGAAACAGGCGTTGGCCGCCGGGGCCGAAAAGGCCGGGACCGCCATCTGCTCCGGTGAGGGCGGCATGCTTCCCGAGGAGCACGAGGCCAGCTCCCGCTACCTGTACGAGCTGGCGTCGGGCCGCTTCGGTTGGGAACTGGACAAGGTCAGTGACGTCCAGGGGTTCCATTTCAAGTTCGGTCAGGGGGCCAAAACCGGGACCGGGGGCCACCTTCCCGGCAACAAGGTGGAGGGCAAGATCGCCGAGGTTCGGGATCTCGAGCCGGGAACGCCGGCCGTCTCACCGGCAACCTTCACCGACCTCACCGAACCCGACGACTATCGAAGCCTGGCCGACGAGGTGCGGGAGGTGTCGGGCGGCATACCCATCGGGGCGAAGCTGTCGGCCCAACGCATCGAGGACGACCTGGACGTCGCCCTGGCCATCGGGGTCGACTATGTCATCGTCGATGGTCGAGGGGGCGGAACCGGAGCGGCCCCCCTACTGTTCCGGGACAACATCTCGGTGCCAACCATCCCGGCCCTGGCCCGGGCTCGACGCCATCTCGACCGCCATGGGCCCGATGTCACGCTGATCATCACCGGTGGGCTGCGAACCCCGGCCGATTTCGCCAAGGCACTGGCCCTGGGGGCCGATGCGGTGGCGGTGGCCAACTCGGCCATGCAGGCCATCGGCTGTCTGGGAATGCGGGCCTGCCACACCAACAACTGTCCGGTCGGGATCGCCACCCAGAAACCCCATCTGCGGGATCGGCTCGACATCGAGGAATCGGGGATCCGCCTGACCCGGTTCCTCCAATCGGCCACGGAACTGATGGTGGTACTGGCCCGGGCCTGCGGCCGGGAACGCCTGAGCGACTTCGACCGCTCCGACCTCACCACCTTCGACCGTGAGCTCACTCATCTGGCCGGGGTCCCCTACGGCGGCCTGCAACCGTGAAACGGGAGCGGAAAGGCCGGTCCGTACCCGTGGACCTCCAACGATCAAGGAGCGTAAGACGATGACCACGCCAGGCGGACCGACGGCGGATGAGCCCGATGTCGGGTCTGACCACAGTTGGCACAAGATCCTCGAGCCCGACCAACTGGATGAAGGCCGCGTCACCACCGTGACCGTCGGGGTGCGAAGCCTGGCCGTGAGTCGGCACCAGGGGAACTACGGCTGCCTCGACAATGCCTGTCCCCATCAGGGCGGGCCGCTGGGTGAAGGGTCGATCGAGAACGGCTGGTTGCGGTGCCCGTGGCACGGCTACGACTACTCGCCCATCGACGGCCGCCCTCCCGAGGGTTTCGACGACGCCCCGGCCTGTTTTGCCGTCGAGGAGCGGGACGACGGGGTCTATGTCGCCCTGCCCCCGGAACCGGAGCCGGTGCGGACCGTGTCCGACGTGCTGGTCGAGACTCTGACCGGCTGGGGTTTGACCCACGTGTTCGGCATGGTCGGCCATTCCAACCTCGGTTTCGCCGAGGCCATTCGCCGGGCCGAGGCACGGGGCGAGCTGACCTCTATCGGGATACGGCACGAGGGGGCGGCCGCCTTCGCCGCCAGTGCGTTCGGAAAGCTGTCCGGACGTCCGGCGGCCTGCTTCGGTATTGCCGGGCCCGGTTCGACCAACCTCCTGACCGGGTTGTACGACGCCAAGGAGGATCGGGCCCCGGTGCTGGCCATCTCGGGTCAGGTACCGTCATCGGTCAAGGGGCGGGGAGCGTTCCAGGACACCGATCTGGAGGCGGCCTTTGCCGGGGTGGCCCGGTTCTCGGAGACGGTGCAGGCCGGATCCGATCACGCCGAGTTGGCCTCCCTGGCCATGAAGACGGCCGTGGTCGAACGGGATGTAGCCCATCTCATCCTGCCCGACGAGGTCCAGGTCCAGGAGGCCGGTGACACTCCGGCCGGAGGGCCTGAGGGTCGTGTGGGTGACCGCCGCATCATGCCCCCGACCGAAGCCATGGCCGAGGCCGAGGCCCGAATCCGGGCCGCTCACCGTCCACTGATCATCGTGGGCAACGGAGCCCGGGGTCAGATGGACGCCGTGATGGAGCTGGCCGAACAACTGGGAGCGCCGGTGGCCACCACGTTCAAGGCCAAGGGACTGGTGGCCGACGACCATGCCCTCGGTTGCGGTGTGCTCGGCCGATCGGGCACCCCCATCGCCAGCTGGTTCATGAACGAGAGCGATCTGATCGTGGTGTTCGGGGCCAGTTTCGCCAATCACACCGGCATCGCCCCCTACAAACCTCTCGTCCAGATCGATCACGATCCCATGGCCCTCGGTCGATTCCACCCGGTCGACGTACCGGTCCAGGGTCATGTGGCCACGACGGCCCGACTGCTGACCCGGGCGCTGGCCGACCATGTGTCGGACGCCGACCTGAGGGACGAGGTGGCCGATCGATGGGCGATCTGGCGTTCTGAGAAGGCGAGGCGGGTCGCCGACGACGCCGGCCGGGGCCTGGGAGCGGCGGCGGTGATGGCGGCACTGACCCGAACCGTGGCCGACGATGCCGCCATCGCCGTCGATGTCGGCAACAACACCTACAGCTTCGGTCGCTACTTCGAGGCATCCGGCTCCCAGGATCTGGTCATGTCGGGCTACCTCGGCTCGATCGGGTTCGCCTTCCCGGCCGCCATGGGGTTGTGGGCCGCGGTCGGCGGTGCCAGGCAGGTTGTCAGTGTGAGCGGTGACGGAGGGTTCGGTCAATATGCCATGGAGCTGACCACGGTGGTGAAGTACGGTATGAACATCACCCACGTCCTGCTGAACAACAGTGAGCTGGGCAAGATCTCCAAGGAACAGCGGGCCGGCCGCTGGCCGGTCTGGCAGACCGACCTTCACAATCCCGACTTCGCCCACTTCGCCCGGCTCTGCGGGGCCTACGGGGCTCGGGTCATCGAGGCCGATGATCTTGACACCACCCTGACCGAGGCGCTGGCCCACCCCGGCCCGGCCTTGGTCGACATCATCACCGATCCATTGTTGGTGTGAGCTCGATCCGCCGATGGGCGGAACGGCGATCGCCACATCCCAATCGAAGGAGGGCCGATGGAGGCCAACCGTTCACATAGGGCCAGTACGCCCGACCCACTCGTTCCCGACCCCATGCGGAAACCGGGGAAACGAGATCCGGATCGTCCCCCCGCTCCCGACCGGCCGGAGCCCCCCACTCCCGACCGTCGGCCCCCGGACGTGCCCGAGCCGCTGGTGCCCGATGATCCGCCCGAGCCGCTGGTGCCGAACGATCCGCCGGAGCCGCTGGTGCCGAATGATCCCCGGGAGCCGTTGGCTCCCGACATCCCCGAGCCCTTGGTACCCGACGACCCGCCGGAGCGGCCCATCATCTGATCGACCGTTCTTCGACCGACTTGCACGCTGGGGCCTTTCGGTTGTGCGTCTCCAAGCCTCGTTTTCGAGGGCTGAGACGTACAGGCCGCGAAGTGGGACCGTCGGTCTGCTACCGGGCCCAACTCCACGGGTAGTCGGGATCGGAGATCGACCGGGCGGTGTCCGACACCCGTAACGGGGCGAAGGTGTCGATCATGACCGCCGTTTCCTCGGTGCGGTTCTTGCTCAGGCTGGCCTCATGGCTGCCCGGTTGGGGGCCGTGGACGAAGCCCATGGGGTGATAGGAGATCGAGCCGACCTCGATGCCGGAGCCGGCTCGACTCATGAAATCACCGTCGCTGTAGAACAGCACCTCGTCGGAGTCGGTGTTGGCGTGATGGTACGGGACCTTGACCGCCTCGGGGTGGAAGTCGTAAAGCCGGGGCACGAACGAGCACACCACAAGGCCCGGGCCCTCGAAGGTCTGATGCACCGGCGGGGGCTGATGGATGCGACCCACGATGGGTTCGAAGTCCGAGATGTTGAGGGCCCAGGGATAGAGGTGGCCGTCCCACCCCACCACGTCGAACGGGTGGGTGCGGTGGATGTGGCGGGTCAATCCCGCCCGATTGCGAACGATGACCGGCACATCCCCGCCGTCCTCGTGTAGCGGCTCGCCCGGAGCCCGCAGATCCCGTTCGCAGTAGGGGGCGTGCTCCAGGAACTGGCCGCCCGACGACAGGTAGCGCCGGGGCGGGGCGATGTGGCCCCGGGACTCGACGACGAGCGCGGCCAGCTCTCCGTCGTGAACCCAGCGGTGGGTGGTGGAGGCGGGTACGACCACGTAGTCGCCGGGCCCGACCTGGAGCGAACCGAACACCGAGTCCAGCCGGGCCGAACCCTGCTGGATGTAGACAAGCTCGTCCCCGATTGCGTTGCGGTACAGGTTGCCGCCGGCGGCAACGCCGTCGGCGCCATCGCCGTCGGCCCTGGCCCAGGAGATACGCACATCGTCGTTGCCCAGCAGGACGGTGCGGCCGGTGAAGAGGTCGGTGGCCCCCGAGATCTGCCCGGTCCGGAGATGGCGAGGGGTGAGCGGGTTGTCGGCACTGAGCCCGCCGGCGATCGGGTCGTCCATGGGCTCGATGGCGACGATTGCGCTGGGTGAATGGCGGTGGTAGAGCAGGGCCGAGCGGGACGAGAACCCCTCCTGGCCCATCAGCTCCTCGGCGTGGCGGTGGCCGTGCTCGTTGCAGAACACGGTGTGACGCTTGTGGGGGATGTCGCCGACTCGTCGGTAGTAGGGCATTGGTTTCTCCGGCTCTATTGACCAGTACTGTGATTCATAGTAAATTTGCTACATGTTGACAAAGGGGAACAATTTGCTTCACCAGTCGATGTGGGGTCTGCTCTGTCGGACGGTGACCCGCCTCCTCCCGTTCCCGCCCCCCACGACGCGTCTCGGCCGTCGCCGTCTGGTGGTGGCCACCGTGGTGGTCATCATCGCACTGGTCGTGCTCGGCACCGTGCTCAACTCGTTCCTTCCCTTGCTTGTGCTGGCGCCGGTGGTGATGCTGCTGGTGCTTGCCCTCGGAGTGTCGGTGGATGGCATCACCGATCGGCCCACCTCGTTGCTCGACGAACGTGAGCGTGCCCTCCGCGATCGTGCCGTCGGCCGGCCCTGGGAGTACGGCGTGGCCGTCGGCGTGCTGCTCGGCCTGCTGGTTGCGAGGACATCCGACAACGGGGGCCCCGGTGCGACGTCGCTGCTGCTGGCGGCAACCCTGGTGGCGTTCCTCATTCCCGGCCTGTCGATCGCCTGGACCATGCCGGACGCCGTCGATGACGAGTGACGCCCCGACCTGCTACAACCGCCTGCGGGTGATCCGCACCGATCGGGGGGTGTCCCGTCGGGAGCTGGCCGATTCGGTCGGGGTCCACTACCAGACCATCGGCTACATCGAGCGTGCCGAGTACAGCCCGTCGCTTGACCTGGCCCTGCGAATCGCCCGTCACTTCGATCTTCCGGTCGAAGCCATCTTCTCCCTCCATCCGTTCCCACCGATCGGCACCGAGCACGGGGCTTCACGATCGGCCTGAGCGGTCGTTCCCGATGATGGCGACTCACGAAACCGCCCCCTCGCCCGCCTCGATGGTGCCGGTGACCGAGCCCAGGCCGAAGCGGGTGGCCCGCTCGGAGCCGGCCCAGCCTCGTAGCTCCACGCGGTCGCCGTCTTCCAGGAAGGTGCGGGTGGTGCCGTCGGGCAGCTCGATGGGCCGCTCGCCCCGCCAGGTCAGCTCGATCAGGCTTCCCTCGGTGCCCGGGTCGGGGCCCGACACCGTGCCCGAGGCGAACAGGTCACCGGAACTGGTGGCGGCGCCGTTGACGGTCATGTGAGCCAGCTGTTGGGCCGGGGTCCAGTACATGTCGGCGAAGCCGACCCGACTGATACACACCGGGGCCGTGCCCGCCGTTCGCATGGTCGCCGACTCCAACCACACCTCGAGGTGCAGGTCGAACCCCCACGGCGTGCCGGTCCACAGGTAACGGGCAGGAGGGGGATCCTGGACCGGGGGCGCCACTCGAAACGGCTCCAGGGCCTCGAACGACACCAGCCACGGTGACACCGAGGTGGCGAAGCTCTTTCCCAGGAACGGGCCGAGGGGTTGGTATTCATAGGCCTGGATGTCGCGGGCCGACCAGTCGTTGACCAGGCACAGGCCGTACAGGTGGCGGCCGGCATCCTCGATGGCGATCGGTTGCCCGATCTTACTGCCGACCCCGACGACGGTGCCGACCTCGAGCTCGATGTCCAGCGCGTGGGTCGGTCCGACCACCGGCTCGCCGTCGTCGGCACCGGCAGCTCGGCGATGGCCGGCCGGCCGCCGGATGGTGGCACCATCGGCCACCAGGGTGGCCGAGCGGCCGTGGTAGCCGATGGGAATTCGTCGCCAGTTGGGCAGTAGAGCCTCACCGTCGGGTCGGAACAGCCGGCCCAGGTTGGTGGCGTGGTGGATCGAGGAGTAGAAGTCCACATAGTCCCGAACCGTGGTCGGCACGGCCATGACCAGCTCCGATCGAGGGACCACGGCACCGGACACGTCGTTGGGCCCGGTGCCGTCGTCGCCCGATCCCAGCCGATGAGCGGCGGCTCCGTCGCTGAGGGTTTCCCGCAGTCTGACCCGGAGACGGGACCACACCTCGGGTCCGGCGGCCAGGTAGCGGTTGAGATCACGGTCTCCGAAACAGTCGTCGGGGAGTCCCAGCCCGTCCAGCAGGCCGGCTGCGTCCGCCGCCGCCAGGTCGAGGGCCGAATCACCGACGGCCACCCAGGCCCGCGGCCGACCGTCCCCCGGGTGGCCGACCCCGAGAGGGAGGTTGGCCAGAGGGAACGGTGATCCGTCGGGAATGGGAATCCAGGACATCGTGCTCGGAATGGGCCGGGAGCCTGCCGGTGAATCTGGCAGCCGGAGCCGTCTACAGGTTGCCTCGCCTGGCCTGCTCGGCCTCGATCGACTCGAACAGGGCCTTGAAGTTGCCCTCGCCGAAGCCTCGGGCCCCGCCCCGCTCGATGATCTCGATGAACACGGTGGGCCGGTCCGTCACCGGTTCGGTGAACAATTGGAGCAGATGGCCGTCGGGCTCATGGTCGACGAGGATGCCGAGTCGTCGGATGTCGTCCCACGGGATGTCGAGGAAGCCGAGCCGATCGATCAGATCCTCGTAGTAGGCGTCGTTGGCCTCCAGGAACCGCACCCCCCGGCTCCGCAATGAGCCGATGGCCTGCACGACATCGTCGGTGCGGAAGGCCAGGTGCTGCACCCCGGGGCCCCGGTAGGTGTCGATGTACTCCTGGATCTGACTCTTGTGCTTGCCCTCGGCCGGTTCGTTGAGGGGCATGACGATGGTGCTGCCGTTCCACACCACGGTGGAGCGCAGGGCCGAGAACTCGGTGGAGATCTGGGACTCGTCGAAGTGACGGAGCTGGGTGAAGCCCATGACGTCCTCGTAGAACGAGACCCACTCGTCCAGGCGATGCTCCTCCACGTTGCCCACCACATGGTCGATGTCGACCAGGCCGACGGTGGGGCCGGCCTGGCGGGGCGGGATGCCGTGGCGGGAGAAGCCGGGGCAGTAGTAGCCTCGGTAGTCACGGCGGTCGACGAAGGTGTGCTTGGTTTCGCCGTAGGTCGCCACCGACGAGAGTCGCAGCACACCGTGTTCGTCGGTCAGCTCGTAGGGTTCGTCCACCGGGCGGGCCCCCCGGGCAATGGCGGCCTCATAGGTGGCGGTGGCGTCGTCGACCAGGAAGGCCAGGTCGTGGGCCCCGTCGCCATGCCGGCGGACATGGTTCCAGATCTCGGACTCGGGTGTGAGTCCGGCGGTGACCACCAGTCGGATGTTGCCCTGCTCCAGCAGATAGGAGGCCTTGCCCTCGACCCCGGTCTCGGGTCCGGCGTAGGCGGTGATGGTGAAGCCGAACGATCCGGCCAGGAAACCGGCCATGGCTCGGGCGTTGCCGACCCAGAACTCGATGGAGTCCCAGCCGGTGAGTCGGGCGGCCGGGGTCGAGGGGGCGGGAGTGGGGGACGTGATGGTCATGGTTACTCCTTCGGGCTCTGCGGCCGACTTGTGTGGATCGACGGTCGGTCGCCCGGCGATCGGGCATTAGGACGAGTGCGAGCGGCGGCAGTCACATCTACTTCAGTTGTACGTCAGCTGAGTCGATTCGCACAAGAGCGATCAATATCTCTGTACAATCTGCCCACTATTGGGTTTGTACGACCGGAGGATGGCCGACACAATGTGGAAGTTGGACGACGTCGACAAGCGGGTCCTTGCGATCTTGCGGGATCGGCCGAGGGTGCCCGTCGCCCAGCTGGCCCGGCTGGCGTCGGTGGCCCGGGGTACGGCCCAGGCCCGCATCGATCGGTTGGAGAAGCAGGGGGTGATCACCGGTTACGGCCCCGACGTCGACGCTGCCGCCATCGGCTTCGGGGTGCTGGCCTTCGTGACCCTCGAGATCGCCCAGGGTCGGGACCAGGCGGTGGTCGAGCACCTGGAGGAGATACCGGAAATCCTCGAGGTCCATGCCGTCACCGGTCCCGGTGATCTGCTGTGCCGGGTGGTGGCCCGCTCCAACCGCCACCTGGACGAGGTGCTGCAGGCCATGGTCTCCACCCCGGGCATCACTCGCAGCTCGACCCAGCTGGCCCTCCAGACCCGATTCGGGCGCTCGGTCGTCGACCTGGCCCTCGTCCGGTAGCGACCCAGTCGTGTTCGGTCCCGGTCCGGCAGCGGATGCGGGAGCGAACCTATCGATCGGCGATGGCGAAGAACTCACCGGAACGGGTGCCGACGTAGATCCAGCCGTCCCACACCGCCGGGGTCGATTCGATGCAGCCCCCGAGGGGCACCGTCCACCGGAATTGCGGCCGGGCTGAACTGTTGTCGTCGGTGCCCAGATCGAAGGCGTGGAGGTCGCCGGCGCAGTCACCCTGGATGAGGGTGTCGTCCACCACCACCGGCGACGACCACAACGGGCCGGCCAGCTCCAGCATCCACAGGGTCGTCCCATCGGCCCGGTCGAAGCCGATGACCCGGCCGTCATCGGTGGGCACGATCAGGGTGTCGCGATGGATGGCGGGGGTGGCCCACACTCCGCTGTCCAATCCGGCCGATGCCGGCCGGCTCCACACCAGCGGGTCGTCGGGCCTGGACGGATCGAGTTTCATGACCTGGCCCAACAGTTCGGCCCGGGCGTTGCCCCGCTCGTATTCGGAGACGGCGTACAGCATGCCCTCGTCGTCGACCACCACGGTGGCATCGGTGTCGTCGCCGGTCCAGAACCGGAACACCCGCTCCGGCTGCTCGCCGTCGACGACAGCGGCCAGATCCCAACCCTGGATCAGCCCACCGGAGTTGGCCACATAGGCCACCGAGCCGGCAACGGCCACCGAACTCTCGATCGACACATTGCCGTCGCCCACGTCGGCCAGCAGCTGGTCGTCCCAGCCGGCAGTGGAGAAGACGACCTCGGGGTCAATGATGACCAGGCCGTCGGCGCCGTAGCCCCGGTTCAGCTCGATGACATAGAACCGTGAGTTCTCGCCCCCCACGATCAGGTGGTCGTCGATGATGATGCCCGACGAGTCCCAGTCGTTGTTCCACATGGTGGGTTCGTCGCCGGTGGCCGAAAGCCGCCACAGCTCCCGAGGCTCGTCCCCGTCGATGGCAATGACGCGGTAGAAGTCGTCCCGGCTGCCGGAGTAGACGAGGGGGTAGCCGTCGGGGTCGATGGTGATGGTTCCCTTGATGATGTCACCGGTGAGGAAGGGAGGGAAGGTCTCCTCGCCGGTCACGGGATCGAAGAAGTTGACGGCCCGGTTGTAGCCGCCGACGGCCACCCACCTGTCCTCACCATCGCCGGTCCCAGTGGGGGCGGGGAAGACGGCGGGTTGACCGGTCCAGCCCGAGCCGCACCAGGTGATGGCCTCGCCTCCCACCTGCGACTCCGAACAGCCGATGGTCCGTGACCAGCGGATCTCGGGCTGGTCGGGAATGGGGCCCCGCCCGTACCAGGTGCGGGTGGGATTGCCCCGGAAGGTGAGCAGGCCGTCCACTGCTCCGAGATCCGACCACGGTCGACCGGACGACGCCGGATCGATGAAGAGGGGTTCGTCGGTGAGGAGATCGTTCCCGGTGGTGGCGTCGGCACCGGCAACGGCCGACTCGACCGTGGAACTCGGAGCTCTGCTCTGCATCGAATCGACCGTCGAGTCAGCCCCGACGTTGTCGCCCGACGACTGGTCACCGGCGAGCTGGGCGTTGACGGCGAACGAGGCGATCTCGGCTTCGGTGTCGGACCGGGTGAGCCCGGCGTCGGTGTCGTCGGCGGAGCAGCCGGCGAGAAGGCCGAGAGTGGAGCAGGCGAGGATCATGATGACGAAGAGGTCGGGATCGATGCTGCGACGGGCGGGACGACGCATCCCTCCATCTTTGCCGACAAACAGCGACATGCAGTGTCATCCGGGCCGAGCCGACTCCCACCCAGGTTTCCGGGCGCTGTGGCGTACAGCCGTTCCCCTTTGACGGCCCCGATTCGGTGGGTCCTTGCCAAGCCCCTTGTGAGCGCATGGCTCCTGGTGGGTACGCCGGCGATGCTGAGCGCCGTGATCTGGTGGTTCCAGCTCCGAGGATCGGGCCCTCTTTCGTCGGATTTCTTCGCCCCGTGGTGGGCTCTCGCACTCGGCGCCGCTGGTGCCGAAGCCATGGTCATCCACCTCCACTTCCGCAGCGAATCCGGCAGCTTCTCGCTGCCGGAGGTTCCTCTGGTCTTTGGACTGCTTTTCGGCGACCCGTCCTGGCCGTGGTGGCCATGACCGGGGGCGCCTTGCTCAGCCTGGCGCACATCCGGAAACAGCCTCTACTGAAGCTGGCGTTCAACGCCGCCAACCTGTCGCTCCAGTGTTCGATAGCCTTCGCACTTACCGGTACTGTTGTCGGGTACCGATCCGCTCAGCCCGAGCGCCTGGATCATCGTGGTGGCAGTGATCTCAATCGGGGCGGCCCTGAGCTTCGCCATGATCCTGGTCGTCATCGTTATCACCGAGCGACGATTCGACCCGATCCTACACCTCGAGTCAGGTGCTTGGCGCCGGAGGTGAGATGGGCTCGATTGTGGCCGCCTTCCTGACCGGTCAGCGCCCTGCGGACCTTGCCGCTCGAGTTCGTGAAGATGGCCAAGCCGTTCGCGGTGGAAATGTCCTCGGGTGAGACGGAGTTGATGGCGGCCATGGTGGCGCTGGGCCAGAAGCTGGGTTCACTCCATCGGGCCCGGGTCGAGCCACCGATATCGTGGCAGCTCGCCCACCTCGGCCACGGGCACGTCCTCGCAGCCGGCCGGCACCGATTGAGACGGGTGGGGGGCATCTCCCAATCTGGCCTGCTCCCGCCACATGGCCGCCTTCAACTCATCGCCGATCCGGGCGTACTCGGGGTGACCGTGCACATTGTGCAGTTCCCGGGGGTCGGCCTCCAGGTCGTACAACTCCCATTCCGGTGGGTAGCGGAAGAAGCCGGTGAAGGGCAGGCCCAACCCGTCGTTGTAGTAGTAGATCAGCTTGTAGCGGTCGGTGCGGTAGCCGTAGTGGGCCGGTGCCTTGTGGATGACGTCGTCGTTCTCCCAATACCGGTAGTAGAAGCCCTCGACAGGGTTTCGGTCGGGCTCGGAGCCGGCGGGGTTGTGGCCGTCGTCGGTGTCAGCCGGGTTGTTGGTGTCAGCCGGGTTGTCGGTGTGGGCCGGGTTGTCGGTGTGGGCCGGGTTGTCGGTGCCGGTGTCGTCTCCGGAGGTCTCGTCCGCCTCCGCCCGGGCCAGCTCGGGCCAGAAGCTGCGTCCCTGCATCTGCCCACCGTGGCCGGCTCCGGCGGCATCGAGAATGGTCTGGGCCATGTCGACGTTGGTGACGATGCCGTCGAAGGTGGTGCCGGCGGCCACCCGGCGGGGGTAGCTGAGCACGAAGGGCATCCGTAGCGACTCCTCGAACATCAACCGTTTGTCGAACCAGCCGTGATCCCCGAGGAAGAAACCCTGGTCGGAGGAGTAGATGACCATGGTGTCATCGAAGTCGCCGCGGGCTCGAAGCCAGTCGATGAGGCGGCCCACGTTCTCGTCCACCGAATGTACGCAGGCCAGGTAGTCCCGCATGTAGCGCTGGTACTTCCAGACCGCCTCCTCCTTATAGCTCAGACCTCGGGGAGGCGGCGTCTTGAGATCCTCCAGACCGAGGTGGTCGGCGATGCGCATTGCCGTTCGCCGTACGGCAACCGAGCGGGTCGAGTAGTCGTCCCAGAAGGTGGAGGGCAGGGGCCGGGGGTCCTCGTACATGGCCTGGTCTTCCGGTTTGGGTTCCCATGGCCGGTGGGGAGCCTTGTGCCACACCAGCATGCACCACGGCTCGTTGCCACCCTGTCCCGGCTCGTCGTCTCGGCCCCGCTCGTCGCCTCCTCGCCCCCGGTCGTCCAGCGACTCCACCCACTCCATGGCCAGATCGGTGATGATGTCGGTGGCGTATCCCTCCACCGTGCGTCGCCCGTCGACGCCGATGAAGGTAGGGTTCCAGTACTCGCCCTGGCCCGGCACCACATCCCAGTAGTCGAAGCCTTCGGGGTCGTGGCCCGGCCCGTGTCCCATGTGCCATTTGCCGATCATGGCGGTGCGATAGCCGGAGTCCCTGAGCCCGGATATGAAGGTGGTCTGGGACGCATCGATGGGCGTGAACAGCGAGTACACGCCGTTGACGTGACTGTAGGTGCCGGTGAGGATCGAGGCCCGGGATGGTGTGCACAGTGAGTTGGTGACAAAACAGTTGTCGAGGCGGCAGCCGTTGTGGGCAAGCTCATCGATCCGGGGGGTGCGATTGACCACCGACCCATAGCAGCCGATGGCGTGGGCGGCGTGGTCGTCGGTGAGGATGAACACGATGTTGGGGCGTCTGCCGGTCTCGGTCATGGTTCGCAGGTCGGGGCGGAGCGCATGGAGGCTACCGTCGGATCAGAGCATGCGACCGGGGATGTCCTTGCGACTGGGGAGGAAGATGGTGCTCACCGGTCGGATACGGATGCGGGCGTCGACCACCACCGCCCCGTCCCCGGGGGCCATGACCTTGACCGGGTTGAGGTCGATCTCGGCGATCTCGGGCAGCTCCTCCACCAGTACCGACAGCCGGAGCAGCAGCTGCTCCATGGCCTCGAGATCTCCCGGGGTGCCGCCCCGGTAGCCCTCGAGCAGCCTGGCCGAGCGGACCTCGCTCAACATGCTTCGGGCGTCCACGTCGGTCAGGGGATTGACCCGGAAGGCGACATCCTTCATCAGCTCCACGAAGATACCGCCCAAACCGAACACGATCAGGGGGCCGAACGTGGGGTCCTCGGTCATGCCCACGATGACCTCGTGGCCGCCGGGCACGAACTCCTGGATCAGCACCCCGGTGGCGTCGTCCACCGCATTGCTCACCGAGCGGAAGGCCTTGCGGATGGCGTCCTCCCCCTCGACATTCAACTCCACCCCGCCCACATCGGACTTGTGGAGCGCGGTGGGGGAGATGACCTTGATGGCCAGGGAGCCGCCGATCTCGACCCCGGCGGCCACCGCCTCGTCCTCGGTACCCACCACCCGTTCGCCCGCCACGGCGATGCCGTAGGCCCGAAGGATGGTACGGATCTCACCCGAGTCGAGCCAGCCACCGTTGGTTCCGACTCGCTTGACGGCACCCCGGATGGCGCTACGGGCCGATTCGGTCTCGAGATCGTCGAACTGGGGGAAGTCGCCCTCGTCGGCCTCACGCCACTCCCGGTAGCGGGCGGCCGAGGCCAGGGCGCGGGCCGCCGATTCGGGGAAGCCGAACACCGGCAGGTTGGAGTCGGGAAAGAGCGGGGCGCCGCCACCGAGCGAACCCATGAACACGCCGACTGTCGGCTTGTCGCCGTCATAGCCGGTGACGGTGTCGTTGATCGCATCCAGGATCTCGTCCGAGCCCTCGGGTGAGGTGGGAATGAAGATGGTGATGACGGCGTCGATCTCGTCACTGTCGAGCAGGATCTCCAGGCACCGCCGGTACTCCTCGGGCCCGGCCGAGGCGATCATGTCGACCGGGTTCTGGGGCGCGGCCATACCGGAGAGATGGGATCCGATCCTGGCCTGCAGTTCCTCGGAGAACACCGGCAGCTCGAGATCGTGGCTCTCGATGGCGTCGGCCACCAGGATGCCGGGCCCGCCGGCGTTGGTCAGCACCGCCACCCGCCGTCCCGGGGGCAGGGGCTGGTTGGCCAGCAGCTCGGTGACTTCGAACAGCTCGTGCAGGGTGTCGGTCCGGATCACGCCGGCCCGGCGGAACAGGGCGTCGACGGCCACATCCAGGCTGGCCAGCGAGCCGGTGTGGGAGGCGGCGGCCCGCGCTCCGGCAGCGGATCGACCGGCCTTGACCACCACCACCGGCTTCTTCTTGGCCACCCGCCGGGCCAGACGGCCGAAGCGGCGGGCGTTACCGAACGATTCCATATAGAGCAGGATCACGTCGGTGGCCGGGTCGTCCTCCCAGTACAGCAGCAGGTCGTTGGCGCTGACGTCGGCCCGATTGCCGACCGAGACGAAGGTCGAGATACCGATTCCCAGCTCGGCCGTCCGCTCCAGGATGGCCAGGCCCAGGGCCCCCGACTGACTGGACATGGCCACGTTGCCGTAGGGCGGGAAGTTGGGGCCGAACTGCACATCCAGTGATACCTTGGGATCGGCGTTGAGCAGGCCCATGCAGTTGGGGCCGACCAGGCGCATGCCGTAGCGGCGGGCCAGGGCCACCACCTCGGCCTCGTCGGCCTCGTTGCCCACCTCGCTGAACCCGGCGCTGACCACCACGACACCACGGACACCCTTCCTGCCGCAGTCCTCCACCGCCTGGCGGACCGCAGGTGACGGCACGGCGATCACGGCCAGGTCCACCGTGCCGGGCACGTCGGTGACCGAGGGGTAGGCGGCCACTCCGTTGACCTGGTCGGCCCCGGGGTTGATGGGGTAGGCGGCACCGGTGAAGCCGTTGTGCAGCAGGTTGGCGAAGAGCCGACCGCCGATGGACTTGGGGTCACGGCTGGCCCCGACGACGGCCACCGACGTCGGGTAGAGCAGGGGGAGCAGGGACGCCGTGACCGCACGCTTCTCGTGTTCCCACTCCGCCTCCCGGGCCTCGGTGGAGTAGTCGATGGGAAACTCGACCCGGTACACGCCCTCGTCGAGTTGGCGGGTCAGGCGATAGCCCGAGTTGCGGAACAGGCGCATCATGGCCATGTTCTCGGCCAACACGTAGGCCTCGAACTCCACCACGCCCTGGCGCCGGGCGTAGATGGTCAGGTGCTGGAGCAGATGGCGACCGATGCCTCGACCCTGATAGGCGTCCTCCACCAGGAAGGCGACTTCGGCCACCTTGCCGTTCTCGGTGGTCTGTTCGGTCAGCACGTCGTAGCGGCCCACGGCCACCATGTGGTCGCCCACGGTGGCGATCAGGGCCATGCGGTCGTCATAGTCGATGTTGGTGAAGTGGATCAGCTCTTGGGGGCTGAGGTCACGCTTCATGACGAAGAACCGGTGATACACCGACTCCGGTCCGACCCGGCGGAAGAACTCGGCCTCCCGTTCCACATCGTCGGGCCGGATGGGGCGGATATGGATGGCCTGGCCATTGCTGAGCAGGACATCGAACTCGAACTCTGCCGGATACTCAGCCACGGTCATCCTCGCTGATCGATCGTCATCTCTCATGTGTTGTATACCCGGTCGGTCGACCGCAACCCCTGTGACGTTTGAAG
>JAHEJM010000050.1 GCA_024638815.1 Acidimicrobiales bacterium | reverse complement strand
CGCCCGCTCCTCGGGCGTCAGTTCGGGTTTTTCGGCCATGGTGATCTCTATTCGTGCTGTGGTGATGTCCAGTCATGTCGCATGACGAACGCGTACCAACACATCATCACCCGAAGATCGACCGCCGCCCAGGGGCCTTGGTCCTCAAAATCCGGCTCGGGGCAGCGCCGGTGTTGTCTCGGCGGTGCGGCCCATCCTCACACCGGGTCGCTGGAACCGGATGCGGCGATGTCCGCAGCATGCTCCAGGCGGGTAACCACATCGGTGGTCGGGGCCACCCTGGCATTCTCGTAGTCGCTGAGTCGAGAGGCGCTGGTGCCGGCCAGCGCAGCGAAGGCTCGCATCGACAGCCCGGTGGCGGTCCGCAGCTTCCGGAGGTGGTCGGCCCACCGTTGCCGTCCCCGGTCGACGACGTCCTGTCGAGCGGCGGAGGCTACCCGGGCCAGGACGTCGTCGACCCCGGGGTTCTCGCCCCACGAGGTGACCTGCTCCACCACCCTGGCCACCCGACCCCACGGCGATCGCCGAATCTCGGAGGCCAGGACACGCCAATCGGTCAACGAGCCGCGCTCGATGACGGTCTGGATCGCCTCGGCCGGCCATGCCGACGGAGGCGTTGACGGGTCGAGATCGAGGTTGCGGAACGAGATGGTGGTCACTGCTCCACCATCTGGCGGGCCACCGAGGTCAGCACTTCGACCACGGCGTCCCAGTCGTGCCAACGTGGTGCCAGCTGTTTGTACGAACTCAGTTCTTTGGTGACCTCGATGTCTCGCGGTCTCGGTCGGCCGAGTTGGCGGACCAGTTGTGACGCAGCCCGATCCTCGCCCTCGCAGAGGGCCGCTGGCGGGCGGGGGCATCAGAAGATCAAGGATCGATGAGCGTTCGAAGGGCGAGAGCGTCTCTCGGAGCATGCCCGCCACTGTCGTTGTCGAAATAGACGTACACGTCGCCCCCGTTCCACGGCGGGGGCGCGCTGTCCGTTGGTCGGTCGGCGTATTCGGGCCGATCAACCTCGTGCCACCGCTCGATCCGCGCCGCCCAGTGCCGGAGTCGTTCCTCGCCGTAGGGGCCGGCGTACACGTCGCCGGGTCCGTGCAGCCGCAGGTAGACGAAATCGGCCGTGACCTCCTCGGTGTAGGGCCAGCGGGTTGAATGGGAGAAGGCGACCGCGGTGCGGTGCCGGCCGGCGATCGACACCATCTCGTCGCACAGCCAGCTCTCGTGGCGAACCTCGATGACGTGGCGGATCCGACGGTTCCCGCCCGGGTCGAACGAGACCTGATGGACTCGATCGTCGTGGTGCCGGGCCAGCGCCGCCGCGGCATCGGTGTCGCCGGGGAGGAGACCGAGAAACTCGTCGAGCCGCCCGGCGTCGAACCGCAGCCGGGGCGGCAGCTGCCACAGGATCGGCCCGAGCTTGTCGTCGAGTTCCAGCACACCGGAGGCGAAGAAGTTGGCCAGCGGCGACTCGGCATCACGGAGCTTCTTGTTGTGGGTGATGAAGCGGCTTCCCTTGACGGCGAACGTGAAGTCGGCCGGCACCGACCGGTACCACGACCGAAACGTCGACGGTTTGAGCAATCGATAGAAGGTCCCGTTGACTTCGACGGTATCGAAACGATCTCCGAGGTAGGAGAGCTGGTCCTTCCATGGAAGGTCATCGGGGTAGAAGTCGCCACGCCACTCCGGGTAATTCCATCCCGAAACCCCGATCCTGATGTCGGCCATCGTTATACCTGCGCACGAGGTAGGGGGGCGGGGCCGTCACCGTTCGCCCAAAGGCGCCGGTGCCGATCAGGTGCCGAGAATCCTGGCCTTCTGAGCGGCGAACTCCTCGTCGGTGAGGATGCCTTGATCGCGCAATTCTCCGAGCTGCTTGAGCTGGGTGATCATGTCGGGAGCCGCCGGTGCGGCAGGGGCCGGGGCCGGAGCAGGAGCAGGAGCAGGAGCAGGCGCAGCTTGCTGGTACGTCGACTGGGCTCCGGTGGCGTAGCCCTCGCCCCGGTTGGCGGCGATGGCCTGGTCCCGATCGGCGAACTTCTCCGCCTGACGCCGGGCCACGCGGCCCTGCACGGCCGTTGCCGTACCGGCCACCACCGCGGTGCGAGCGACTCCCCGTAACAATCGTCCTGGCATTTGGTTCCTCCTACTCTTCGGCTTCGATTGCGGCGAGTACGTCCATGATGTCTTGTGCCGGGATGCGGGCCGATGCGATGAGCTGTCCGCCGGCCCGGCTGGCTGCAGCCACGAACGGTGCCGCCCACGCGTTCTCGTAGACCAGGAGCACGGCGATGGTGCCGGGTTCCATGGCCGATGCTGCTTCTGAGATGTCGTCGTCGCCCAAGAGACCGGACCGGGCGCCGGCAAACGCCGCAAAGCTACCCGCCCCATCGCTCGTCAGATCCGTCACTTCGAAGCCGTTCACCGAACCGTCGGCAGCCTTTCGGATTGCGACGATGTCGAATACGCGGACGATGCCGGCGTCGACGAGATCCATCAGTGCAGCGGCCGTTTCCCCGCTCGGTTCCTGATCCGGGAACTCGAGCAACACGTAATCGATGGGGCCGATTGTGTCGGTGTCGCCAGTACTCATTGGTCTCCGTCCTCACTTCCCATGACGCCGTCTTGTCCCTCCGTTTTGGTTCACGATACCGAGTCGTGTCGTTTGATCATGAGGCCGTCGACTGTGCTCGGCTAGTCAGAATCGCCACGGTGAGGCCGGCGGCGGCGATGCAGCACACGGGCGGTGATCGAAGCAGCCTCAGAACGTGCGCTGCAGGGTTTCGCTCGGCAACTCGCCGTAAACGGATCGGTACCGACCGGCGACGCGGCCCAACTGGGTGACGCCGAGGTCCATTGCGATGTCCGTTACCGAGGCGTGCCCGGGCGTCGCTGTGGTGAGCTCGCTGCGCAGTCTCGACAAGAGCCGAAGCTGGAAGTAGCGGTTCGGCGGTACGCCGACGACATCGACGAACGCCTGCCTGACGCGGCTCTCCGATGCGAAGCCGGCGCGACACAGCTCGGCCAGCGACGGTCGACGCGACCGAACTGCCTCGACGTAGTCGAGGCAGTTCCACACGATCGATCGGCTGTCGATCCGCCGGGACCGCTGTTCCCGCGGTCTCCCACGTTCTGTCATCACCCCCACGGCGGACTCGACCAGGGTCGTCAGCAGGAACGGGTCGGTGAGTCTTCGGGGCTGCTCGAAGGCTCGCCGCATCGTCGCCGCCATACGCCTCACATCCGGGGTGGGGGCCAGCGGATCCACCGATCTCGGGACCACCGGATCGGCGACACGAAGATCCGACGCCACGTCGTGGGCCGCCTCGGCGCGGACGACCAATACGGCAGCGGCCATCCCGGCGGGCTCGATACCGAGAAACGTCGTGCCGGGCCCGTAGAACAAGAGATCGCCCGGCTGCACCTCCACTCCGTTCCATCTTGTTTTGGGAGGCGCGGCCACGATCAGGGCGAAGACGGTGCCATTACGCGGAATCTCCGTGTTGGCGATCACCGAGAAACCGACGGAACCCACGCTCAGTGTGGCCGCCTCGGTGCCGACGGCGGTCACAACGCAGGGTGTCCCGCCGCCGTCGGTCCGTACGTAGTCGATGTGGAGACCGGCGACCGCCGTGGCGAACGCGTCGACCTCCCGGGCATGTACGGTCGACGGCTCGATGGGCGAAGTGAGGTGTGAGACAGACATCAGAAACAACGCAAGCGATTCTGAATAGTCCCGCCCGCTGTCGAAGACTAACGTTCCCGAGGAAATCCGGTCAACCGGATGGTGGCAGCAACCGAGCGGGAAGAGGAAGAATGACGATGACCAACGAGTACAGCTCCTGGGCAGTCGGCTGGGCGGCGTTTGCCGGGATCATGTTGATCATGGTCGGGGCCTTCCACGCCATGTCCGGACTCGTCGCCATCTTCGACGACACGTTCTACGTTGTGGGCCGCGAGTACATTTTCGAGTTCGATGTCACCGCCTGGGGCTGGGCCCACCTCATCTGGGGCATCCTCGTACTGCTGGCCGGCTTCGGCATCTTCAGCGGCAATGTCCTTGCCCGCACGGTCGGCGTCGTTGCCGCCGGGCTGAGCATGCTCGTGAATTTCGCCTGGCTGCCCTACTACCCGGTGTGGTCGATTCTGATGATCGCCATTGCCGTGGCCGTGATCTGGGCGCTCACCGTTCACGGACGGGACATTGCCCAACGCCGCATCTGACTCGAATCGCTTCGGCGGCGTCGGGCGGATGGGACTGAACAAGCTCTTTCAGCAAACTGTATGGTGGACGTCCTGCAACGTGACTGCCGGGCCGCCATTAGTGTTTCAACAGGAGGACCAACGATGCCGAGGGGACGTGGACGACGAGGGGCGGGCCGGCGACGACGGCCGGTGGTTGCCGCCGCGGCGACGGGGGCCGTGGTGGCCGGGGCCGCCGGAGGTGCACGTCGGGGAGCACCTGTGGGACATCGGTACCAGATGCGGCAGCGCATGTTCGCCATCGGTGACGACTTCTTCATCGAGGACGAGCAGGGCCGGCGGGCCTTCAAGGTCGACGGGAAGGCGCTCAGGGTGCGGTCGACGCTGAAGTTCGAGGACGCCGGTGGGCGGGAGCTGTACAAGATCCAGGAGAAGCTGGCCCGGGTCCGTGACTCGATGACAATCGAGCGCGCCGACGGCGGCGTGGCGGCCAAGGTGCACAACGCCCTGCTCACACCGCTGCGGGATCGGTGGACGATCGACGTCCCGGGCGGCGCCGACATGAAGACCCAGGGCAACATCGTCCAGCACGAATACCGCATCGAGCAGGGCGGGACGACGGTCGCCACCGTCTCGAAGAAGTGGTTCCGGGTCCGTGACTCATACGGGGTCGAGATCGCTCCCGGCCAGGACGATGCGCTGATCCTCGCCATCACCGTCGTCATCGACATGATGGCCCACCAGGGCCGCTGATCCCACAGCTCCGACCAATCATACGAAGGATCCCCACATGGATTTCAACGACATCGGCCCGCTCCAGCTCCTCGTGATCGGGTTCGAGCCCGACGCCGAGTTCGAGGGCCTGGTATTCGACGAGCTCGAACGCCTGACCGCACGCGGCCTCATCAGGGTCATCGACCTGGGTTTCGTCACCAAGGGCGACGACGGTGTTCTCGCCGGTTTCGAGCTCAGCGGACTGGACGAGGAGGAGGCTGCTCAGTACGGCGAAGTCATCGATCGGCTGCTCGGCATCGGCGATGCGGCGGGAGGCGACGAGCTCGTGAGCGACAGTGGGCCCGATCAGTCTTTCGGTCTCGGACCCGATCAGCTTGCCGCCCTTGGCGACCAATTGGAGCCCGGCCATTCAGCCGGGATACTGTTGTTCGAACACGCCTGGGCCGCCGAGCTGAAGGCCGCCATCCGCACCACGGGCGGGTATCCGATCGCTCAAGGGTTTCTGACTCCCGAAGCAGCGATGATGGTGGGAGCCGAGGTGCAGGCGATCGCCGAAGCCGAGGCGGTGATCGAGCTTGCCGACGCCGTTGCCGGTGCCGCCATGCTGGATGCGGTGGCGACGGTGGCCGCAGCCGAGGACATCAAGACGCAGGCGGTCATCGAAGCGGTGCAGGCGTTGATGGTCTCCGGGCTGATCGTCGATGCCGCGGCCGAGGAGGCCCTCGGGGCCCTCGTTGCCGCCGAACTGATCGAAACCGCTGCGATCGAGGCCGCGGCCGAAGTGGTCGACGCCGCCGCCGAGGAGACCGACGAAGCCCTGGCTGCGCTGCGCTCCGCCGACCCGGAATGATGACGGCGACCCTGAGCCGGTGCCCTCGGTAGCCGGACCCGGGAGCGGCACCGATGACAAAATACACGCCGAGCACCTGAAGGCGGTGGTAGCGGGTGAGCGGTGATTGATCTTTTCGTGTTCGCAGCATTGCTGCTGGCATTTGCGCTGAGCTCCCGCCGGTTGGAGCGGATCTGGGTTGGCGCTCCCCTTGCGTTCACGTTCGCCGGCTTCGTGGTGGTCGAGCTGCGCGGCAGTACCTTCGGACTTCAGCCTTCGGTGGTTCATCACCTGGCGGAAGCCGTCCTGGTGGTACTGCTCTTCCACGATGCCTCCCAGGTTCGTCTGGCCGATCTGCGGGCGGAAGCGGGCATCGTCGGCCGACTGCTGCTCATCGGGCTCCCGCTCACCATCGGTGCGGGGTATGTGCTCGGCTCGCTGCTCTTCCCGGCGCTCGGTGCCGGGCTGCTCCTTTTTCTGGCTGCTGCGCTCGCCCCCACCGATGCCGGACTCGGCGCCGCCACCGTGGCCAACCCGGTCGTCCCGTTGCGGGTGCGAAGCGTGCTCAATGTCGAGAGCGGGCTCAACGATGGACTGGCGACGCCGATTGTGGTCACCGGGCTCGCTGTCGCCGCCGGTCACGCCACCGACGCCGGTGGGTTCGTGTTCGAGATCGTCGTGGGCGTCGTGGTGGGAACCGCGGTCGGCGTCAGCGGCGGTAAGTGGATGATGGCGGCAGACAAGCACGGCTGGACGACCAAAGATGGCTGCGCCATCGCAATGGTGGTGCTCCCCTTCCTCGCCTACCTGGGAGCGACGTTGCTCGACGCCAACGGTTTCATCGCCGCCTTCGTCGCAGGGCTGGCGTTCGCCTCGGTGGCAGCATCGCTCGCTCACAGGGAAGACACCGGGACCGTCATCGAATCCGTGGGCGACGGGCTCGGTGCCGCCGTGTGGTACGTGTTCGGCGCCGTGATCGGTCCCGTCGTCGCCGACATCGCAGGATGGGAACCCGTCCTGTTCGCCGTGCTGTCCCTCACTGCCTTGCGCATGGTACCGGTTGCCGTCTCGTTGCTCGGGTCCGGCCTTCGTCCCCAGACCGCCGTCTTCATCGGCTGGTTCGGACCCCGGGGGATCGCTTCGCTCGTCTTCGCCCTGCTCTCGTTCGAGGAGCTGGCCGGCGAGGGGGCGCCGCCGGAGGGAGGGCACCGCGAGACCTTGGCCACCATCGGGCTCACCGTGCTGCTCAGCGTTTTCGCCCACGGGCTCAGTGGCACCCCGCTGGCCGACCGCTACGGCCGGTGGTTCGCCCGTGAGCGCCCCGCCGTCGAGGCCTCCGGATCACCGGAGACCGACTATTCCCGCGGAGGCTCGGCACCCGGGTAGCCATCACCGCACTTCGACCCACTCGAGGGCGGCGTGACGGCTGCGAGCCCCGACGGCGGACGGGCGCACGATGCGTCGCCTACAACCTCTGGTGAATCTTTGGTGAATTCGAATAGCCGGGGTCGGCGACGCATTCCACGTTGACGTCATGAGTTACACCCCACCGAATCTGAGCGAAAGAGCGACTGCCGATCCGGGGGAAGACCTACGCACATTGATTCCGTCTGGCGAGTTCGGCGTTCGCGGCCGGGAACTGTCGCTCGAGGAACGGGCGCGGATTCTCGACGAGTTGTTCTTCGAGGGCGATCGCCGTGCGCCCTATCTGTGGCGGTTCGTTGCCTTGATTTTGTTCTCCAGCTCGATTGCTGCGTTTGGGCTGTTGAACGACAGCGGTGCGGTGGTGATCGGGGCCATGCTTGTCGCACCTTTGATGACACCCATTTTGGGGTTGGCGGCGGCGACGGTGCAGGCGTGGATGGCACGGCAGGTTGAATCGCTGGCGATCATCGGAGGAGGAGCGTTGCTGGCAGTCGGTGTCGGCTGGATCGTGGCGCGTCTGCTGCCCGAGGTCGATGAGGATGTCAGCTTGCCGGGTGAGCTGCTGGCGCGTACGGCTCCGAACCTGCTCGATCTCGCCATCGCCGTGGCAGCCGGCGCCGCTGGTGGCTACGTGCTCGTGCGTAAGGAGGCTGGATCGGCACTGCCGGGCGTGGGGATCGCCGTGGCGTTGGTGCCACCGCTCGCCACGGTCGGGATCACCCTCGGGTTGGGGCGGACCGACCTGACCGATGGGGCGGTCTTGTTGTTCGTCACGAACCTGGCCTGCATCACCCTTGCGGCGGCCATTGTGTTCATGTTTGCCGGGTTCGTGCCCCGACTGGACCGGCTGCTGAGCCGGCGTGGGCGATGGATCTCCTTCCTCATCACCGGCATCGTGGTCCTGGCAGTCGCAATCCCACTGGCCACGTACACCGCAATCCAATGGAGCGAGGCACGCACCGAAGACCGAGTTGACGAAGTCGTCGCCGAGTGGGACCCGACACTCACCGTCGATGCCGTCGATGTCGACCACTCAGCATCTCCGCTCGCCGTACCAGTAGCTGTATCCGGCCCACAGCCACCGGACAACCCCGATGGGTTGGCCGCCTTGTTGAGCCGGCAAGAGGGTGCAGCGGTAACGGTCTCGGTGCGTTACACCGCACTGTTCACCGGCACCGACGACAACTGACTCCGTTCGAGAAGGCGACGGCTGATTCGAAGGTGTCGACTTGCCAGGCACGGATCGCCGGAGACTCGGGCATTGGCGGTTTGCGGCTACCCAAACTGAATCTGAATAGACACCCACCTCGGCGCAACATAGTGTAATCGTGGGTGAGCCCTTCGAGGTGGTGGTGGTGGTCGGCGTTCGTTTTCCGTCGCGCTTCATCCGAACAGGGCAGAACACAGTCAGGAGATTGCTGAGGATGGGAATCGAATCAGAGCTCGAGGGGATCTCGACCCCTGACCTTGTCGAGACCTCGATCGGTGCGCTGACGTTCTTCGACGGTGTTCCGACCGAGGAGACGGTTGCTCTGGCCGACGACTACATCGATCGGGCTCGAGGCGTCGAGGTGTTCCTGAACGCCATGCCTGCCGCCTCGGTCTATGCGTTGGTCAAAGGCCCCGAGGCGATCGGGGTGTCACGCATCGGTCAGGTGATGTTGTTCGACGGGTTGATGGACTCGGCTTCGCTGTTTCTCACCGGCAACACCTCGACGCTGTATGCCATTCCGGTGATCGACCTGCGGGCCGACGGTCCCACCGTCGTCGAGGTGCCCCCGGGGATGCTGGGCGCCTTCAACGACATGTGGTTCCGCTACATCGGCGACGTCGGACCGGCCGGCCCGGACCGAGGCCGAGGAGGCAACTATTTGTTGTTGCCCCCGGGCTACGACGGCGAGATTCCGGGAGGTTACTTCGTGGTCCGGCCCCGCACCTACGGCGTCTGGACGTTCATGCGGGGATCGGTCGTCGACGGCCTCGAGGCCGGCGTGGCCAACATCGTCGACAATTTGAAGGTGTACCCGCTGGCGCAACGTGACGACCCACCGGAAATGGAGTTCATCAGCGCCTCGGGCAAGGCGTTCAACACGATTCACCCCAACACCTACGAGTTCTACGAGCATGTGAACGAGCTGGTGCAAAAGGAGTCCGACCAGATGCTCGATGTCGAGACCCGAGGCCTGCTCGCCTCCATCGGCCTCGTCAAGGGCCGGCCGTTCGAGCCCGATGACCGCATGAAGCGAATCCTGACCGACGCCGTCGCCATCGGCAACGCCATCGCCCGATCCATTGTCTGGTACCCGCGCATGACCGGGGCCCGGATCTATCCCGACACCGGCAGCGCCTGGATGATGGGGTGGGTGGACAAGGACGTGTTCTTCGAGCAGGACGGCGCCCGCAACCTCGACGCCCGGGTCATGTTCCACTACCCCTATACCGCAGTCACCCCGGCGATGGCGGTGAGCGTCCCCGGCAAGGGGTCGGACTACGGGATCGCCTACCTGGACGCCGCCAAGCGTCCGTTCGACGGGGCGGCGACCTACCGCCTCCACCTCCCGCCCGACGTGCCGGTGAGCGACTTCTGGGCGGTAACCGTCTACGACACCCAGACCCGATCCCAGCTCCAGACCGGCCAGCGATTCCCCACTGTCGGCGGCAACGACGCCGAGATCGCAGCCAACGACGATGGCTCCTACGACATCTACTTCGGTCCGGAGCCGCCCGCCGGGCGCGAGCACAACTGGCTCGAGACCGTCCCCGGCAAGAGCTGGTTCGTGGTCCTCAGGATGTATGGTCCGGAGCAGCCGTGGATCGACAAGACCTGGCGACCGGGCGAGATCGAGCGAGTGACCTGAGTAGGCCACCGTGATCTGGGCGCTACTGGCCATCTTGGGTGTTCCGGTCTGGCTGATCGTCGGCGCGCTCACGGCTGCGGTGATCTCCCGCCGCAGGTTCAAGGCGCAGCCGGAGGTGTTCGAACTCAAGCTGCGGCCGGTGGACGAGGACAAGTGGCCCCGGCGCACCGCCTACGGACGGTTGGTCCATGACGTCTTGATACTCAACTCGGGTCTCGCCCTGGTCCGCACCACGGTTCGGGGGGTCAAGTCCGTCGCCGATCATCCGGCTGACGAACAGGTCCCTGGGTTCGACCGGCCCGAGACGTTCGAACTCACTTTCGACGATGGATCCGCCACCCTGGTCGCCGTCGAGCGGTCGGCGGCTGCGTCCATCGGGGCCATGAAGTGACCAGTGGTGACGGGCCGGCGCGCCGGCGACGCGTCGAATCGGCGGCGGCGGCCGGTGTCGTCTACGCCATCCTCGCCGTCATAGCGCTGGTCCTTGTACAGCTGGTCCCTTCCCCGTCGTCGACGGAGGCGGAGTGGGCCGAGTGGATCGCCGACGAGGGCAACCGGCGGAGTCTCTTCCTCGCCCTGAGCCTGGCCAGCATTTCCGCCGTGGCCTTCCTATGGTTCGTCGCCGTCATTCGTCGCCGGATCGGGGACCGGGAGGACCGCTTCTTTTCGACCGTGTTCCTCGGGTCGTCCCTCGTCCACATCTCTCTTTTCCTGGTGATGATGTCGATCATCGCCGCTCCGGCGATGGTCTGGCGGTCCGACTCGGAGATCAGCTGGGATGTCTACCGACTTGCCGAGGGCATGGCCATCGGCATCCTCCTGGTCGCCGGCCCCAGGATCCAAGCGGTCTTCGTTGCCAGTACCTCGACCTTGTTTCTCCGCACCGGCGTCGTGCCCCGATGGCTGGCCTACGTCGGGTACGCCCTGGCCGCTGTCATGTTCATCGTCCCCATCGTGACGACCCCGATGGGGCTCGGGCTGCCCGCATTCGTCCTGGTCTCGAGCGTCACGATCTTCTTCAGCCGCCGCCACATCGACGAAGCTTCCTCGTAATCGGGCCGACAGTGTGGCGTCACAACATGAAGCCGAAGAGGTTCCAGTAGTTGAGCCACCACAGCAGTACCGGGGCCGCAACCGCCCGCCCCCCGACTCGGCGGCCGCCGCCCTGGCCGATGATGTGACCGACCGGGATCATCCGGAGTCAGCTCATCGAGCGCATCTCGATCCCGGGACCACCACTCGTCTCGACCGAGCCGATGCGCTGCGTCGGTCACCACTTCGATTTCGAGATAGCCACATGACTAGACTACGACGGCTCTCCATCAAGCGATAGCTTCCTTTCAGCTTTCGGCGAAGCGGGCGGCCACGCGGGCATCGGCATCGGCCAGGCGCAGATCGGTGATGGCCTCCACCGCCTCCCACGCCCGTTCGGTAACGGCTCGATAGATCTCGCCGGCCAGGGCGAAGGCCCGATGGCCCACCCAGCTTTCGGGCAGCAGGGCGGCCGGCAGCTCGGGGTCGGCTAGGCGGGCCCGGCGTAGGTCGTGAACCACCATGGTCCGCAACGCCAGGGCGTCCATCGGAGTCAACCCGCCCAGGTCGGCCTCGGACAGCGGACCGAATCGCTCCACGAACTCCCGGTACACGGCTTCGGTCTCGCCCAAGTCGAACGAGGCCCGGAACAGGCCTTCGTCAACCAGCTCACCCAGCCGGTCGAAGTTGGCCTGGGCCACCGGCGGTCTCGAGGCCAGGCCCAACCGATCCAACAGCTCGTTGGCGGCGTCGGGCTTGGGTTCGGGCAGGGCCCACACCCCCGGTGCGATCTCGACAAAACCGTGCCACCGCAGGTGGTTGACCAGGCGATCCCGATCGTCACCGGTGGTGAGGTCGGTGCCGGTCAGCACCAGCGACCACTGCTCGTCCCACGCCGGCGATCGCCGCTGGTAGATGCGGCGGTCGGCGTCGGCGAACTCCAAAGCGGCGAACGGGGTCAGGCGATACCGGCTGCGCCGACCGATACGTTCGTTGTCGAGCCAGCCTTCGTTCACCAGCCGGAACATCGAGGTCCGGACCAGACGCTGGCTGAACCCGAACGGCTCGACCAGCCCGAACACATCGGCCAGCCAGATCTCGCCGCCCAGGGGGGCGATGGAGTCACCGAAGACGGTGACCAGCACCGATCGGGCCGACGTGTGCTCGCCCCAATCGGAGGCCAGGTCCGCCACGGCGCGGCCCGGTCCATCACTCACTGTCGGTTCTCTCCGGACACCGCCTACGCACCGCTGATCAGTCGGCCGGCCGCTGGGAGAACGGGGCGGTCACCGTACCCAGCGGGCCGAGGTCGGCCACCGCCACCTGGCCCGGGGCGATGGGGGCCATGGGGCCGAGCGCCCCGGTGAGCACACAGTCGCCGGCCAGCAGGGGGGTGCCGAGCTGGGACAGCACATCGGCCAGCCACACCGCGGCGTTCAACGGGTTGCCGAGGCAGGCCGAGCCGTGCCCGGACGACACCGGCTGGCCGTCCACGGTCAGCGTCATGGGCACGTCCCGGGCATCGAACGTGGACAGCGGCACCGGCCGGGAGCTCAGCATGTACAGCCCGGACGAGGCGTTGTCGGCAATGGTGTCCACGATCTTGATGTTCCAGCCGGCGATTCGGCAATCGACGATCTCGATGGAGGCCAGGGCGAAATCGGTGGAGGCGATGATGTCGTGCACGGTGTGGGTGACCAGATCCAGATCACGCTTCAGCACCAGGGCGATCTCGGCCTCGACCCGGGGCTGAAGCAGGCGGCCACTGTCGATCTCCACCCCGTCGGCACAGGCCATGTCGGCGAACAGGGTTCCGAAGTCGGGCTGGTCCACCCCCATCTGGGCCTGGACCGCCGGCGCCGTCAACCCGATCTTGCGTCCCGACACCCGCCGCCCGGCGGCGGTGGCCTCGTCGGTGTTGGCCTGCTGGATCTCGTAGGCGGCGTCCACGTCGTCCTCCGAACCGATGAGATCCCGGATCGGGTCGCAGGCGATGCCGGATTCGCCCGCCAGCCGTAGCCGCTCGGCCGCGGTGGCGATTGCATCTGGTGAGACGTCGGTTGTGGTCATGAAAGTGCTCCGGTTTGAGCTGTTGGGGCCTTCCAAGACTACAGAACCATGGGGGGTTGACGGAAACGCAACGATCGACCGGATTCGCTCCGGTACTTCGCCGCCGATCCAGGGTCGGGAATGGAGCGTGGGGTCCGGGGGTTGGCTCGTACATGACCCGAACGATTTCCGTTGCCCGACATCTCGACGCCTCACCCGAAGAGGTCTGGGCCGTCCTGGCCGACTTCCCGAACATCGCAACCTGGAATGGCGGCGTGAAGACGAGTTATGCCACGAGCGCCGCCACCAAAGGGGTCGGAGCCACCCGGCATTGCGATCTCGCTCCGGTGGGAGCGCTGGAGGAAACGGTCCGGGAGTGGGAGCCGGGTCGGCGCATGGTGGTCAGCATCGACGAGGCTCGGCGACTTCCCCTACGATCGGCGACTGCGACCTTCGTCGTCGAGCCGAAGGGTCGAGGCACCGAGGTGTCGATCGAGTACAGCTACGATCCCCAAGGGCCTGTCGGCCCTGTGATGGACCGCCAGCTCACCAAGGGCTTCGCCGGCTTCCTGGCCGATCTCGAACTGGCGGCAACCGCCTCAACCGGGTGAGACGTTCGGGATTCGTGTGTTGCCCTCCCGGATCGGGCCCTGAATGCTGATGACGGCGTTGTTCCATCGGGCATAGGTGTCGGCATCGGTCAGCAACCCCCAGACGGTTTCGGCCGGGGCTTGGATGGTTCGGGATGCACGGTAGCCGGGTTGCCATCAGCGGGCTCTCATCCGATTGTTGCGGGTGTTGTGTTCGACCTCGGCCAGGCCGAGATGTTCCAGCACGGGTGGCACGTAGTTGCCGAATCGACCCCGGTAGCCCTTGCGGAGGCCATACCAACCCCCGACCGGGTTGTCGCCCGAACGGGCCCAAGCTTCAACGGTGCCTGACTTGGCTTCCTTCTGTTCGTCGGCGTTGCCGAGCGGCATCCAGTCACCGTGCTCCACCAGCATGGCGCGGAGATCCTCGATGCAGCTCAGCCGGTAGCTGAGCCTGGTCGAACCGACCTGGACCATCAGGGCCGGAGGATCGGCGGCCTCGTCCTTCCAGGCGTCGAACTCGGACTTGCCGGGTGGTGTGGTCAGGATCCACGGGTCCTCGGCTGTGCCACTGCCTTCGACGTGATCTGGGATGTGGTCTGCAGTGTTGTCGGCAGGTTGGTCGGTCATCAGGTCACTCCCCTGTGTCGAGATCGACGGCGACGGTTGCCGTCCGGCGTGTACAGTAGCGGGCTCTTCATGACACCATATGTCATGAATTCGAGAGGAGTTGTCGGCAAGATCGGGGTCGAATTGAGGATGATTCGCACCTGTCAGCCGCGGAATCGTGAGATGAACGGAACGAAGGGGCTTCGATGCGCGCCGGTCGGCTGCTGAGTCTGCTACTGGTGCTGCAGAACGGCGGGCGCTACACCGCGGCCGACTTGGCGCACAGGTTGCAGGTCTCGGAACGAACTGTGCTGCGTGACATCGAAGTGCTTTCCGGAGCCGGGGTGCCGGTGTACGGCGTTCGAGGCCCCGGCGGCGGGTTCGAGCTGCTCGACACCTTTGAACAGTCCGTGCCCTCGCTGCCCCCGGGTCTGGTCGGCGGCCGAGGACGGCTCCGTCGGGTTCGAGTACGCGTTGCTCCCGCAGCACTCCAGATGGCGCTGGTTGCCGGCAAGCCCGAGGGGTGGAGGCCTCGCCTCGACCCCGATCCGGCGACCGATCGACCGGACTGGATCGAGGGGTCGTTCCGTTTCGACTCCTACGACGCCGCGGTGCGCGAGCTGCTCACCCTTGCACCCGAGGTCGAGATCCTCCTTCCGGTCGAGCTCCGAGCCACGATGGCTGAAATCGGCCGGCGAATAGCCGGTCTTCATCACTGACCGGACGTGGCCGGACCGGGGCGTTACCGGTTCCTCAGCGTGAGCCGACGGGTTCCTCGCTCGGTGCGTCGGGTTTCTCGCCGTTGCCGGCGGGGCCGATCTGCGGTCCGGGACCGTCGACGGCGGTAACCTCGAGTCCGCCATCGCCGGGAGCACCGACTCCGGCATGGACCTCGGCCGGGCCTTCGACGTTGAGCCGGGGCAGGATCCGGTCGAGCCAGCGGGGCAGCCACCAGTTGCGGTCGCCCAGCAGTTCCATGGTGGCCGGCACCAGCAGCATGCGGACCAGGGTGGCATCGAGCATGACGGCCACGGCCAGGCCGACACCGAACATCTTGATGATGCGGTTTTCCTCCAGCAGGAAGGCTCCGAACACCACCACCATGATGGCGGCCGCGGCCGAGATGACCCGGGCCGTTGCCGCCAGGCCGTCGGCCACCGAATTGGCCGAGTCACCGGTGCGGTCGTACTCCTCCTTGATGCGCGACAGCAGAAACACTTCGTAGTCCATGGACAGGCCGAAGACGATGGCGAACAGCATCATGGGCACAAACGGCTCGATGGGTGCCGGTTCGATACCGATGATGTCGCCGAGCCAGCCCCACTGGAAGATGGCAACCACCACGCCATAGGCGGCGCCGATGGAGATCACGTTCATGATCACCGCCTTCAGCGGCACCAGCACCGAGCGGAACACCATCATCAGCAGCAGGAAGCTCAGGCCGAGCACGGCGCCGAAGAAGATGACGATGCGCTGCGACAGATACCGGGTGAAGTCGATGTTGGCCGGCACCCCGCCGGTCACGTTGACCTCGATGGTGTCACTGTCGCCGATCACACCGGGGATCACCTCGTCCCGAAGCTCCTTGACCAGGGTCTCGGTGGCTTCGTCCTGGGGCGAGGTGGTGGGCACGATGTTGATGATGGCGGCCTGGGGGTCGTCAGGGTTGTTGGGCAGGGGCCCGGCGGCCACGGCCACTCCCTCGGTGGTCGAGATGGCCTCGGTCAGAGCCGCCACGGTTGGGAGGTCGGCCGGGGAGTCGATCTCGACCACGGCCAGGAACGGGCCGTTGAAGCCGGGCCCGAAGCCCTCGGCGATCATGTCGTAGGCCTTGCGGGTGGTGGTTTCCTCCGGGAAATTGCCCTCGTCGCTGAACCCGAGTCGGAGATCGAGCAGTGGGTAGGCCAGGGTCAACAGCACGGCCACACCACCGACGGCGAACAGCC
This sequence comes from Acidimicrobiales bacterium, assembly GCA_024638815.1. Taxonomy (GTDB): domain Bacteria; phylum Actinomycetota; class Acidimicrobiia; order Acidimicrobiales; family SZUA-35; genus JAHELU01. Next base: position 11,851 of record JAHEJM010000050.1, on the reverse strand, counting down.
AGGGGTAGGACTGGATCATGCGGCTCCATCGATAGGGGATGGTCTCCCGCATGGGCTTGGGGGTGCGGGGTGGGAGCAGCCGATTCAGGGGGGGCACGAAGAAGGCGGCCACGAACAGCACGACGATGGCGATCAATGCTCCAAGTCGGAAGGTGTCGCCACCGAAGCCCAGGCCGACCGACAGCAACAGCAGCGACAGCACCGCCGCCGCGGCCAGATGGCCGATCCGCGTGGTCTCGATGCGGTCACCGGCAAAGCCGAGGAAGGCCGGCAGCAGGGTGATGGAAGCCAGCATGGTGATCAACACGGTGATGGAGGCGCCGACGCCCAGACCGGTGATGAAGCTCAACCCCATCAGGGTCATACCCAGCAGCGAGATGACCACGGTGATGCCGGCGAAAATGACGGCCCGGCCCGCGGTGTCCAGAGCCCGGCTTGCCGCCTCGAGCGGGTCCATCAGGGCGTGCAGCCCCTCCCGGTGCCGGTTGACGATGAACAGGGCGTAGTCGATGCCGACCCCGAGCCCGATCATGGCGCCGAGCTGGATGGAGAAGTCGGGCATCTCCATGACATTGGTCAGCAGGGTGATGAGGCCGACCCCGATGCCGACCCCGAACACGGCGGTGCCGATGGGCAGACCCATGGCCAGCACCGACCCGAACGAGACGATGAGGATGACGACGGCGAACGACAGGCCGATCAACTCCGACTCCGGCGGCTCGAACTCGGCCAGGGCCTGACCGCCGACCTCGACCTGGAGCCCGTCGATGTCGTCGGGGATCAGGGAGGTGATCTCCTCGCCGATCTCCATTGACTCGGTCTGGTCGACATCGGCATCCAGGGTGAGCGAGGCGTAGGCGATCGAACCGTCGGGGGCGATCTGCTGGGCCTGGGGGTCATACGGGCTGGTCAGCGACACCTTGTCGATCACGGCCACCTCGGCGAACATCTCGCTCATGGCCGTCTGGACCTCGGGGTCCGTCACCCCCTGTTCGGCGCTGAACACGATCGACCCGGGGATGCCGGAGCCGGCGCCGCCGAAGTACTCGTCGAGGGTCTCGAACCCATCGGCGGTTTCGGAGTCGGGGATCTCGAAGGTGGCGCTGAAGGCCGAGCCGATGGCGCCGGCGGCACCGCCGACCCCGACCAGGGCCACGATCCAGATGGCGAGGGCGTACCAAGGGTGGCGGAACGACCACCGTCCGATTGAGGCGAGCATGCTGATCTTCTCCAAAAGGCGAACGTCTCGGGGCCGATTCGTGTCGGCTACAGTATCGCTACTCTATCGTAGCGTTATCGATATGCGACCGATACGCTTCATGTCACACCGAGAACCACAGCACCCAGGTACCGAATCTCATGTCCGGGGAGCCGCCAAACGAATTGCTCGGTGGTCGGAGAACATGGCTCGACCCAGAAGTCAGCAAGCACGGGACAAGACGATCGCCGCCACCATCGAGGTGGTGATGGAACATGGCGTCAACGGGTTCACGGTCGATGAGGTGTCCCGGCGCTCCGGTGTGGCCAAGACAACCATCTACCGCCACTGGCCCAGCGGCGATGATCTGTTGTTCGACGCCATCAACACCGTCATCGAGCCCGAACCCGAGCCCGACACCGGTTCGCTTCGGGGCGACCTCAAGTCCATGGTGGACCACATGATGGCCGTCGGCTCCATGGCCATCAGCTCACACCGGTGTATGTTCGTCGGCCTGCTCAACGGCTCACTGCACGACGAGCAGTTGGGCCGATTGCTACGTCGCATGGCCGACTATCGCCGTGAACCCATTTGCAACATGGTGACCCGGGCCCAACAGCGAGGCGAGATCGACCCCACCATCGACGTCGACCTGGCCGTCGACATCCTCAGCGGTCCGTTCTTCGCCCGGGTCATGATCCGGGGCGAGACCTTCACCCGGGCCGAGGGTGAGCGATGGGTCGAAGCCATGGAGGCCGCCCTGGCTCCCGCCCTCCGACCCGCCGAACTTTGAGCCCGGGGCGACCCCCAAACGGGTCGTAGGCGGCTCAAAGTTCCGTACGAGGAGGTCGTGGACGGCTCAAAGTTCCGTATGAGGAGGTCGTGGGCGGCTCAGAGCTCGGGGGAACGACAAGCTCGGCCCCGGATCGGACCGGCTACCCGCTACGCCTTCATGATCACGTCGCCGACAGCACAGCTGCCGGTGGTGACCACCATGGCGTTGATGCCCCGGAGCCGAAGGTCGGGGTCGGAGTTGATCCACTTGGTGGCGTCGAGACCGTACCGTTGGGCGAACTTGGCGCAGGCGGTGTGGGGTTTGGCCGACACCTCGAGCACGGCCGAACCGATATGGAGTCGGGTACCGGGCGGCAGGTTGGCGGCCGACAGGTCCATGTCGACCAGGATCTGGTCACCAGCCCACTTCCAGTGGGCCCGGTCGCCGCCGGTGATGAGATCGAGCACCCGGGAGTTCATGATGGTGATCTGGGCCTCGGGCTGGGCCGAGCCGTCCTCGGTGTAGGGGTTGCCCCGGTCCAGGTAGTTGTCGCCGTCGGCTCCGGTCCCTTCCGTCAGCTTGACGGCCTCGACGGTGAGTCGCTCGTCCTCGTGAGGACGGAGCACCAGCATCTCGATCAGGCCGGTATCGGTGGGCGACTGCAGGATGCGGTTCAGACCGGCGTGCAGTTGGTCGGTGCTGAGCTGGCGCATGATGATGACGCTACTACAGGGGCCGCCGGCGGCAAGAATGATTTCGGCTTCCCCCTGCCAAAACTTCAATGTGGGAGCAGCCCGCGCCAGGCTGCTCCCACATTGATTTCGGAAACGTCCGCTGAGGAGGGAATTCAGCGGACGCCCGCCGCCCGGCAATGCCGGGATTCGGCGACTCTGTGCAGGAGGCTAGTTGACCTCGCTGCCCACCTCGCTGAAGCTTTCGGCGGCCTGTCCACCAAGGAAGGTGACGGCGCCGATACAGACGACGGCGATGAGGGCCACCAAGAGGGCGTACTCGACCAGCGAGGCGCCTCGTTCGGTCTTGGCGTGGGCCTGCAGCCAGGCCACCAGGGTGTGGTAATGCACCATGTTCGATGTCTCCATTGTGTTTTGTATTCCGTCCCAACTAGGGGCTTGCAAAACTGTGATCGACCTCGAGAGGCGGATCTGGATAGGCCATTGCGCACACTTCGCCCGGGAATCCATTCCCAGATGGGCCGTTCGGCCCATGTTCGACCCGGTTGTTCCCGCCAATAACGACACTGGCGGGACGGGTGGCGTCCGCCCGTCGGCCCGGTTCGCATCCGTAGCCGGTCGGGGACCGTACTTCCTGCTATGAGCGCCACCGTGCCCCGTCCCCTGCCTTCCCCGGTTCTCGACCGGGCCGTTGCCGGTCGAGGTCTCGGCCCCCATTCGACGTTGCGGTCGCTGTTGGATGCCGGAGACCGAGCCACGGTGCTGGTCTTCCTTCGGCACTACGGTTGACTGTTCTACCGTCAATTGGTCGGCGAGTTCGACGCCGCACGTGAACGCAACCCTCACTACCCTCCGGTGGTCTTCGTGTACCAGGGAACCGTCGATCAGGCCCCCCTTTTCTTCGATCGGCTCGATCCCGACGCCGTCGCCATCGCCGATCCCGACGCCGAGCTGTATCGAGCCGTCGGTGTGGAACGTGGCGGCCGGCGGGAGATGTTCGGCCTGCCCTCGTGGCAAGCCGGGATTCGAGCGACCCTGAGCGGGCATCGGATCGGTCGCAAGATCGGAGACCCCTGGACCCTGCCTCTGGTGATGGCGGTGGTCGACGGCGTGGTGGTCTGGGAGCACCGGGGTCGCCATGCCGGCGATCACCCCGACGTGGACGGTATCGCCCTGGTCGTGGCCGATCCCGTTCCGGGAGCGGGCGGACCATGACCACCGTGGTCGCCGTTCACGGCAATGGTGGTGGCAGCACCCGGTTCTCGTCCATGGCCAGGCTGATGCCCGACACCGTCGACTTCCATGCCGTCGACCTCCCCGGGTTCAACGGGGTGCCGTTCGACCCGGAGCTCGACTCGGTGCCGGCCTATGCCGACCGCCTGGCCGAGTTGATCGATCAGGTCACCGGGACGGGTCGACCGCCGGTGGTGCTGGGCCACGGTATCGGGGGCTCCATCGCCCTCGATCTGGCCTCCCGCCGTCCGGAAACCATGGCCGGGCTCATCCTCCACGCCCCGGTCGGCGCCGACCTCGACCGCCGCCTGTTTCCCCGCATCATGTCCACCCCTCCGGTCCGTGAGGTGGTCCGCCGGCTCCTCGCCGCCCGGGCACCGCGCCCGTTGTGGCGTCGACTGTTCTTCCCCAACGGGGCCCCGGACGCCGAGCTCGACACCTTCTTCGACGGCTACCGGACCTGCGACGCCTTCGGCCTCATGTTCGAGATCATCACCGTCGACTGGTTCACGGCACTGGAACCGGTGACCGAGCTGCCGGTGGTACTGCTGTGGGGCGAGCACGACCGGGTGTTGCGTTCGGGGCAGGCCGACGCCATCGCCACCAAGGCGCCCAAAGCCGAGCGGCTGGTCCAGCCCGGTTGGGACCACTTCCCCATGTTGGAACAACCCGAGGAGTATGCCCGTGTGGTGGCCGACCTGGCGACCGGGCTGGTGGCCGAATCGGGCTGAGGCCGCCACCGCCGTCGGTTCACCGTCCGGGGTCGAGGCCACGATGCTCGGCGAGCCCGCGCCGGCACCGAAGGCGGCGCTGCTGATTCGGGCCGGTCGAGCCGGGCTACCGGTTCCCGCCGGCTTCGTCATCCCCGACGGCGAGCCGGTGCCCACCGACATCGCCCGGTGGGCGGCCGAACACCGGGTCCACCGGCTGGCCGTGCGCTCGGCGTTCGAGGCCGAGGACGGGTCCGAGGCCAGTCTGGCCGGCTGGTTCGAGACCGTGCTCGATGTGGCGCCCGAGGTCGAGTCGGTGTCGGAGGCCGTCGACCGGGTCGGGGATTCGGCCCGGCGCCGTCCCGGGGAGTTCCGGCGCGACGTGTTGATCATGGCCATGGTCGCCGCCCATCATGCCGGGGTCGCCTTCTCCGAGCCGGGCCGCTACGACGATCTGGTCAACGCCACCACCGGCACCGCCGACGGTCTGCTGTCGGGGCAGGTGGTCGGCGATCGCCGTGAACTGCCCCGGCTGGAACGGGCCGAGGCCGGATGGCCCCACCGGCTCCAGCGGCTGCTGAGCGAGGTGCGCCGAACCTTCGGTGACCGGCCGTGGGACATCGAGTGGGCCGATGACGGGACGGTGTGCTGGCTGCTCCAGATCCGGCCCATCACCGCGGCGCCGATGCGCAACGAGACGCTGACCGCGGCCAACCACGCCGAGATCCTGCCGCCCCTTCCCTCCCACCTCATGACCAGCATCATCGCCGAGGCCGGCCCCGATCTGTTCGCCTGGTACCGGCGCCGGGTTCCCGGTCTGCCCACCGATCGCCACTTCCTTCACGTCAAGGCCGGCCGGCCCATGATCAACCTGTCGCTGCTGGAGGACATGATGCGGCACCTCGGGCTGCCCACGGCCCTGGTGGCGGGATCGATCGGAGGGGGTTCGGGACACAGCCGGCCGCTGCGCCCGACCCGCCTGGTGCGATCGGCACCCTCGCTGATCCGGCTCGGCCTGGCCCAGGTTGCGGCCGTCGTTCGAGCCGAGGCCAACCAGCGCCGGGTGGCCGGCATCGGCACCCCCTCGGCCTCGACCTTCACCGACTTCGCCGACGATCTGCACCGGTCCTATGTGGCCCTGGTGACCGGGATGTTCCCGCTGTCGTCGGCCATCGGTCCACCGCTGGGTGTGCTGCGACGGTTGGGAACCCTGTACGAGCACGCCGCCCGTCATCGCACCATCACCACCGAGATGGCCGAACGGCTGCGCCGCTTGCGCTCGGCTCGCTCGGTCGATGGGGCCGATGGGACCGAGCTCGACGGCTTCCTGGCCGACTTCGGACACCGGGGCGTCTATGAGAGCGACATCGCCCGACCCCGATATCGGGACGACCCGTCGATCCTGCTCGAGACCGGCGACGGGCCACCGATCGCCAAGGCGTCGGCGGCCGCCAACACGCCGGACGTCGGCGGCCGCCCGGTTTCCGATCCGCCGTCCGATCGTCGGCCCCGAACCGTCAAGGGCCGGCTCACCCTGCCCCTCTGGTTGGCGGCGGCGAAGCCCATGGCGGCCCGGGAACGGTATCGCCACGAGGCCATGCGCAGCTTCGCCGCCATTCGCGACGCCGGACTGGCCCTGGCCGATGACGCCGTTGCTCTGGGACGGCTGCGCTCGGTCGACGACCTCTGGTTGCTGACCGCGGACGAGGTCCGCAGCCTGGACCACGGTTGGGTACCGGATGCCGGGTTCTGGGCCCGGCGGCACAAGGAGCGGGCCGAGTTGGCGGTGCTCGAGGTGCCTCATGTCATCGGCCTCCACGATCCCCTGCCGGCGGCGAACAACGGCAGGGCCCACGGTGATGGCGACGGTCAGGCCGCAGACGGCGTGCGGAGGCTCACCGGTCTGGCCCTCGCTCCCGGCATCGTGAGTGGCACCGCCCGGGTGCTGGCCGAACCCGCCGAGGGGCCGCTGGAGCGGACCGACGGAGAGGCGCTGGTGGTGGTGGCCCGATCGATCGACGCCGGCTGGATGACCACCCTGGATCAGGCCGACGCCGTGGTGGTGGAGATCGGTGGCGACCTGTCCCACGGCTCGATCCTGATCCGGGAGCTCGGACTGCCCTCGGTCACCAACGTTGCCGGCGCCACCCGCCAACTGGTCGATGGCGACTCGCTGCGGGTTGACGGCGCCGCAGGCGTGGTCGAACGGCTCTGAGGCGGTGGGCGGTGACGGGTCGACGGTTTCAGTCGAGACCGAGTTCGTGGCGGAGCGCGGCGACGTCGTAGTTGAAGGCCACGAAGCCGTCAGGGAGTCCCGCGGCTTGGCCGGGCCCGGCTCGATCCATCGCCTCGAACTCGGCCAGGAGTCGTTCCAGCTGCTCACGCCGGGTCGGGTCGGCGGCCGCTTCCCGTGGTGTCAAGCCGTCCAGGGCGGGGATGTGCTCATCGAGCCATCCGGCCTGAGCCTGCCGTTTCAGTTCGGCTTGAAGCTGGGCCATGGCGGTTTCGGGGTCGCTGTCCTCGAAGTCGGCGAGCACGGCTTCAATTGCATCCTTGTCGAGCATCTCATCGATGAGCCCGGGGCTGTGCACCAGGCGCGGAGGTTGGCGGAGCGCGCCAACCCAGGCGCAAAGGGCGACCGGGTCGTCGGCAGCGCACAGGTCGAGCACGGTTGCCTCCTGGCCGGTCCGCACCGGGAAGGTGCCGCCGATGATCTGGTTCGAGGCGCCGTCGGGTACGACCCGGGCGCAGAACCGCTCACCAACTCGGGACAGGGTGCTGGCGGAGCGTTCGCGCACCTCGACGACGTCACCGGTGCCGAGGTTGCGCAGTGTCATTCCCACGCCGGGGTCGACGGCGACGACTTCGTGCACGCTGCGATCGACCGTACGCCACGAGGCGGCGAGCAACTGCTCGTCGTCGGGCAGCAAGGGGCCACGTTCGTGCAGGAACAGCCCGAACAGTCCGCCTTCGTGGAGGGCGCCGTCGAACACGATCGGGTCGGCGAAGGCGGCGCCGAACATGTCGAACATCTCGTCGTCGTGGAGCCCGGCCAGATCCTGCGGTTCGACGTCGGGGTCGCCGGTTGCCCGTGCCGTTGCCAGCTCGACGACGACTCCCCGCACATCGCCGGTGGTGTGTTCGAGCCACAGCGATGCTTTGCGGCACAACCATGCGACCCGGTCGGGCAGCGGGGGCAGATCGGTCGCCTTCTGGTGGCACTGCTTGAACTTGCGGCCGGACCCGCACCAGCACGGCTCGTTGCGTCCGACCTTACGCCCTCCCGCTACGGGTTCCAGGAACGGTTCGATGGTGTGGGCCGCCGCCGGGACCTCGGTCAGTGTGCGCCACCATCGCATGGCGCCGGAGGCGTCGCCCCGATCGAACCGGTACCAGCCGAGCCGTTCCACCACCGGCCCCAACCGCGGCTGTGCTCTGGCCGCTCGTTGCAGGTGCTCCTCGGCCACGTCGGCGGCGCCGCAGCGCTCCTGAAGCACGCAGGCCAGGTACTCGGCAGTGGCGGTTTGGCGAGGGCGGTGGGCCACTTCTTTGGCCCGGTCGACCAGGTCGAACAGCCGTCCCGGGGCGTCGGCCCAGCCCCGTTCGAACTCGTCGGAGGGATCCAGGTAATGCCCGAACAGCACGTCGGCCAGTACGTCGAGCGTCTCGGGTTCGGCGCACTCGTCGAGCACGGCCCGTACCTCGTCGACCGATGCGTCGGGATCGTCGAGAACGCTCAGGGCGCGGCCCAGGACGCGTTGCCAGTCCGGTTCGGGCACCAGGTCGCACGCGGTGCGGAACCGTCGAACGAACAGGTCGTTGCGCCAGATCTCCTCGTCGTGGGCGACCTGGCCGCCGCGCAGTTCGAGCCCGGCGGCGGCGCACAGCTCGCCCAGGGGTCGCTGGGCGGTGTCGAACAGGCCCGGGTGGTGGAACAACAACCACCACGCCAGTTCCGCTCCGCCCACCGGCAGCCCGGGCTCGGCCACCAGTTCGTCGTAACCGGCTCGCACGTACCCGACCACGGCGTCGGAGATATCGGGCTCATCGGCGACGACCTCGATGGTCACGGTCGCCTCGATCGGTTCGTGGAGAAGATCGTCGCCGGCTTCGACGGTCACGGTGCAGGCCAGGAGATCACCCGGTTCGAAGCGGGCAAGCCATTCCTGCGGACCGCGCCAGCCGAGATGGTGGTGGTTGGCGGAGAACTGATCCAGCTCGGTGCCGTCGCTCAACCGCACGATGTCGAAGCGACCGAAGGCGCCCAGATCGAACCCTGCGCTGAGCACCCCCAACTCGGCCTCGGCGTCGGTCAACCGGTGGGTGAAGGTCGCTCGCTGGACCAGATCGGGGACCACCACCGTCTGGTCGCTGGGTAGCCACCACAACGGACCCTCGATCAGCTCGTCGAGAACCCGGTCGACCATCTCCTCCAGCACGGGCCCGCCGCCTGGTCCCAGCGACGCCACGACGGCGTCGCAATGATCATCGGGTGTGATCCCCGGCTGGTCACGGGCCGTCTCGACCAGGCGTCGGGCGATATCGGAGGCACCGGGCATCGGCAGTCGCTCGAGCGCCTCGACGTAATCGTCCACATCGAAGTTCGAGTTCGACGACAGTGCCGCCGACAGGTGCTCACCGACCGCCAACGACAGCTGCGACAGGATCTCATGGCGGTCGAGGCCCTGATCGCGCAGGCGTTGCGCAGTCTGCCACGTCTGGGGCGGATCATCGGCCAGGATCTGGCTGACGGCAACGGTACGCATCGCCATCCGCGCCGGACGTTGGGGTGAATCGGCAGGCAGGGCGGCGAAGCGCTCGACAAGCTCCATCCGGTCGGCTTCGTCATCGAGGTCGAACTCGTCGAGCGCATCGAGCACCTGCGCACCGAACAGAAATTGCAGCCGGTCGACGTCCACCAGCCGAATGTATCCCATCACGAAGGGCAATGGGACCTTGGCCTCTGGTTCCTGGGGGTCGACCTCGATGACGATCATGGAGCAAGGTCAAGCTGACAGGAGGAACGGCTGTGCGCGCTGTCGTCGTCTACGAATCCATGTTCGGCAACACCCACGTTGTCGCCGACCACATCGCCCAGGGTCTGCGGCCATCGTTCGACGAGGTTGCGGTGGTGCCGGTGGCCGAAGCCACATCCGAGCTGATCACCGGCGCCGGTCTGCTGGTGGTGGGCGGACCAACCCATATCCACGGGATGAGCAGCGAGAAATCGAGAATGTCGGCGAAGGACAGGGCCGACGAGGATGACGATCTCGATCTCGATCCCGACGCCGAAGGCCCCGGTCTGGGCGACTGGTTTGACGCCATGCCCGATGGATCCGGCCGGTCGGCGGCCGCCTTCGATACCCGGCTCGAGGGTCCACCGCTGCTCACCGGGCGGGCGGGAAAGGGAATCAGCCGGCGACTGAAGCGACACGGCTATCACCTGGTGGCCGAACCGGAGAGCTTCCTGGTCGACAAGGCCAACCATCTGGTCGACGGCGAGGCCGATCGGGCAAGCCGGTGGGGGGAGACCCTCACACCCTGACCGGAGCCGCCTGGGAGTACTGGAGCACCCCGTCGTCGACCGGCTCCTTGCCCAGCAACACCCGATCCCGGTAGTAGTCCTGGGTGTTGACCCACGGCTCCCGGTCACCCTGGCGTGGCATCAGCGGTAGGCCCCGGCGCATGTAGCCGGCGGGGAAATCGGCGATCCAGGGGCGAGGGGTCATGGCCTGATCGGAGGGTCGCAGCCGGGGGACCACGATGTCGGTGCCGGTGTCCCGCAGATGGTTCAACATCCGGCACACGAACCCCGATACGAGGTCGGCCCGCAGGGTCCATGAAGCGTTGACGTAGCCGAAGGTCGAGGCCAGGTTGGGGACGTCGGAGTAGCACACGCCCTTGTAGGTCCAGGTCCGGGAGAAGTCGACCGGCTCACCGTCGACCTCGAAGTCGGCCTCGCCCAGCGTGACCAGTTCCAGTCCGGTGGCGGTGACGATGATGTCGGCCTCGACGTCCTGACTCTCCCCGTCGCCGGTCGTGACCCGGACACCGGCCTCGGTGAAGGTCTCGATCTCACCGGTGAGCACCGACGCCCGCCCCGACTTGATGGCCCGGAACAGGTCACCGTCGGGAATGAAGCACAGGCGTTGGTCCCACGGGTTGTAGCGGGGGGTGAAGTGGGTGTCGACGTCGTAGCCGGACCCGAGGCCCCTGCGCACCCCGGCCAGCAGCAGGCGCCGAACCTGGTCGGGGTGGCTTCGACTCCGCTTGTACAGGATGTCGACGAGCTTGATGTTCCTGCGCCGGATGATCCGGTAGGCCAGCCGCTCGGGAAGGAAGCGGCGCAGCCGCTTGGCCACGGGGTCCTCGCCCGGCAGCGACAGCACATAGGTCGGGGAGCGCTGGATCATGGTGACGTGCTCGGCCGCCGCTTGGCCGGAGTCGGCGTCCGAGCTGTCGGAGTCGGAGTCGGAGCTGCCGGTGCCGGCCATGGCCGGCACCAGGGTCATGGCCGTCGCCCCCGAACCGATGATGGCCACCCGTTTGCCGCCGTAGTCCAGATCCTCCGGCCATTGCTGGGGGTGGACGACCGCCCCGGTGAATCGGTCCTCACCGGGGAACTCCGGTCGGTGGCCGCCCCGGTAGCTGTAGTAGCCGGCGCACATGAACAGGAAGTTGCAGGTGACGGTCGAGGTGGTTCGGTGACCGGGTCGGTCCGACTCGCCGCCGCCCTCGACGGCGCCATCGACGCTGTCGTCGGTGTTGTTGTCGGTGTTGTCGTCGGTGTGCTCCAGGGTCATCGTCCACCGGGCCTCGTCGCTCGACCAACTTGCCGCCGTCACCCGCCGGTTGTAGTGGATGTGGCGATCGATGCCGAACTCGGCCGCCGTCTCCTGCAGGTAGGCCAGGATGGACGGTCCGGGCGCGATCGACCTGGCCGCCCGCCACGGTTTGAACCGGTAGCCCAGGGTGTGCATGTCGCTGTCGGAGCGCACCCCGGGGTAGCGGAACAGATCCCAGGTTCCCCCCAGCCTGCCGCGGGCCTCGACGATGGCATAGGAGCGGTCGGGGCACTCGGTCTGCAGATGGTAGCCGGCCCCTAGTCCCGAGACCCCGGCTCCCACCACCAGGACGTCGACATGACCGGGTACATCATCGGGTCGGTGACCGGCCGCCTGATGGGTGCCGTGATCCGGAGTGCCGCCGACCATTGGCTCAGACCACGGTGTCGGTATGGCCC
>JAHEJM010000049.1:17665-28208 GCA_024638815.1 Acidimicrobiales bacterium | reverse complement strand
CGGGTGCGACGTGGTCGGGTGCGACGTGGTCGGGTGCGACGTGGTCGGGTGCGACGTGGTCGGGTGCGACGTGGTCGGGTGCGACGTGGTCGGGTGCGACGTGGTCGGGTGCGACGTGGTCCGGTGCGACCTGGTCCGGCGCCAGCTGGAGCTGATCCGTGGCGATTCGAATACTTCAAGTCCCCCGGCGAAAGTCCGACAGACAACCTATGAGGCAGGTTGCTGAGGGCGGACGGAAGTGTTGTGCTGATCACAACGCACACAGTGAGCGGTCTACCGAGGATGGGGCGACGATGGTCGAGTTTGCGCTCATCCTGCCCGTGCTGCTCCTCGTCCTGATGGGGATCATCGAGTTCGGCTGGGTCTTCACCCAGGCCATGGACGTCCGGCACGCCGCCCGTGAGGGGGCACGGATCGCTGCCGTCAACTACGACGGCGACAACACCGCCGATTCGGCCCAGACCACGGTCATGCGGGACGAGATCTGCCGGCGAATGTCAACCAAGGATCCCAGCACAGTGGATATCCGACTCGTGGACAACGCGAAATCCAAGGTCGGGGACTACGGCATCGTCACCGTCGATCGGTCACATTCAACGTTGAGCAATTTCTTCCCATGGTTTCCCAGCACGCTGTCGACCGAGGTCGAGTTTCGGCTCGAGCGTCCGGCGACCTGGTCGGCTACCGACGGAGCCACGTCATGTCCGTGAGCGGTCTCCGATCGCACCAACGCCGACCGGGTGAACGGGGCGCGGCCACCGTGGTGACGGTCCTGACGATGTTCATGACCATGTTCTTCGTCGCTCTGGCCGTCGACATGGGTCTACTGACCACTTTGCGGGCCGGCGCCCAGTCCGGCGTGGATATCGCAGCACTGGCCGGTGCTCAGGACATGGCCATCGACCCCGCCGCCGTCGCCGATATCAAGGCGACCGTCAAGGCCTCCCTGAATCGGAATCTGGATCACCCCCCGACCGATGCCGAGATGGACACCTGCGGGGCCGAGGCCCTCGGATCCGAGTGGAGCAAGCTGAGCGGTGCCAACTGCATAGCCATGGACGATGAATGGCGACGGCTGCGGGTTCGGCTTCCGGACCGTACGACGCCGGGCGTGTTCAGCCGACTCTTCGATATCGACTCCTTCAGCTATACGGCCGTCTCGGTCGCCGAGGTCGATGAGATCTCTCGAACACTCCCGTTCTGGCTCGGCTCCGACGCCGCCAGTATCGGTTGCGTCAAGTCCGGTTCCCTCCCCCCTGATGCGCCGTGTAGTGGCCACGGCGGGGCCAGCGGGAACTACGGGTACTCGGCCAACGCCCAGTACGGAAGCAGCGAGCTGGGCACGGTGCAATCGCCGCCGAGTTCGGCCACCCTCGAAGACAACATCGCCATGGGGCTCGACCACCGTCTGTCCCGCGTCAACCAGCGCCCTCACAACGGTCTCGACGTGCTCGACGACGCACCCTATCCGCCACTTCCCAACAACGTGCAGACCGAGACCGGCAACATGGCGTCGCTGGCCGGCGCCGGGCTGTTCTCCGGTACCGGATACTCCGACGGTTACGATGCGCTCCTGACCCGTTGGGACGAACTCAGCTGGGGAGTGCCGGCCACGGTGGGCCCCTACGAACTCGACGACGAACCACTGTGGGAGTTCATCGGTGATCTTTCTTCCAGTGCGGTACCGAACTCGTGCCAAAAAGATCAGTTCATCGTGATCGGAGGCGAGGCCGACTTGTCCAACGTTCCGGTCCCCGTCGCCACCTACCTTACGGCGCAGTATGACGATGGCGACACAAAGACCCATTACGACCAGGACCAGATCCTGACCAGACTGATGCTGCGGTGTATGGACCACCACCAGGGTCTCGACTTCGATGACAATGGTGCCATGGGCTTTTCCGAGGGCCCGGTCGGTTGCGGCGGGCCCTGCGACCCCGTCTTCACCCGCAATGATGCCGACGATCCCGACTACGACCTCTACGACCTCCTGTACTCACCCCGGTTCGGATACGGCCTCAAGGCCACGCTTCCCGCCGCCACGGTCAACGGCACCACGCAGCTGGCGGTCGACCGGTTCTCGCCGGTCTTCCTCCACCGGCTCTATGCCGGCTCCTGCAGCGCCAATCGCTGCGCGTTCGAGCATTCCCCGGGTCTGCCGTTCGACAAGAGCACGAACAACCTGAAGAACGTCAAGTCAGCGTCCGGGATGAGCAACTTCGTGATTCCCGATGCCATGCTCCCCGATGTCCTCGGCAGCCCCGACGGGCCGTCGGTTGAAGGGGTCACTCTCATGATCACTCTCCGTCAGTAGAGGACACCGTGAAGACCACACTCGATGATCGAACGATAAAGAGCGAGCGAGGGGCCACGCTGGTGGAGTATGCCCTCACCGCCGCCGTGATGGCGCTCGTCCTCAGCTTCCTCGTCGTCGAATTCACGACGATCGCCCAAGGTGACCTCACCCCTCGGGGCAGTCTCATCGGCAATCCCGAGAACCTCACGCCGACCAACTGACCCCAACCGGGGGCCGATCCCGGCTGGCGGCCGATCGCTACGACCCACCGGTGATGGTGAACGTCAGCGAGTAGCCCGAGGTCTGGCCGCCGGCCGTCACCTCCCATTGGCTGCCCGCCTCGTCGGGGGAGCACTGCCAGCGGACGGTCACCTGCCCGGTGTCATCGGCCTGACCCTGGCCGATGGCGACGGACTGGGGTGAGCTGTAGTCCACGTACTCGCCCGGTACGAAGTTGGACAGCACGGCAAACCGGTGGCTGGTACCGTCACACCGGAACGGGTCCTCAGCCACGGTGATGGTGGTCGGGTCGGGCAGGGCCGATCCGGTGATCACAACCGTGGCCGTGCGCTCCTCGGCAGTTCCGGGCGCCACCAGTTGCTCGGTGACCTCCAGGGCCCACTCCGTGTCGGCCTGGGATCGATGGCACTGCCAGTAGACGTCGAGCACCCCATCACGGCTTGCTCGACCCGCCCGCAGCGGGCCGTTGGACGGTGACGCCACGAAGTCGACCAGCACACTTGGTGTCAGGTTCCGCAGCACGGCCACTCTGCGCCGCTCCCGGTCGCACGCCACCGGCTCCTCCACCACTTCCACTTCGATGGGGCCGCTCTCGGCCGGCTTGGGCAGGCGGCCGGTGATCTCGAATGTGGCCACCCGTCCCGAGCGCTGACCGGCGGCCTGGACCGTCCAGGTCGTGGCGCTCTCCTCGGGGTCGCAACGCCAGTTGACGGTCAGGGTTCCTGTCCCGTCGGCCTGCCCCTGCCGCAGCGACTCCACGCCGGCTGCGGCGAAGTCGACCGGCTCATCCGGCTCGGCGTTCTCCAGCCGGCCCACGACCTGGCTGGTACCGTCACAAACCAGCGGACGGCGGGCCGGGGTGAATACCAGGGTTCGTCCGCCGGGATCCCGGTAGGAGCCGATGAGTCGAAGGGTGACCGATCGGTTCGATACGGTCCCGGTGGCGGTGAGGTCCCAGGACAGGCTGGCCTCGTTCGGTTCGCAGCTCCACAGGAGCTGGTAGGTGCCCTGCTCGTCGGCCACGCCGTCGGCCACTTCCACCGGCATGGGACTGGAGAAGGCGATGGTCTCGCCCGGTTCGGCCTCGAAGATGACGGCCGCCTTGCGTTCGGTTCCGTCGCAGAAGACCCCATTATTGAACACATCGGCCCGCAGCGTGCCGGAGCCGATGGCCGAGGCCACCGTGGTCCTCGTGATCGGAGTCGACTCGTCGAAGCTGGTGCAGGCCGCCGTCATCAAGACAATTCCGGTCAGTGCCGCCCATCGCCGCCTACCTCGACTGACTCCGGCCACGTCGGCCCCTCCAGGTGACGTCCAGGACCACAACCTACCACCACTCTCGGGCAGGCGAGGAATGCTCGCCGGTGTTTGTTGCACCGTACTGGCCTCAGGTCCGGGGGCGTGCTCGGCCAAGAGTGTGGATGCGTGGCCATCGTCGGTTGACGCGTCAGGTGACCTTCGGCCCTTGGCTCGGACCGACACCTGGGCAAGAATCGGGCCATGGACGAGCTCACCCCGCACAGCTGGAAACTTACCTTCGAAACCCGGGAGGACATGGACCACTGCGAGATGGTGGTCCATCTCGAGGCCGGTGATCGGTCGTTGAGCGGTCATGGCCGCTCCCGCCGTAACCCGACCGACCCCGCCGTGCCCCAGATCGGCGAGGAGCTGGCCGCGGCCCGGGCTCTGCACGACCTGGCCAACCATCTGACCGAGGATGCGTGGGCCATGATCGAGCGGCACACCAACTAGGCGTGCCGTCAACGACGCCGGACCGGACCAGAGATTGGATACCGGACCGGATACAGGGCCTCCTGGTCGATATCGACGGGGTTCTCACGATCGGCTGGGAGCCGGTGCGTGGTGCCGTCGGCGCCTTCGCCGAGCTGCGTGACAACGGTGTTCCCATGCGGCTGGCGACGAACACCACCAGCCGGTCCCGGGCGGAGATCGCCGACGCTCTGGTTCGGGTCGGCTTCGACGTCGCCATCGAGGACATCCTGACTGCGCCGCTGGCCACCGCCGACTACCTGCGAACCAATCATCCCGGCGCCCGGTGCTATGTGCTGTCCAGCGGCGACATCAGTGACGATCTCGAGGACGTCACCGTGGTCGGGCCGGGAGAGGCGGCCGACGTGGTGGTGCTGGGAGGTGCCGGCATGGTCTACGACCATGCCCAGTTGAATCATGCGTTCCGCCTGCTGCTCGATGGGGCGGCCTTCGTGGCCATGCATCGCAACCTGTACTGGCGGACGGCCGAGGGCATGGAGCTGGACACCGGCGCCTACGTCATGGCTCTCGAGGCGGCCGGCGGTGTGGAGGCCACCGTGGTGGGCAAGCCGGCGGCCGCCTTCTTCGAGGCCGGCCTGCGCTCGCTCGACTTGGGGCCCGACGAGGTGGCCATGGTCGGTGACGACATCGACAACGACGTGCTCGGAGCCCAGGCGGTCGGCCTGACCGGGGTGCTGGTACGGACCGGCAAATACCGCTCCGAGGCGGTCGAGGCCGCCGACGGGAAGCCGGATCTGATCGTCGACTCCTTCGTCCAGGTTCCCTCCCTGTTCGGTCGATCGTAGCCGCCGGCGGTCGGTCGGCACTGCGTGTCGCGGTCACAGACCGGCCGACGCCGAGGCGATGCGGGCAGGTGTGGTCTTTCGACCCTGCCGGCTGGACCGGATCGGCCACAGACTGAGGGTGAAGCCGATCATCGGATGAGGAGGACGAACGGGCCATGACCGGCAAGGTGATGCCAGCAGCGGGACCGACGGTTCGGGCAGCGTTGTGGTGATGAATGGTCCCCGGTTTGACGAAGGGAGGCCGACGGTGCGAACCATCACCGTCTACCTGGTCGACGACGACCGGCATGTTCGGGCGGCCTTGGTCGAACTGGTGGAGGCCGTCCCGGGATTCCGGGTCGTCGGATCATCCGGCACCATGGCCGAGGCCGTGCCCGAAATCGTGCGACTGCGACCGACGATCGCCGTGGTCGACGAATGGCTGCCCGACGGCACCGGACCACAGGTGTGCCAAAGGATCCGGGCCGTGGTCCCGGATGTCCCCGTGGTCATCCTGTCGGCCGGTGTATCCGGTGAGAACGGCCGGAGCGAGGCGGAGGCCGCAGGTGCCTCCGCCTACGTTGTCAAGCAGGTGGCCGACTTCTCACTGCTCGATGTCCTCATCCGGCTTGCGTCCGCCGGCCCGTCTCAATCCGATGCCGTGTCATAGGGTTCGATGGACGCATCGGGGCCGGGAAAGAACAATCCCTCATGGCCGTCGCTGCTCCACCGTACGAGGTAGGGAGGTCCGCCCTCCTCACCCCGTACCTCGAGTATCTCGCAATCCTTCACCGCCTCGCCGACACGGTGGCCGTGGATCACAATTCGGTCTCCCACTCTGGCCTTCATCAATCATCCTCCTTCAATCCGGTTCCCTCCGGGCTCCATCGTCGGTTGTTCAGCCTCGCCCTCACCAGGGCCAAAAGTCAATCCCGCCCCTGCTCGACGGTCGATACCTGGCGGTTTGATGGGACGGTGAGGACTTTCGGCCCTCCGAGCGGTGCCGCCGCCGACCTAGCGTCAGAAGTAGAGGAACACGAACTGGAAGGAGACGCCACCATGGAACGCAGCAGACACTCATCATCAGCCCCCGCTCGCTGGCTTCAGGACCGGCTGGACGCACGGGGCCGGCATCGCCCGTTGTGGCCCGACTGGTCGGAGTTCGGCGACTGGCCCGAACGCTGGTCGGAGCTGATGACCGAGAGCCGAATGAAGGTTGAGGAATATCAGGAAGGGGACGAGCTGGTCATCCGGGCCGAGCTGCCGGGGATCGACCCCGACGCCGATGTCGAACTCACGGTCAGCGACGGAATGCTCCGGCTCAAGGCCGAACGGCGGCAGGAGAAGAAGGTCGAGGACAAGGCCGGCTATCGATCCGAGTTCAGCTACGGAGCCTTCAGCCGGACCCTCCCCTTGGCACCCGGCGTGGAGGAGGAGGATGTCAAGGCCTCGTATCGAGACGGGATTCTCGAAGTCCGACTGCCCATCGACCAAGAAGAAGCCGCATCCCGCAAGATCCAGATCAGTCGGGATTGACATGTCGACCGCCGAATCCCCGATCCGGGTAGCCGTCGTCGACGACCACGAGATGGTCCGAGAGGGCCTTCGGGTCACGCTCGAGATCACACCCGACATGGAGGTGGTGGGCGAGGCCGGCACGGTTCGTCGGGCCATTCCCATGTTGAGACAACTGCGGCCCGATGTGGCACTGATCGATATTCAGCTGCCGGACGGGTCCGGTCTCGACATCTGTCGTGCCGTCACCGGAGACCCGTCCGGTGTGCCATGTCTCGTCCTCACTTCGGTGAGCCATGACGAGGCCCTTCTCGACGCGGTGGCGGCCGGCGCGTCGGGCTTTGTCCTGAAGCAGATCCGCGGGACTGAACTGCTGACGTGCATTCGCAAGGTGGCGGCCGGCGAGTCGCTGCTCGACCAACGCTCCGCCGACCGGCTGCGGGAGCGAGCGGCTCGAGGTGATGTCGATCCGTTGTTCGCCTCGTTGACCGAGCAGGAGCGGCGATTGCTGGATCTGATGGCCCGTGGCCTGTCGAACCGGGAGATCGCCGCCGAGATGTTCCTGGCCGAGAAGACGGTCAAGAACTACGTGTCGAACGTCCTGTCGAAGTTGGGCATGACCCGCCGTTCCGAGGCTGCCGCCTACGGGGCCAGGGCCGAGCAACGCCGCCTTGCCGTGGGGCCCGGACCCGATCGGGACCCCATCCGGTTCTGATCATCGTCGATTCGGGCCCGGGAGCACGCCCGACCAGGCCACGATCGTGCCCTCCCCTTCGGTGGAGACGATGTCCAGCCGACCTCCGATACGTTCGGATCGGGATGCCATGTTGCCAAGACCACTTCCGGCACCACCTTTCGCGGCGTAACGATTCGGGTTGAACCCGACGCCGTCGTCCTCCACCGTCATCGTGACGGTCTCATCGGTGACGGAGACGGCGACGGCCACGTTCCGAGCCAACGCATGCTTGGAGATGTTGGTCAACGCCTCCCGCAGCACGACGGTGAGCACGTCGACGACCTGGTCCGGTAGTTCCTCGACCGGACCGCCGAACTCGACGACCGGATCAAACCCGAGGCCCGAGGCGTGCTCGCCCACCACCTCGAGAACGGTGTCACGAACGCTGTGGCCCCGGTTGCCTGAGGATTGGAGCCCGAAGATGGTGGAGCGGATCTCGTTGATGGCCCGGTCGATCTGCTCCACCGCCTCCTCGATACGGTTCCGTACCACCTGCTGATCGGGGGCCTGAAGGCCGGCCTGCAACTTCATGCCCGTGGCGAACAGGCGGCTGATCACCATGTCGTGCATGTCTTGGGCTATGCGTTCCCGGTCATCGAGGAGCTCCAGTCGCCGCCGGACCTTCCGATGGGTGGCCAGCTCGATGGCGATCACCGCCTCTCTGGCGAAGCGGTTGATTCCCCGAAGGTTCCCGGCGCCGAGCCAGGTCGCACCCGGCCGGTGGGCAACCACCAACAGGCCGACGACGCCCTCGGAGCCTTTCAGTGGTGCCAGCACGATGGAGTCGATCGCCGAGCGCCCGGCGGTGCGCTGATTGTGGCCCACGATCTGCGGATCATCGTGTCCGACGGACACCGTCTTCCCGGTTCGGAACACGTTGCCGACGACACCGCCGGCGGACAGTTCCTGGACCGTGGTCGCCAACTCTTCGCACAGACCGATGGCGGCCTCGATGGCGATGTCGTCGGTGTCGGAACCAAGCCGGATGTAGACGGCTGCCGCCTCGGCCTCCAGAACCTCGGTGGCGGCATGACAGATCATGGTCAGACCTTCGGTCCTGGACTGACCCCGCAGGCTGGCCAATCGGAGTCGGGACACCGCGTCGTGCAGCGCTGCGTCGCGGGCCACAATGGCCTCGGTCCGTTTCTCGGCGGTGATATCGAGCAGGTGGACGATGGTCAGAAAACGCTCGGGCCCCAGGGCCAGAGGTGAGAGATGGAGCTGTACCCATACGGCGTCGCCGTCGGGTCGGATCACGCGAACTCGAGGAGAGAGGTCCTTGTGTCGGCCCGACTTCAGGGCCTCCACCAGGAGGGCTCCCTGTTCGGCATCATCGGGGTGGAGGAAGTCCATGGCCGACCGGCTGACGAGCTCCTCCCGGGATCGACCGAAGAGTTCGAGGGCGGCCAGGTTGGCATCGATCACGACCCTGGTGTCGCCGGTGACGTCACCGATCAGCATCGCCACCGGCGCGTCGTGAAACGTGGCCCTGAAGCGGGCCTCGCTGGCACGGAGGGCGGCCTCTGCGTTGTGACGACGGGAGACGTCTCGTATGTCGGCGATCACCCGGACTTGGCCGCCGACCCGTACCGGACTGAGCCCGATCTCGACCGGGATCTCCCGGCCGTCGGCGCAGCGGGCCATCAGGTCCCGTCCAGCGCTGATCGGCCGGGCCTCGGACGCAGCCCCGAACCGGATCCGGTGGCATCGACGGATCGATTCCAGGGAATTCGGTACCAGCATCTCGACCGATCGGCCCACCAGTTCGCCCCGGTCATAGCCGAACATCGACTCTGCCGCCCGATTGGCGAACTCCATGGTTCCCTCGTCGTCGACCAGGATCAGTCCGTCCGGAGCAGAGTCGACCAGGGCTCGTACCAGCTCCTCGTCGTCGGCCGCCCTCATGGACGCCGACGGCTCTGAACTTTCCTCTGGAGCATCGATGGAGGACTCGTCGCTCACGAGTCAACCCTCCAATCGCTGTGGGTCATGCCGTCGCTGTCGCGAGTCTAATAGAGCTCCTGTGCGGTGGCCAGGCGGGCTCCCGGCATCCGGGTGTTCTTCTCGACCGCCGGAGATGGCAAGATACCCACCATGACTGCAACCCAATCGTCCTTCACCTCGGCCGCCGACGGCGTCGAGATCGCCACCTACTCCTGGGCCGAGGCGAGTGCCCCGCCGAAAGGCGTGGTGCAGATTGCCCATGGTCTGGCTGAACACGCCATGCGCTACGACCGGTTCGCCACCGCCTTGAACAACGCCGGATTCGTGGTCTACGCCACCGACCATCGGGGCCATGGCCGGACCGGACAGGATGACCTCGGCGACTTCGGATCGGCCGGGTTCGACGGCCTGATCGCCGACGTGGCCCAACTCGGGGCTTCGATCGCCGCCGATCACGGCGAGCTGCCGGTCTTCCTGTTCGCCCACTCCATGGGTTCGTTTGCCGCCCAATCGATCATCGTCGACGGAGCCGATCCCTATGCCGGGGTCATCCTGTCCGGCTCCACCGCCCTCGATGTGCTGGCCGCCAACATGGCCGAAGCCGAAGAGCCGGCCGGACTGGAGGCGTTCAATGCCGGCTTCGAGCACCGAACCGGCTACGAGTGGCTGTCCCGGGACGAGGCCGAGGTCGACAAGTATGTGGCCGACCCGTGGTGTGGGTTCGACACCCCGGACGAGACGATCCCCTCACTGTTCGCCCAGGCCGGCCGACTGGCCGACTCCGAGGTGTTGTCCGGCATCCGCTCCGATCTGCCCATCCTGCTGGCTTCGGGAAGCGATGACCCGCTGGCCGGCGGTGGTCAGCTGATCGAGCTGGTGGCTCAGCGCTACCGGGATGCCGGGGTCAAGGATGTCACGGCCAAGGTCTACGACGGCGCCCGTCACGAGATACTGAACGAGACCCATCGGGACGACGTCACCGCCGACATCGTCAACTGGCTGGAGGCCCACGTCTAGCTCCAGGCCCTTCGGCATTTCCAATTCAGCTCGCCCCCGAGTGTGCCGATACCAGGGGAATGGCGAGCCAACCGACTCGTGGAGCAACCGAGGACCTGTGGCGGCCGTCGCCGGTGGCCTCGGTTGCCATACGAGGGGTTGCCTACCTGGCCCCCATCGTGGCCGCCTGGCTCATGGTCCGGCTCGCCTCCCAGTGGTTTGTCGACGCCGACGGTTGGTCCGGGGTGGCGCTGTGGCTGG
>JAHEJM010000049.1:0-17565 GCA_024638815.1 Acidimicrobiales bacterium | reverse complement strand
GAACACCACGAGCGGTGGGACGGCGCCGGCTACCCGTTCGGCCTGGCCGGCGAGGAGATCTCACTGGCCGGGCGGATCACCGCCGTGGCCGATGCCTACGATGTCGTCACCTCGAAGCGCTCGTACAAGGAATCGATGTCGGCCGAGGCCGCCCGCCGGGAACTGGTCCGCTGCGCCGGTACCCAGTTCGATCCGGTGGTGGTTCGAGCCTTCCTCAACGCCTCGGTCGGACAACGCCGCACCGCCGGGCCTTGGGGCTGGTTGCCCGAACTCCGTTCGCTGGGACAGATCGGGTCCGGCCTGTCGACGGCGGGAACCACGGTGGCCGCCGCCGGTGCGTCGACGCTGGCGGTGGTGGCCGGCGCCGCACCGATCGTGGATATCGGCCGGCCCGACTCCATCGCCTACGTGGAGGCCTTGGCCCCCCTCGAGTCGTCACCCCTTGATACCGAGTTCCGCACCATGGTGACCGAGCCTTTGGACACCGGCGCGGCGGAAACGTCGATTGCGTCGACCGTCACTGCGGTAGCCACGACCACGACCTCGACCACGACGTTGACCACGACCTCGGCCACGTCGCCGCCTGCGATCCCGACCTCTTCGACCTCGTCGACTTCATCCACCACCTCCTTGACCACGTCCACCACGACCACGGTCACCTCGACATCCCTGGATCCGCCGGACCCGTTCTCCTGGTCATTGGGCTCCGGCGGCCACACCACCTCCCAGCCGATGTTGCCACTGGACGGGTCGCCGATCCCGGGCCCGTTGCCGAACTATGACACCGATCGGGATGATGACCCGGGGTTGCTGCTGGCAAAGGGCAGCGGCTTGAGTGAGACCGACGAAGACAAGACTCAACGGTGGAGTCTGGAGCCGGGCAACGTCAGTTTGAAAGGGGTCCCCACGCTCACCCTGCGTGCTGCCGTCAAGGGCTTCGACACCACAACGAACGGCGTCGTGTTGGCCGCTCTCTACGACTGCGACCTCACCCATGCCGATTGTTTCAAAATGAGCGGGTCTGCCGGACCTGTCGATTCCTCGGGCGCCGGCGCCACTGACTTCGGCGTTGTCACCCTGGATTTCGACCCCATCGATCACGCCTTCACCACCGATCGCACTCTGGTGCTCAAGTTGACCACAGGTATTTCCGCCGAGAATGCTCTGTGGCTGGCCTACGGAACCGATGCGTACGATTCGGTGCTGTCCATCGAGTGAATCGGAAAGAGAAAGGCGGCCAGGAAACCGAGATTGAACACGGCGTTGAGCCATCCTCCGGAGGCGATCGAACCGGCGCTGTCGATCACGAACCACACCACGATGGGTACGGTGATCACCGCCTTCAACAGGCCACGCTGGTGGGGGAGCAGGCGATCGATCAGGATCCAGTAGGTCAGACCCCAGCCCACCAGCACGCCGCCGAGGATGCCCGACAGCAGGTGGGCGTCGGCCGACTCGATCACCGGTCCCGGCTCGTCGAACAGAATGAGTCCGGCCAGGAACCGCAACGGTCCGGCGGTGGCATCCAGTGATCCGAGGGCGATCAGCAGGCCGAAGACGATCAGTGCCGCCGAGGCCGCTTTCAGTACATTTGTCGCAGTCATGGCCGTATCCGATCACGGCCCGTGTCGGGATCCAATTACCTCTTGGGTAAGTGAACGCCGCAAGCCGACGTCGTACTATTGCCGTCATGACCTCACCCTTCGGCACCGTGCTCAAGGAGTGGCGGGCGGTTCGCCGCATGAGCCAGCTCGACCTCGGGTCCGAGGCCGATGTGTCACCCCGCCACATCTCGTTTCTCGAATCCGGCCGATCCAAGCCGAGCCGGACCATGGTCCTCCACCTGGCCGAGACGCTGGCCATGCCCCGAGGCGAACGGAACCGCTTGCTCACCGTTGCCGGCTTCGCCCCGGTCTATGCCGCCCACGATGTCAGCAAGCCGGAGATGGAGCCGGTGAACCGGGCCATTGCCCGAACTCTCGATCGCCACGACCCCTACCCGGGCATCGTGCTCGATCGCCACTGGTATGTGGTCGACGCCAATCGGGGTGCGGTGGCCCTGTTCGAGCTGATGGGGGTCGGCCCTCGACCCGACATGCTGGGCCTGTTCCTCGATCCCGCCGGTTTGCGAACGCTGGTGTCGAACTGGGGCCAGGTCGGCTACTTCATGCTGTCCCGGTTGCGGACCGAGAGCGCGGCGGTGGGCGGGGACGAGGTGCTGGACGCCGCCATCGCCGCCCTGGCCGCCGACGAGTCGATCGCCCCGCCCGGTGCCGGCCCCCTACCCCCAACCATCACCACCGACCTGGTGGTCGACGACATGACGCTGTCGATGTTCTCCACCATCGCCCAATTCGGCTCGGCCGAGGACCTGGCTTTGGCCGATCAGCGAATCGAACTGTTCTTCCCCGCTGACGGCCCCAGCGCCGAGTTCCTGCAATCCCTGGTGCACGGCGGCGACTGATGCGGAAGCTAGACGGCGTCGAAGGCCGGCCGCTCCGGGGCCTCATCGCCGCAGAACACACAGCGGGTTGATCGGGGATGGACCATGGCCCCGCACCCGCAGCGCTGGGGCACCGTTCGCTTGCGCTGATCACGGGACCCGTCCGACATGTCGAGGTCGTAGAGCCGGGCTTCCAGGTCTTCCTCGGTGTAGCCGGTCTCGTCCTTCAACAGCATCCACATCGCCTCGCACAGCATGGTCAGGCGATCCAGCCGATCGTGCAGGGCATTGATGTCATCCCGCTGGGCCGCTCGGGCGAAGGCCTGCTCGCCGGCGACCCGATTGACCTGGCTCTGAGCCTGCTTGAACCGGTGATGGTGATAGAGATCCATGAAGTCCACGCACCTGCTATCGACCTCGATCAGCGACAACTCAAGTGTTGCTCCGGATGACCGTGGCTCATCGCCCGGTGCGGTACGCTGAAGAACATGCAAGTCGAAGTGACCGAGGGAGCCCTCGAGCTGGTTCGCCGGAAGGGCGGCACCGCCGCTATCGACTGGATTCCCAAGTACGGTTGAAGCGGCATCGATCAGGTGGCGGTCGACACCTATCTCAAGGGAAAGAAAACCTCGGGTTATCGCCGGGTCCGGCACGATGACATCACGGTGCTGGTCGCCCCGACCCTGGTCCGGCTGGCCGACGAGGTCCACCTGGTGGCTCACAAGCGTTTGTTCGGCACCAAGTTGGTGGCCGTCATTTACCGCGATCCCTCCACCTGCACCATCTGAGCGTCGGCTCGGGCACTCGGCTCTGTGCCGGCACTAGCCGAAGGAGTCCACCAGGACGGCCACTGCGGCGTCGGCCTCCGACTCCAGCGGATCCCCATGGCCGACCAGCAGCGTGTTGAACGTCAGCCGGGCCAGGGCCCGGATCGACTCCCGGGCCTGATCGCCATCGGCGGTGAATTGGGCCGGGGGTTCGCCGGCCGCGCCGGCCTCGGTGGTCAGGGCATCGCCGGCCACCAGGATCCCGGCGCCGTGGTCGATAACGGCCATATGGCCGGCGGTGTGGCCCGGGGTGGCGACGATCTCGAACCCGAAGATGTCCTCGCCGCCGACAAGGGGTGAGATCTCACCGGCGATCTCATCGAGATCGGCCTCACCGGCATAGGCCGTGGCGTTCACGGCCCGGGCCAACACTTCGGTGATCGACCCTATATGGTCCCCGTGCTTGTGGGTGAGGATGATCCGCTCCACGTCGTTGAACGTCAATCCCAGCTCCTGCAGCGTGGCCCCGATCGCATCGGCACTGCCCTCGGTGCCGGTGTCGACCACAGCCGCACGGTTGCCTCTGGCCAGGACGTAGGCCGACACGAACCCGAGGTTGGTACGAGCCCAGCGGACCTGATCGGCTTGCGCATCCCCGTCGGTGTCTGAGCCCGATTCATCGCCCTCGCCGTTTACCGGCGTCGACGACTCGACATCGGTGGCCTCGGTCGTCGTCACCTCGCTGCCATCGGTCGTGTCGCCGGTGGCGGCGTCACTGTCGGACGAGTCGCCGTCCGACGAGTCACTGTCCGACGAACAGGCAACCAGTACGGCGGGGGCGGTGACGGCCAGGGCCACGGCTCCGCCGATGTCGCCGAGAAAGGTCCGACGACTCCGGGTGTGAACCCGAGGCACGACAAGGCGAGTCACGTGATCCCCGTGGTGATCGTGGATGTGGTGATCGTGGCCGTGGTGATGATGACCGGACATGGAACCACAGTAGTCGGGCGGTCGGCCGCAATGGCCCCGGTCGGTCACGCCCGGCCGATGGGCGGATTCCGTACCAGGAGATGCGGCTGTGACCTGTTCGCCCCGAGACCTTACTCGGGAGCGCAGTTGGCCGGCTGATCCGACCCGGCGATCTTGAAGTCCTCGCAGGTGAGGAAGGCGTCGTTGTTCCTGCCCACGGCGAAACCGATGACGGCGATGAGCACGATGACGGCGACACTCGTGGCCAGCAGGCGGGGGTCCCGGGCGGTTGTGAGCTCCCCGGCGAACATGTCGATGAGAAGTCGCAGCACCGTGGGAATCGAGACGATGGCGACCATCAAACCCACCAAGCCGTAGACCGGATTCGAGACGGCTGCCCCCAGGGAGTCGTACAAGACCACCGCCAGCGCCATCCAAATCAGGGGCGACGCCAGGGCAACCCGGGTGACCCAGAGTGTCCTTCCCCGGTAGGGCGACTTCAGGATCGTCAGAACGAAACCGACGGTGGAGACGACCACCACCTGGAAGACGTCCTGGTAGAACACGGCACGGTACGCCCCGAGGTTGAAGGCAATCGGCCATGTTGTCAGGGCGATTGTGACTAGTGCCACCGCAGCAGGACCATACGGTCGACCGTCGGCGCCGGTCCCGCCGGCGGGCTCGATGGACGGAGGCTCATCGGTCATTGGGCAGACGACCGTCCGATGGACGGCATGCCGGGTTCCTTGACGACAATGGCAGGATCGGACAGGGCAAAGCCCTCCGCCAGGAGTGAGTCCAACACCGCCCGCCCAACCCGATCGGTGGCCACTCGCTCGGCCCACAACTCCGGACTATGCCAGTACAGAATGGTCACCGAGGTGCGGGTTCCGTCGAAGCCGGTGACGACGACCTCGGGTGGAGGTTCGTCCAGCACATGACCGACCCCTTCCACGGCCATGTGCAGCGAGTCGATCATGTCGACGACGTCCGCTCCCTCGGGCAGGCTCAGCGTCATCGCCGATCGACGTCGACCGAGCGTCGAGAAGTTGACCAGGGCCCGTTCGGCGACCTCCTGACTGGGTATCTCCACGGTCTTCCCGTCGCCGGTGGCCAAGACAACCGAGCGGGTGTCCACGCCTTCCACCGTTCCGAGGAGGCCGTTGGTCTCCACGAGGTCACCGATGCGAAGAGAGCCTCTGAGCTGGAGTGCCAGTCCACTGTTCAGATTGTGCATCAGGGGGCGAGCGAAGACCACGGCGGCCCAGATGATCAGGGCCACCATGACCACCGGTCCGAGAGTGAAGCCGAGCACCTCCAGGACCAGTCCCCCGGCCAAGAGATAGATACCGAGGGAGATGAGCCTGCCGATGACCAATCCGGCGGTGGCTGCCGGCGGATCGAGATGGGCGGTCAACCGGCGCGCCTGGCGACGCACAAAGAACGATCCCACTGCGGCAACGGCAAAGATGGCGGCGGCAATAATCAGATCCGTCAACCCGATCTGTCCGGCTGACCACCGGTCGACCACCACCTCGATCTCCGAGCCGATTTCGCCGAGAAGGTCCCCCTGGCCCTCACCGTTCGAGTTGGTCGTCTGGGCGAGAAGTGACATCAGCGGCACGTAAGATCCTTCTGCAGGTATCCGAGGAGCAGGCCCGTCGCAGTCGGGAGCCTTCAGGACTCGCGTCCAGTAAAGCAGCTCATGATGGTGCGGAACTCACCTCAGACGGGCGATGCGAAGCGGCGGTACATGGTCAACGCTGGTTCTGTGGTCTTTGCGGTCGCGATCGATGGAATCTTTGTGGCCATCGGTGTCCTTGGTGTCGTCTTGATCGTCGCCACGGTGTTCCGAGCACGGCGCGGAGAACCGATTCAATCGACGCGGACCGACGGTTGGCGACATCGAGCGGCCGGTTTGTGCACCGCCGGCCGGGAGGTCATCGAAGTCACCGTCTCCGACGATGAAGCCGAAAGCGGGCTCACCGTGGATCAGCTGGGTTGTATCGAGACCAGGCTTGATCTGCTCATTGCCCAGATCCATGATGTTCAGGCCACGGCACCCACACCCGAGGACGCCCGTCGGATGCAGTTGGCGGAACTGCAGGCGGCGGCGCTCAACGAGACCGTGCGGACCATGCGGCGCACGCGCCTCAAGTCGGCGGCCTCGACTCCGGAGCGATTCGAGACCCTCACTCTTCAGCTCGCCACTCATCGTTCTGCGCTCGATGATGTGCTTCGGGAAATCGCGCAGGGAACGGGGAGAAAACGATGACCGAGAACGGCAGCGACAGGGAGTCATCGCCGGAAGCCACACCTTCGACCGGCAAGCGGGTCGTGCGAGGCCTGGTGATCCTGGCGGTGGTGGTGTTCATTTTCGGATGGCTCTTGCCTCAGATCATCGACTATGAGTTGGTCTGGGACGCCCTGACCAATCTGAGCTTGGCCGACCTTGTCATACTGACGCTGCTGTCGTTAGTGCGGATTCCGACCGAGGCCATGATCTACCGGGCCATGCTGCCGGGCTTGACCATCCGGGGCGGCTCCGAGGCTTATCTGTCATCCAATGTGGCCGCCAATGTCATGCCGCCGCCGGCATCCTCGATCATCCAGTACGCCTACTTCCGGGCCGAGGGGTTCGACCAACAGGCGTCGATGACCGGAGCCGTCGGAACCTTCGTCTTTCCCCAGGCGGCTCGCATCGTGCTGCCCGTGGTTGCGTTCGTGGTTCTCCTCGCCGCCGGGCAGGTCGATGACGAAGTGTTGATCATCACCGCCATCTCGCTGGGTCTGGTTGTGGTGATCGGCATCCTTTTGTGGCTGATCGGCCGGAGCGAGACGTCGGCCCGGTGGCTTGGGGCCAAACTGGGCCGCTTTGTCTCATGGATCATGGTCAAGTTCCACAAAGAACCCGTCGGCGACCTGGGCGACGAGGTGGTGGCGTTCCGGGACAACGTCTACTCCGTCGTGCGTCGCCGTTGGCTGGTCGGCTCGATGGCAGTGGCGCTCAACCTCTTTCTCACCTACCTCATCCTGATCGCATCGCTTCGGGCTGTGGGAGTCGAACGGTCCGAACTGGGTCTGGTTGTGATCTTCGCCTCCTTTGCCGTGGCCTTCTTCGCCGGAGTGGTGATCCCCATCACCGGCAGCGGTCTGGGCGTGGTGGACGTGGTCATGATCTCGGCCCTCACGTTTTCGGCCACCGGCGACGTCGACCAGAACATCATCGTGGCGGCCGTGATCCTGTGGAGGCTCTTCTACGGACTGCTCGCCTTCTTTCCGGGAATCCTTACCCTCAACTCGTTCCGGAAGAACAACGCAGAACTCCTCAAGGGGGCGTCGGCCGAGTTCGGCTCCGGCGCCACCACCGGGAGTGCATCCGATGACGTCGTCGATGCAGCCGTCAGCGACGACGAATCCGGCCAAAGGAAGGAACCATGACCGACACCATCGGCCAGCAATCCTCATCCAACGAGTCGGCATTCCAACTCTGGATGTTCTCCAACGTGGCCGTCGGGGCTGGATTCTCGGCCTTCGTCGCGCTGCTGGTGCCCCCTTACATCACTCAGGCCACCGGGAGCGCCTCCGAAGCCGGCGTCGTGATGGCACTGATGAGCCTGGCCGCCGTCGCCGGACCGGTCTTCGGTGGAATTGCCGACCGGTACAAGGCCCACCGCCAGGTGATGGTGGGGGGAATGGTGGCCATGACCCTCGCCCTGCTGGCGTTCGGAGTGGCTTCCGGTGACTCCGAGTTTCAGATTATCGATGCCCTCATCATGGGACTGGGTGTCGCCGGTGTCAGTGCCGTGGCGCCGGTCTTCATTGTCAGCGCCGGCCTGTCCGAGGCCCTCCAGGCCCGCCGCCTCACCGCCTTCAGCGTGGCGTTTCCGGCCGGCCAGGTGGCCGGCGGTATGATGCTGGCCGCCGCCGCCCAGGCAGAATGGAGCTTCAGTCAGCGGTTCTATCTCGGGACCGTCATCCTGGGGATCTGCACGGTCATCGTCTGGTTCACATCGGGTGCTCCCAGCCAGGCCATCGTCCTCGACGACGAATCGGACGATCAGGATGACGACGTCGACCAGACCCGGAGAACCGGGATCGCCGGCGTCCTCTTCTCACTGTTCGGTTTGTACGTGCTGGTCCTGATCCTCTCGTCGGTGGCCAGCAACGGTATCAACTCCCAGATCGCCAACATCCTGCCCAACCTCTACGGCATCGACGAGACCACCACGTCGAGCCTGATTTCCCTGGCCGGGCTGCTCAACATTGCGCTGTTCTTCGTCGCCGGCAAAGCGATGACGAAGTACGGACCGCTCACCCCTTACCTGGCCGGCAACGTGATGCGCTTCGGGGGCGCCGCATTCCTCGGCTTGCTGGGACTGATGAACGACGCCCCGGTTCTACTCGTGGCCGCCGCCATGCAGCTGCTGTATCAGGGGGCACCGTTCGCCCGACTCCCCCAGAATGTCCTGGCCGTTCGCTTTGCCCCGATTCCCTCCGGCCAGGCCAACGGCTGGGTCATCGCCGGCAGCGCCCTCGGATCGTTCTTCGGCAGCCTGCTCGGCGGTTGGCTGGCCGATGAGGTCGGCTTCAACGCCATCAACTGGATGGGTGCCGTTGCCGCTGGTGCCGGCGTGGCCCTGCTGATCCTGGTGATCGCACCCATCAACAAGAGCCGCTACGGGGACGACGAGGCCGACGAACCCGCCCCGGGTACCCAGGAACATGTTGGGTGACATGATGTCATGGCGACCGACTGCCACCCGGTTGGTCGGAGCCTCGGTGGTCGGGGTGTCGACCGGTCTGGTGGTCCTCGTTCTCGAGCACCTCGTCGAGGATGTGCTCCACGAGATCTTCGAGGCCCCGGTGTGGGTCCCGGCCGTTGCGGTCGTCGCAGGTGCCTTGGCCACCGCCATCCTCGTGCAGTTTCTGGCCGGCGGTACGAGCTCCAGCACCGAGGTCTACGTCGAGGAGTTTCATGAGGACGACTCGGCTCTGGACCCGACCCACGCTCCCGGGCGGTTGGCAGCGGCCTTCACCACGCTCGGGAGTGGCGCACCACTCGGTTTGGAGGGGCCGGCGGTGTACACGGGCTCGGCGGTGGCCACGCTGCTTCGCCGCAGAGTCCCCGCCCTGGCCGCCGAGGCACACACCGTGTTGCTGGTGGCGGCGGCGGCGGCCGGTATCGCCGCAGTTTTCAAGGCACCGGCGGCGGGGGCCATCTTCGCCCCGTGAACCGGTTGCCGATACCCTTTCACCGGTGAAGGGAGACCGCAAACCGGCGAACTCGATTCGGGGAAGGCATCGGCGAAGAAAGTCGGCTCTGATTGTGGCGTTGCTGGCCGTCGGGGTGCTCACCCTCAGCGCAACGGCGGCCGGTGCCGAGGATCTGGCTCAGAGCGACCCCGAGGGCGCCCGCGAGCTGGCCGAGAAGTATGCGCCGATCATGATGCTCAAGGCCCAGGCGGCTCCATGTGACGCCGACGGCGAACCGTACGGCCCCATGTCGGTCGACGTTCTCCTGGGCAATCCCGAGATCCTGCTGCGCCAGTTGGGCACAGGCAATCCGGTGATCGGAGCGGAGCCGGACGCATCGGAGCTCTTCGGCCTCGGAGAGGGCTTCTTTCTCGACTTCCCCGGTGATGCGCTACGACCCGGATGTATCTACGAGCAGGACTACCGCAAGTACAACCAGGGCCGGCCGGCCGTGGTCTACGCCCATGTCGTGAAACAGGCCGACAAACCCGACCGGTTGGCACTGCAATACTGGTTCTACTGGTACTACAACGATTGGAACAACAAACACGAGAGCGACTGGGAAGGCATCCAGCTGCTGTTCTCGGCCACGACGATCGCCGAAGCACTTGCCGGCGAACCCATAAGCGTGGGATACGCCCAGCACGAGGGTGGCGAGCAAGCCGACTGGGATTCGTCCAAGCTGGAACGCGACGGCAACCGTCCCGTCGTGTACTCGTCGGCCGGGTCCCATGCCAGCTACTTCGGTTCGGCCCTCTACCTCGGCCGTAGCGGCAGCGAGGGCTTCGGTTGCGACAACACCGACGGCCCATCCGACCGAGTCGATCCGGACGTCGTGGTCCTGCCTGATTCGGTGGAGGACGCCGCCGATCCCCTGGCCTGGCTGGCCTTCGAAGGCCGCTGGGGAGAGCGGCAGGGAGGTCCGTTCAACGGGCCTACCGGTCCGACGGCCAAGGGGCGATGGCTCGAACCTGTCGACTGGCACGATGAACTACGTCCCACCAGTGTCGTCATCCCGGCCGGTGACTCCCTGGGCAACACGGTGATCAACGGTTTCTGCGGTGTCGTGGAGTGGGGTTCAGGCACGCTGATCTCGGTCACGACATCGCCTACCCGGGTCGTCGTCGCCCTCGTCGTCCTCATGCTCGCCCTGTCCTGGCTGGCGGGGCGAACCGACTGGGAGAGGGTGGCGGCCCTGCCGCTGCGACGGAGGCGGCGGGCCGGGCAGATCATCCGCCTGGCCGCCACCGCCCACGCCGTTGCACCCCGTTCTCTGCTCACCTTCGGTCTGATCTATCTTCCCGCCGCTGCAGTGGGGGCGGTCATCGCCGCAGTGATCGCCATCACTCCAGTCATCAGGGACATTCTGGGCCAGACCGGCGGCGCCAGTGGGATCGACTTGTTCCTCTCCCTGATCGCCGGCGGGATACCCCACATCATTGCGCTGGTGTTTGTCAACGGGGCCGTGGCCGCCTACCTGGACCGAGCCGATGGCGAGGACCCCCTCTCGGCGTTCGATGCCACGAAGCTGGCATGGGATCGACGACGCAGCCTGGCCATGGGTCTGTTGCGGGCGAGCGCTGTCGTGGGCCTGCTGCTGTTGACCGTTGTCGGTACACCGTGGGCAATCCGGCAGCTGATCCGGTATCAGTTCATGCCTCATGCGGTCGTGTTGGAGGATCTCGACGGTCGGGCGGGATTGGCCCGGAGCTCTGCCCTGACCGGGGGCCGGTGGTGGCATACCGCGCTCTTCCTGTCGCTCTTGAATGGCTTGGTTCTCGGTATCGGGCTCGGGATCGGAATCATGCTGCTCGTCGTGTTCAGCCAGATCCCGCTCGTGCTGTTCTCGATGCTGATCACGGTGCTGTTCGCCTTCATCTCTCCGGTCCTGGCCGTCGCCTTGACCTTTCTCTACGGTGACGCCATCGCCGAGCGGTCCGGAACCGGTTCCGCCGAGCCGGTCGCCATCGGCGTCGCAATCGAAGGGCTGCCGGCCTGAGGCGGCGGCAGCCGCCATTGATCAGTCACAAGCCCAGCGTGTCATCCTCGTGATCTCACCCGGGTCGCAGCTATCTCCTTGACCGTCTCCCGTCGAATCAACCGTTCGGCCCACCCGCACCGGGTGAGGTGGTTATCGCCGGAGCGGCCACCCGTGCCCGTGGGAGGCTGGCTATCCTCAGCTGGACGAGCACGACCGGTCGACTGCGGCGTCGTTTTCGATCACCCGGGTGGGCAAACATGCGCGACATCGAGAGAAGCAGGACAGGCAACACCGAAGGTTCACCCGGCACGGCCCGGAGTTTCGTCTTTGCCGCGCCGGCCGCCGATCCACGGGCTCGCCGCCCGGTCGATGCCTTCCTGCTGGTGTCCTGTCTTGTGTTGGCGCTGTTGGCTCTCTGGACCCACAAGGCTCCAAGCGACTTCGACGTCAGGATCCTCGATCTGGTGTCCGACCGCCTGCCCGGCTGGATCTCGGCGATCTTTGCTTTTGCCTTCGCCGTCGGCGGCTTGTATTCGACCGGGTTGTTGGTGGCGATCGCCATCTTCGGCCGGGACCGACGGGCGGTTGCCCGTGACATGGCCTTGGCCGTTGCTCTCGCCTTCGGATTCACCTTGGTGTTGTCGGCCATCACCGATGGAGTCTGGCCGCAGCTCCTCCCCGAGGTCTTTGACCGGGCCGGCACCCCGCCCTACCCGGTGGCCCGTCTGGCCATGTCCTTCGCCCTGATCAGCGTCGCCGGACCCTACCTGACGCTGCCGATGCGTCTGATAGGACGACGGTTGCTGATGATGATGGCGATCTCGGCCGTCGTGCTCAGCTACGGAACGATCTCGTCGGTTATCGGTGGGATTGCGGTCGGTATCGGGGCGGCGTCGACCATTCGACTGATCTTCGGATCCGGGGTCGGCATTCCGAGCCGGGCGCGCATCATTGACGCATTGGCCGACAGCGGATTGCACGCCGTCAAGGTGCACTTCCGCCACGATCAGCCGATTGGGCGAACCGTACTTCGCGCCGAATTGGCCGATGGGACCGAGGCCCTGGTCAAGGTCTACGGACGAGACGCGGCCGACGCCGCGTTCCTATCCCGTCTGTGGCGGAGGGTCTGGTACACCGATCTCGACCGCTCCCTGAGCGCGCCCGGTCTGCAGCAAGTGGAGCACGAGAGCCTGATGCTGCTCGAATGTGATCGACGACGGGTGCCGGTGGCGGAGTTGCTGGGCTGGGGTCGAGGAATCGAAGGTGACGCTCTGATTGCCACTCGATGGCTCGACGCTCCCAGTCTCGGCGACCTGGCCGCCGACGACATCGATGACGAGGTCCTCGACCGCTGCTGGCAGACGCTGGATCGTTGGCAGAACGCCAAGATGGCTCACCGCCGGATCGACACCGGCCTTGTCGTGCTGACCGATGACGGCCCCATCCTCGACGATGTCTCGGACGCCGAGGCCACGCCGACCCCCACCACGTTGGCCACTGACGTCGCCCAGATGCTGGTTGCCACCGCTGTGGCGGTAGGTCCCCGGCGAGCCACCGCCGCCGCTCTGACCGCGATCGGCCGGGAGCGCTTGAGCGACGCCCTCCCCCTGACCCAGCGAAGTGCGATGTCAAGCCGGCTCAACGGGCAGGCGAAACAAGCCGGTCTCGACCTCAAAACACTTCGCACCGAAGTGGCGGAGGCCATCGATGCCGAGCCCCCGGACCTGGTGCAGCTCGAGCGGGTGACATGGGGCGGCGTGGCCATGCTGGTCCTGACCCTGGTCGCCGTCTCGACCCTTGTCAGTTCCCTGGCCGACATCGGCTTCGACACGATCGTGGACCAGTTCGCCGGTGCCCGCTGGTCGTGGGTGGTTACGGCCTTCGTATTGGCCCAGTTGGTGAACGTGGGTGAATACCTGAGCCTGACCGGGTTGGTACACCGGCCGGTGCCCTTCGGCCCGACGTTCATCTTTCGGTATGCGCTGTCGTTCATCTCCCTGGCCCTTCCCTCCGAGGCCGGGGCCATCGCCATGAACATCCGCTACATGCGCAAACTCGGCGTCCCCGCAGCCGCCGCGGTGGCCCAGGGCCCGCTGCTGACGGTGGTGTCGAAGGCATTCGACGTCGTGTTGTTGTTACTCGCCGGCAGGGTGCTCGGGGAGTCCATCACCTTGGATGACTTCGAAGCCGGGCCGGCCCTCCGGCTGGCCCTCCTGGTCGTCGTGCTGTTTGTGGTCGGCGTCATCATCACCGTTGCCGTACCCGGCATACGCCGGCGGATCGTGCCCCAGTTGAAGCTTGCCTACACCGACGTTCGGCAATCGATAACCGACCCCGAGCGGCTTCTGCGGCTCCTGGGAGGAGCACTGGCCGGCCGGCTGCTGTTCGCCATGACGCTGAGTGCATCGGTCAGCGCGTTCGGTTCGTCGGTCACATTCACCGAGGCGGTGTTTGTCAATAGTGCGGTCGGTCTGCTCGTCGGGCTGATGCCGGTGCCGGGAGGCATCGGCATCGGTGAAGCGGCGCTGGCCGCCGGCCTCACCCTGGTCGGTGTTCCCGAATCGGCGGCATTCGCCGCTGCGATCGGCCACCGAATGGTGACCAACTACATCCCCCCCGTCTTTGGCTTCTTCGGTGCCCGATGGTTGACCGAACGGGACTACCTCTGAGGCAGTGATCCGGCCGCCGGAGCCAACCGGCCCGGGGGCTCGCCCCGGATGGGTGAGACCGCGGCGTCCGAACCCGATAGGGTTCTATGCTTGTTCCCGTGATCATGAGGCTAGGGAGGTACGGCATGCAAATCGCTCCGACGGTGAAGGGTGGAGTGGCGAAGTCCAGGTTGATGAGCCGAATGCTCATCGGGCTGGTCAGTGCCCTGTTGCTGTTGACGCTTGGCGGCTGTGGCGAAGACGGCCCTCTCAGCGACGTCACCGTGACCACCAGCCCTGACGACGGCGGCGGCGAAGCCCCGGAGGAGACCAGCCCGCCGGAGGAGACCAGCCCGCCGGAGGAGACGACTCCTCCCGAGGAGACAGCACCTCCGGAAGAGACCGCTCCCCCCGAAACCGAGGCACCGGCCGAGACGACGGACGATGACGGTGTGAGCGGCCAGACCATTGCCCTTCTCGCCATCATCGGCGGTCTCGTACTTGTTGCCATCCTGGCTGTGACCAACATGATGTCGTCACGGTCACAATCGAAGGAGGCCGTGCGGGCGGACCAACGTTCACGCCTGGCCGAGGTGATCGGCGGTTTCCGCTGGGTGCACGATCAAGGGTCGATAGAGATCATGAGGACCAGCGATCCGGGCCAGCTCCAGCGGTCGTGGCAGATGACGAACTCCCGTATGGTCGAACTCGAAGGCGCGGCGTCGGCCATGGCCCTCGACACCAACGAACCCGACGTGACGAATGCCTTCAACGATCTCGGTCGGGCCTCGGCCGGTTTGCGGGCGGCCCTGCAGGCCGATATCTCGCTCAGAAGTGATCCGGCGAACCCGCCACGAGACGATCTCGTTCTCCAGTCGTCGCAGACGGTCCAGCAGCGACGCCTCGACCTCAGCGCCGCGCTGTCCAACCCCGCACTTCGCATCCAGTAACCCATAAGGCCATGGCGGAGACAACATGACCAAGCCGATTCTTCCATCGTGGCGACCGGGGCCGGTCCGAGACTCGATTCTGGACTTCCTGGTCGCTGCGGGGGAGATCCCACCGGAGCAGCGCCTCGCCGTCTTCGACAACGACGGCACACTGTGGTCCGAGAAACCCCGCTACCCCCAACTCGACTTCCTTGTCTGGCAACTCAAGCGCTCGGTCGCCGACCAGCCCGACTTGAGTGATGTTCCCGAGTATGGGGCGGTGCTGAGCGGTGATCGGGCCGCCATCGCCGGCTTCGGCCTCGAACGGGTGGCGTTGGCCCTCCTGAGGTTGTTCGAGAACATCGAACCGGAGGTCTTCGAACAGCGGGTCAGGAGCTTCTTCACCGAGGCTCGCCATCCCGACCACGATTGCCGGTACGACCAGATGGTGTACCAACCGATGTTGGAACTACTGGCCGCACTGGAGTCCCACGGTTTCACAAACAGCATCGTGTCCGGCGGTGGCACCGAGTTCGTCCGGGCCATCAGCCATCAGGTCTATGGCATCCCGCCGGAACGGGTGGTTGGCACGCTCGTCACCTACGAACTGGTGGAGGAGGGCGGCCGGCCGCTGTTGTTGCGGACGGCCACCGTCCAGGGGAAGATGAACGAGGGCGGAGCCAAGATCGAGAACATCCAGACCGTGCTCGGGCGACGCCCGCTTCTGGCCGCCGGCAACTCCCCGGGCGATGCCGACATGCTCCAGTACACCAACACCAGTCGGCTTCCAAGCCTCGCACTGTTGGTGAATCACGACGACGACCAGCGGGAATACGCTTACGAGAGTGTCGCCGGGACCTTCGAGTCCGAGGAACCGATCGGAGAGACGGCGGCCAGGCTGGGCTGGACCCAGATCAGCATGAAAGACGACTGGGCAGCCGTCTTCCCCGATCGCTGACCGGTGGCGCACCCGGCGCGCTTGTCACGATGAGGCCCGGAGATCTTTTCGTTCACCGCGGGAGCCATGCCCGCCCTCAGGCGGAGCGGGGGGAGTCGCTGCTGGTGGTGTCGTGGAACATCCAGCATGGTCTGGAGGTGGAGAAGGCGGCTGCTGAACTGGCGGCCAGGGACGAACTGCGCAACGCCGACATCATTCTGCTGCAGGAGATGGACGAGCTGGGCACGGTGCGCATTGCCGAGTCACTCGGCCTCGATTACGTCTACGCCACAGCCGGGACCCACTCGCAGACCGGCCGCAATTTCGGAAACGCCGTTCTGTCCCGATGGTCCATGGGCGAGCCCGACGCTGCCCTCCTGCCCTACAAGGCGGCCATCGGTGGCCACCCCCGGGTTGTCGTCGGGTCAACGGTGTCGGTCGGCGGCATGGCGGTCCGTGCCTGCAGTGTTCACACCGAGATCCCGTCGTTGAGTTCGGGTAAGCGCCTCCGGCAGTTCGAAGAGATTGCCGCCGTCACCGCTCGTCGGCCGCGTGAGCTGCTGGTGCTCGGCGGCGATTTCAACACGGTCACCCGACGCTCGATCAACGCTCTGGCCGCCAGAATGGCATCGGTCGGCGCCGATCGGGCTTCCGCCGGCGCCGGCACCACGCTGCGGCGCGGCGGCCGGGAGTTCACCCTCGACCACGTCTTTGTTCGAGGTCTCATCCCGGATGCGACCGGGGTGGTTCTCGACATCGAGGCCAGCGATCATCGGCCGCTGTGGGTGAGGCTCCGGGACGGAGGCGGCAGTTCACCACGGTGACTGCTCGAATCGTGGACGGTCCTGCTATACAAGGGAGCATGCTTGGTCCGATTCAGTTCGTTGCCTTCCAATTCGACACCGTCGACAAGTTCAAGGGAGGGATCATCGAGAAGCTCGATGAGCTGACCTCGGTTGCCGCCGTGCGCATCCTGGACATCTTGTTCGTTGCCAAGGAACAGAACGGCGACCTGATCGCATTGGAGTCCGGGGATCTGGGCGAGGAAGACGGCGACGAGTTCCTGGGGACGGTCATCGGCGAGCTGATGGGCTTCTCGTTCGACGGAGAGGATTCGGTCGCCGCACCGGAGGGAATCGGCGACGCGTCGCCCATCGGGATGACGCCCGACGACATCCGGCGCCTCGGTCGAGAACTCGCTCCCGGTTCCGCCGCGGCGTTGCTCCTCATCGAACACCGTTGGGCCGCCGGGTTGCGGGACGAGATTCTGGCCGCCGGAGGTTCGCTCGTCAGCCAGGGTTTCCTGACGCTCGAAGGGCTGATGATGGTTGGCGCCGAGCTGAGCGCCACCGCCGAAGCCATCGAGGCCATGGAGATGGCCGCCGCCCTGGAAGCCGAGGCCACCCTCCGTTCGATGCAGGCCATCGAAACGATCGAGCTCGCTCGAGAGATCGAGGCTGCGGTGGTTGCCGGTACGGTCCTCGGTCTTGCCGAGGCCGGCATCATCGACAAGGGTGATCTGGCCGATGCGATGGGTGCCGTGCTCGAAGCCGATCAACAGCAAACCAACCAGGCGGCAAAAGGGAGTTCATGATGCCACCAGCCAGACGATCGATGCGCCGGACCGCCCGCCGG
>JAHEJM010000162.1 GCA_024638815.1 Acidimicrobiales bacterium | reverse complement strand
GCCTGCTCGAGCTGATCACCGGAGCGGCCGACACGCCGGGCGATGCGACGGAGACCCGGGCCAAGGCGGCGCAGCTGGCTCCGTTCTGGTCATCGATCATCACGTCCGATCTGCGGCCGGTGATGGCCGGTGGGGCCCTACTGGCGGCCCGGCTGGTCGACGACACCGACCTCGCCTCGATGTTGGTCGAGCCCTTCGCCCCCACCGATCTGGGATCGACCGACGCCACCGCCCTGGTCGAGCTGATCGATCACTACGGCATCGACTGGGCCGATTCCTGGCTCACCGGGTGGGCGGCTGCGTCGGCGCCCGCCACCGGAGGTTACTCGTTCGCTGCCGGGCGCCGATTCGGCCACGGCACATCGGTTCGTGACTGGGTCGGGTCGCTTGCCGCCCTGTGCGCTTCGGTGGCGGCCACCGGAGGCGCGGCCGCCGCTGCCATCAACCGCTCACTGGTGGAGGCCGCGGCGTCCTGGCTGACCGATTCCATCGATTGGGCGGTGACCATCGCACCGCCATCGCTTCGACAGCAGAAGCTGGAGGAACTCGGTCCGGCGCTCCGGGCGGTGCTGGAGGCCACTGCGGTGGCTGATGCCGCCGCCGTCCGCCGCTCGCTCACCGACCGGCTGTGCGATGCCGGCTCCGGGGCCGAGGCCGACCCGGTCACTCTGCCGGCCCTGGTCGCGGCGGTGCTGGGTGACGGCGAACCGCCGACGGAGGCCAACGGACTGGAGATCGTCGGCCGGTACTGCATCGAGCAGCTGGAGGTCCGGCTGACCCAACCGCCCCGGACCGACGATGACTGGTCGATCGAGCGGCCCGACCCGGCCTGCGACTGCGCCGACTGCCAGGTCCTGCACGCCTTTCTCGACGACGCCGATCAACGACAGTATGTGTGGCCACTGGCCAAACCTCGCCGTCAACACATCCACCACCAGATCGATGGCTCCGAACTACCCGTCACCCACCGGACCCGCCGGGAGGGCAGCCCGCACAAGCTGGTCCTCACCAAGGCCGATGATCTCGTCAAGCGCGACCAGCAGACCCGCAGCCGGATCGAAACCGAACTGGCCGAGCTCCACCGGCGAATCGCCTGAGGAACGGCCCCAGAGCCGATCTCGACAGCAGGCCACGTGGCGACCGCAGCGTCCACATCTCGTCGAATTGCCTCCGCATCCGGGGGCGACAGTCGGCAGCGTTCGGCCAGTTCGATCAATCCGGCCGTTCGCCCCACCAGCCAGGCCAGAATGGTCATCGTCGTCGAGATGGACCTCGAGTTCATCGACCACGGTGACGCACCCGTTTGGGGAGGGACTTCTGGGAACGAAGGCGGCCAAGGTCACTGGTCCAGGGGTCGACTCCGTCGAGCAGCCGATCGAGGATGCCGAGCGCCCGGGCGACAGCCAAGAGGGTGTCGGACCCCACCGAGTGCCCGTTCTCCAGACGGCTGAGCGTCTTGGGGGAAATGTCGGCCCGGTCGGCCACCTGTCGGCCGGTCAGCCCCAGCAACTTGCGCCAATCAGCCAGATGAGACCCGAGTTGGGAAGCCGCTCGCTGTGTTCGAAGATCCACGTTCCGGGCCCTTTCCGCAAACGCTCAGTGGACACTTAACGTAACGGATTTTACCTGCAAAGGCCTTCCAGCAGTAGGAAACGACTTCTTATGTTTCGCCCAGCCCGAGCTGCCATCACAGGTACCCAGCCCGCCGGCGAGGCCGGGGTGGGCAAGATCGATCGAGTCGACGTCGCCGACAGGGCCGTTCCACGTTTGTCCATGGTCCTGGGCGAGCATCGAAATCCGAAACTCAACAGTTGGTTTTTCAATGATTGGTCGAACCTCAGAATTCGAACCACCGGGCAACTCGGGTCAATTCCGGTGAGCTCGAGCCGTCGCCCCGGTCCGTGCCTCAAGCCGTGCCGTGAACCACAAGTTGTCCGGTCTCGGCTGCCTGGATTGCCCGCTCGGCGTGCGACCGGACCCATTCGATGTCCTGGTCCAGACGTATCGTTTGCTCGGCATCACCCATGATGATCTTTGCCCGGCCAGGACGGCTCGCCTGGACGCCGGCGTTCCCACCAACACCACCGTCTCCAGCATGCGGAATAGCTCGATCAGAACCCGTGGCCGGTTGCCGGCATTGCGGCGGATGTTGCCATACACAATGTCGAGAAACAGCTCAAAGCTCGGCACCGGGGCGTACACACGCAACCGGTCACCCTCGTAGCGCCACCCGTCCTCGATGGCACGGACGCCAAAGTTCGGCCAGCAGAACCGTGAGGTGCTGAACAGCCTGAACGGCGGTGTAGCGATCGTTGGTCGAAACCGACACCGCCCGAACCGCGATGTCGACCAGCTGGCGCAGGCCGAATCCAACATCCTCGTCGACCTCTCGCTCGAGGGCCCGAGCCACCGCCCGGTTGACGGCCGACGTCAGCCGATCCACGTCGACATCGGCAGTCGGGTCCTCCGCCCACACCCAGGCCGGCGGAGCGCCGACGATCACATGTTGAGCCAGCTGATGTCGCAGACCGATGGTGCCGAGTTGATCTCGGAGATCACCGACCGGGTCCTGGCCAACTACCAGACGTGGCAAAATAGCCCCCCTCGAGCGCTGACAGAATGATCAACAAATCAGAACGAAAACAGCTTGCATATCGAACGTACGTTTGCTATAGTAGTGGCATGACCGACGGCGGGTTGCCACCACAAGCTCACAGCAACGCTCTGACGCTGCTGCACACCGGCATCAATGCGGTGTTGGCAACCGACCTCGACTGCCTCTCTGTGGCCGAGCTGTTGGACCAGGCCTGCCAGCTGCAAACACTGTCGGCCCGGATCGACGCCGCCCGAGCCGCAGCACTGGCCGCCGCCGACACCGCGACCGAAGCACCAGGAATGCTGCGAGACCTCGGGTTCCGCACCGCCTCACAAGTCGTGGCCGCCGAAACCGGGGCGCCGGCCCCCGACGTGCGGGCCGCGGCCCGCACCGGGCGGTGGTTGATGGACTTCCCGATCTTCGCCCAAGCGGCTGCCGACGGGGTGTTGACCCAGCGGCACCTACGAGAACTCAAATCGCTGGACAAACCCCATCAGCACGATGCGCTCGTTGCCTCGCAGGACGACCTGGTGGCTGCTGCTCAGGACCATGATTTTGTGGAGTTCACCAACCGGGTCACCGTCTGGTTGATCAACCACACCACCAGCGACGAGGTGAAAGAACACGTCGCCGCGACATCGTGCACGTTGTCCACGAACACCGACGGCTCCATCGACGGCCGGTTCCACTTGGATCCGCTGTCGGCCGCAGCGGTCGCCACCGCGTTGGGCGATGAGATGCAGCGCCTGTTCCGCCAACAATCCGAAGGCCCCGCCAACGCCGAGACACCTAACCGGCGGCGGGGCCAAGCCCTGGTCAGCCTGATTGTGGGCGGGGCCGAAGCACCGGGGTCGGCCACCACCACCCCACTGGTCAACCTCGTGATCGGCCAGCACATCCTGGAGAACTTCCTCGAACGGTACCTCGACCCCGACACCCCGCCGGTCCCCGTGGATCGGGATGATCCCGATTACCGGTGTGAGCGGATTGATGGGACGCCAATCCAC
The DNA here is from genome assembly GCA_024638815.1 of Acidimicrobiales bacterium. Lineage (GTDB taxonomy): Bacteria > Actinomycetota > Acidimicrobiia > Acidimicrobiales > SZUA-35 > JAHELU01. The sequence continues at coordinate 4,644 of JAHEJM010000162.1, read as the reverse complement.
CCCGACGAGTTTGCCTTGGGCAAACTCGTGGTGGACGTGCGTAGCACGACCACACTCTGGCAGTTCGTGGCCACTGCGGTGGCCGAGTTCGAACGGATCGTGCTCGACGAACGATCCCGGGTGATCGACATGTCGGTCAAAGCCCGAGGCTATCCACCGTGGATGAAACGGGCGTTACTGATCGAAGCCAGAGCAAGATGCCGAACCAGGGGATGTGATTCGCCGTATCACTGGCTCCAAGTTGATCATGTTGAACCCCATTCGAAGGGTGGGCCAACCAGCCTGTCCAACGGGCAGATCCTTTGTGATCCGGACAACAAGTGGAAGCGCGACCTCGTGGCCTGAACCGGCAGACTCGCGCCTCTCCACACCTGAACCTTGACAACCGAATAGACCCGGGCCGGGGCCGGGACCCGGGAACGGCATGAACCTTGGCCTGGACACCCTCGCCAGCCTGTATCCATGCCAGTTCGTCGCCGAGTCGACCCTGCTCCCCGTGTTCATGCCCTTGGCCCCTGGGGAGTCGCTGCTCGACCGCTTTCCCGACCAACTGGCCGCAATTCTGGACCGGCTTGGTGCGCCGACCACCTTCATCGAGGACGAACGAGCCGCCATGGCCGATCACTGCTGGTCCAAAACGGCCAGCCGATCGGTGCTTGGTGTGATGAACGATTTCGTCTTCCTGGCCGACCACTACCGCCGGTATCACGGCCAACCCCGGCCCGACCTGGTCGAGCTGTCGGTGCAGCTCAGCCGCACCCCGTGCAGCCCCCTGTTCCGGACACACGCAAACCCGGACCGGGCGGTGACCGCCCTCATCGACGATCGCCGCTGAACAGAAGACTCATTCCCACACGAACCAGGGTTCACGCCAATGGGGGCGTCTACACGCAGATGCCGCCTTCCACACCCCGATCGCACAACAGCGTGCGCTCGATCGATTTGAGCTGGTAGGAGCCGTCGACGTTGGTGGCGAACACGTGGAGGCGGAAGCCGAGCACCGAGTCATCCCCGATGCCGATCACGTCGTAGGTCACCTCCGACAGATCACCCGACGACGGGGCCACCGTCATCACGATGCGAGACGCCGGCTCGGTCGACGCATGGAACTCGGCCACCTTGCGGCCCAAGCCTTCCATGGTGGCATCGACTCCGACGACGGCCGGGTCACGATCGGCGAGATACTCGGCGGTGGCATCATCGGTCCGACCGGCATAGCCCAGGTAGCGGGCGCTCGACCAACCACCGATACCCGACGGCGTGGTCAGCTCGTACCACAGATGGCGGCCTACCATCGCCTCGGCTCCGGTGAGGGTGGCGGCCTCGGTCGCCGCCAGCCGACCGACGATCGGATTGCCGAGCCCGGGGCTGGACCGGACGTTCAGTCGATGACCGGCCGACACACCGACGACATTGATCGTCGCTCCCTCACGAGCGAACCCGGGACCATTGCCGTCGGGCTCGGGCGGCCAGCGATGGGCGATGTCGATCACCAGCCTCGACCCCTCGCCCGGTCCGTCCAGGGTGAACACCCGATAGGGCAGGCGAGCCCGCACCCCGATCCCGAAGGTCGTCTGGCCCTCGAAGCTACCGGCCAGCGTCACATCCCGCAGGGTGGAGCGCCCGGTGAACCTCAGCGTGTCCAGCTCGGACTGGGCGATGGTGGCGTTGCCGTTGTCGTCATAACCGGGTGCCTCGACGATCAGCTCAAGCCGAGCCCCACCGTCGACGGTCACTGCCTCACCCGACCCGGGGGCGAACACCTCATCCCGATAGCCGACCCGGTAGCCAGGGGGATCGGCGTTCACATCGACGACAACACGGTCCCAACAGTCGTGACTTCCGATGCGGACCCCGGTCAGTTCACCGATATCCGGTCCGATTCGGGGTGCTGATTTGTCAAGTGAGCCCCATGTGTTCGAGCACTCCGGGGTGGCCGAGGCGGCGGACATGAGGGCGAGTGGTACGAGTACGGCCATCATCGCCACCGATGCGATGACGGCGGCCGGCTTGGTCAGCCGGGACGACGACAGACGAGTGGTTGACGGGTTCATGGCGAGCTCCTTTGCTCTGGGGACCGGCATCCACAGCCGATCACCTACGACACACACCACCCAGCACCACCAATCGTGTACGCACGGTCGATTTCGTAACCATTCAGCAGCAATCGGGGCCAACTGCGCCCGTCACCGGCAGGAGACGACGTCAGCCGGTGATCGCATTCGCCCTTCGTTGACCGGCGCTGGTCACGACCGTCGTCGAACCAGCACGACGAATGGCGTGACAACTCGATGTATCACCGCTCCCCTCCCCCGCCTCTGGTGCAATAATCGCCATTGAATCCATCGACCACTTCAGGGGGATCCCATCATGGCTGAGACACGCCGTCTCATCGTCGAGCTTCGACACTCCGAAGGACGCAAGGAGCAGGCCGACGCCGCGCTCGCCGCGCCCGAATACCGCACCTTTGACACCCGCTCGGCGCCGTCGGCCGCCGAGCTGACCTGGGACGAGTCGTTCCCACCGGTCGAACTGCCGGCCACCGTCGACACCACAACCGGCCCGGTCAACGCCCGGGACGTCCGACCCCGGTTCGAGCTGAGCGCCGACTCCACCGCCGCCACCTACCTGGTCCGGGCCAGCGTGGACGAGGACAACCTCGAGGCCGCCGTCGACAACGCCATGGCCAGCTCGGCCGTGGTCGGGGTCTACGCCGATGTCCGCATCGAACCCCAGCTCATCTGCCCCGGCGATCCGGCCCTGGGCGACGACTCCGATGTCGAACGCCTGTTGTGTACCAACGCCATGCGGGAATGCGGCCTCGACGGCAGCGGGGTGATGGTGGCCATCGTCGACACCGGCATCAACCTGGCCCACCTCAACGCCAAGGGCAAGAACCCGGGCTTCGACCCCGCCCGCAGCTGGGTGCCCCAGCCCGGCCTGACCCCCGGCGCCCTGCCGGTGGGCCACGGCACCATGTGCGCCTACGACGCCTGCATCGCCGCCCCCAACTGCACCCTGTTGGACATTGCCCTACTCAAGTCGACCAAGCAGGGGGGCTCGGTCATGGAGGGTCTGCTCAGCGACGCCGTGCTGGCCTACCGCCATCTGCTCGACATCATGGAGGCCCCCAAGCGTCCGGGCGAGGGCCGCTCCCTGGTGGTCAACAACTCCTGGGGTATGTTCCACCCGAGCTGGGACTTCCCCGTCGGCCACCCCGGCAACTACTCCGACAATCCCAACCACCCGTTCAACCGCATCGTGGGTGTGCTGGACCGGGCCGGAGCCGACATCCTGTTCGCCGCCGGCAACTGCGGGCCCGACTGCCCCGACGGTCGCTGCCGGGGTGTCACGGCCAACGCCATCTACGGCGCCAACAGCCACCCCCAGGTACTGTGTGTGGCCGGGGTCGACACCGACAAGAACCGGGTCGGCTACTCGTCGGTCGGTCCCGGCCGCCTGACCGACAAGAAGCCCGACATCGCCTCCTACACCCACTTCAAGGGCTCCGGGGTCTACGCCGCCGACGGGGGCACCTCGGCCGCCACCCCGGTGGCCGCCGGTGTCATCGCCGCCCTGCGGACCAAGATCCCGTTCGATGAAACCAAGCCGGAGACCTCACCGGCCGCGGTACGCAACATGGTGACCAAGACCGCCGAGGACCACGGCCTGCTGGGCTACGACTACGAGTACGGCTGGGGCATCATCAACGGCTGCGAGCTGGCCAAGCGCGTGTGCAAGCCCGACGACGACGGAGGTGGCGGCAAGGACGACTGCGACTGCCGGTGTCTGTGCAAGTGCCTGAAGAAGTGCCTGGAGAAGTGCTGCGACGACTGCGGCGGAGGTGGCGGGGGCGGCGGTACCGATCGGCCCGATCTGGTGCCCCGCCCCGGCCCCAACGGCTTCTGCCGCCGGGAGGACGGCGTGCTGATCGTGACGGTGTGCAACCAGGGTTCGGCCCCGGCCGGTCCGTCCACCACCACGGTGGACTTCCCCGGCCACGATTCGGTCAGCGTGCCCACCCCGGCCATCCCGGCCGGCGGCTGCGTCGACATCAAGGCCGACATCCCGGTGGGGTGCTTCGACCCTGACTGCGAGTTCCGCATCACGGTCGACTCGGCCGGTGTGGTGACCGAATCGGACGAGACCAACAACACCGCCACCGGCCGCTGCATCGGCTAGGGGCGGAGGGTTGGAACGTCTCGGACTTCCGACCATGTAACAACATCAAGTCTGGTGTGCGGGCTAGGTGCGGCGGGACGGCGCTCGCCGCATGGAGTTTCGGTCCAGGCCGAAACGTCCCACACCGAAGAGGACCGGGACCGGGTGGCTGCGACGAGCGCCCGGTCCCGGTCTATGATCGGCTCACCACATCCACGAGGAGACCACGATGACCAAGGTCATGGTCACCATCCAGGCCCCCGAGGGGCCGCCCAGCCTCGAGGCCGTCATCGAGCGCTACCAGCTCGGCCCCGACGACATCGACTCGGACTTCGGTGTGGTCGAGATCGACCCCGACGACGATCTCTACGTCATCCTGGTCGAGCCCGACGCCGCCACCCGCATCAAACCGGCCGACGGCTGGGACACCGCCGGCCCCTACTCCAACCCCCGCATCGCCCCGTTCGGCCCACCGGAGGCCGA
>JAHEJM010000006.1 GCA_024638815.1 Acidimicrobiales bacterium | reverse complement strand
CGAGGAATTGGACGAGATCGATCTCACCGAAGGTCGCCCTCTCCGACCGTTGCCCCGCTCCCGTGGCAACGGCAACGGTGGCGACCATGTCGCCGGGTATCTCCAGGTACCTCAGGACTCGCTCGGAACCTACCTGCGGGTCATCCGGCAGGCTCCGGGAGCCATACGCAAGGAACGACAGTGGACCAGGGGCATGTCGGGTCGGATTGCCCCGGCCCTGCTCACTCTCGAGGCCGATGTCGGTCATTCGTTCCCCATCCTGGCCAGCCTGCAGCACAATCGGGCGGTGCGGGCCATCGCCACCGCACTGCGGGACAACCTCGATCCCGAGCTGACGAAACTCGGGTTGGGGGCGAAGTGTCTCGTGGGCCTCGTCTACGCCCGGGTTGTCGACGATGACGTGCTGACCGCCGAGGCGGTACAGCTCACCGAGAAGTTGGCTCCCGAGATCGACCCGAGGGTCATGGCCGCCGTCAGCCGCTTCGCCACCGAGGCGCCGGAAACCGCAGTGCTTCCCCCCGGCCTGACCAGTGAACAGGCGGCAGCCGTCATGCTGGCCAAGGTCGGGTCACCCAGCCCGTCCGAAGTGAACGAGATCACGGTGGACACTGCGGTCAACGTGCTGACCCCGGCCCAGATCGTGGAGACAGTGGTCTGGATCTCACTCCAGCAGCTACTACACCGCTTGTACTGCTTCTTCGACGCCAGCCGGGATATTCCCTGACCGACGCCGATACAGGCTGAGGTAGGTCAACAGGGTGAGCACCCAGACCACGATCGAACCCAGCACGTGGACCTCAACCAGTATCGGTGGGACTCCGTTCAGGTACTGGATGTAGCCCACCGCTCCCTGGGCCACCACCGCTCCCACCAACCACCGAGCCAGCCGATCGGCGGTCATGGCCCTGCCGCCCTGAACCGGCAGGGTGGGCAGCGATCGCCCGTCGGCCCGTAGGCGGACCACGGCCAGGGCGAAGACCACCAGGATGGCCAGGAACAGCCAGACCGAGGCGGCGTGGGTGCGGGCGATCGTGGTGAAGTCGAAGGCCAGGCGCTCGGCCCGGGCGTCCCCGCTGTTGGGGCCGGTTCCGGTCACGGCCACTCCAAGCACCACCACAAGCCCGGCCAGGGCCACCAGCGCACGGCCGTGGACCAGGAGCCGCTGATCGACAGCCGGCTCGGTGATCGGTACCTCGTCCAAGCCGGAACGAATCCACAGCACCACGACGTTCCACAGCATCAGCATCGACAACACGAAGTGGCCGCCGACGGCGATGGGATGAAGGTCCATGACGATGATGAACCGCCCCAGGAGGATCTGTGCTGCCGAGCCGGCCACCAGCCCCCAGGCCAAGAGGGTCAGATCCCGCCGCCGAGGCAACCGGCGATAGGCGCCCCACACGGCGGCCACGCAACCGAGACCGACAACGCCGGACAGCAGCCGATTGCCGAACTCGATCCATCCCGGCACCGAGTTGCTGGGGGCGAGTTCGCCTTCATGGCAGTTGGGCCAGTCCTCACAACCAAGCCCGGCCTCGGCCAGGCGGACACCGGCGCCGGTGAGAACGATCAGGGCGAGCAGCGCGCCCACCCACAGGACCAGGCGTTGATAACTGTTGGGGCTCACGATTTCAACGTATCCCCCCTGTCGGCCGCCGGCGACAAAAAGCCGCGGTCGCACAACCGATCGCCAATCGGCCGCACCCGCGGCCTCCTGGCGAAACTGCAACACCCGGATGCCTCGACGACGGCTGCATCCGGTTACCCTTGGGCCTGGTGCTTACTGCTGCTCCTGCACGTACTCGGGCTCTGGCCTTCGTGGCCCTGACCAAGCCCCGGATCATCGAGCTGTTACTGGTGACCACGGTGCCGCCGATGATCGTGGCCAATCGGGGAATGCCATCGCTGCTGTTGATCATCAACACGGTGGTCGGCGGCGCCCTGGCCGCAGGCGGGGCAAACGCCTTCAACATGTACATCGATCGTGACATCGATGCCGTCATGAACCGGACCAAAGGACGGCCACTGGTCACCGGTGAGGTGTCGCCGCCCGAAGCCCTGGCCTTTGCCGTGGCCGTGGAGACCCTTGCCTTCATCTGGCTCGCCGCCTTCGTCAATCTCCTGTCAGCCCTGCTCGCCCTGGCCGCCTGCGCCTTCTACGTAGTCGTCTACACGATCTGGTTGAAGCGCACCTCCACCCAGAACATCGTCATCGGTGGGGCTGCCGGTGCGGTGCCGGTGCTGATCGGCTGGTCGTCGGTCACCAACACCGTCGGCTTGCCCGCCATCGTCTTGTTCGCCGTCATCTTCTTCTGGACCCCGCCCCATTTCTGGGCCCTGGCCATCAAATACGAGGACGACTACTCGGCCGCCGATGTGCCCATGCTGCCCGTGGTCGAGGGTCACCAGGCTGCGGTCCGCCAGATCATCGCCTACTCGGTGGTGGTTTGGGCCCTGACCCTGGTGTTCTGGTATGTGGCCGACATGGGCTGGATCTATTTCACCGTGGCCATGGTGCTGGGCGTGGCCTTCACCGGTGGCGCAGTCCGCCTCCTGGGTCTCACCGACCGGGAGCAGCAGAAGAAGCAGTCGATTCGCTACTTTGCCTTCTCCATCACCCACCTGACGGTGTTGTTCGCCGCCATGGCCGTCGATCAGCTCGTCCGATGAGATCAGCAGGGGTCATCGAGGGAAAGGGACGTACCACGACGAGACGCACCGGAGAGGGTCAAAACCACAGGCAGCGGGAACTTCACCGAGATGTACCGAAATGTGACGGCATGTTGAATGATCAAGGCTCCAGGAAACACTAGGCTCGGGGGCGGTTACAGTACGTGACCGCACGGCTGGCATAATCACGGCCGAGGGATGGGGCGTGGCGCAGGTCGACCAGGCTTGTGGTCGCCTCCACCCGGCAGCAGTACCTGTCACCACAGGACGGCACGAACAGGGTTCGACATAGATCTATGGCTTTAACAGAATCTCGCCCAGACACAGCTAGAGGAGTGGCGGCGGTATCAGGGGCCCCGGGGGCCACGCCGACCACCATCGACGGATGGCTCGGGGTATCCGATCACAAGCCGGTCGGCCGATTGTTCATCGGGGGCGGCGTGCTGTTCCTGGTGACGTCGCTCGTCTTGGCCCTGGTCGCCTCCTACGAGTCGGTCGACGGACTCGGTTTCCAGATCGCCCGTGACCCCGATGAGTTCACCCAGATCTGGTCGCTCAGCCGCGAGCTGATGATCTTCGGTGGTCTGGTTCCGATCCTGCTTGGTATCGGCATCTACCTTGTTCCCCTCCAGATCGGCGCCTCCAGCCTGGCCTTCGCCCGCGGTGCCGCCGGCGCCTTCTGGACCTGGCTGCTTGGGGCCGGCCTGCTCATCGTCGACTACCTGCTCAACGGCGGGCCCGGTGGCGGCCGTGGGGACTTCGTAGTGCTGTGGGCGGCGTCGCTGGCCATGATGGTCGGCGCCATCATCTGGGGGCTGGTGATCCTGGCATCGACCGTACTCGGGGCTCGCACGATTGGTATGACCACCGAGCGGGTGCCCTTCACCAGCTGGAGCTATTTCGTTTTCTCACTGGTCGGGCTGTTCAGCCTCCCCATCACGTTGGCCGAGCTGTTGTTGGCTGCCCTCAACATCCGCTATCAGCATCTGCCCATCGAGCAGAGTGAGGTGCTGGTCGGTGTACTCGACGGTGTGACCCGGGCCCCGGCCATCTACTGGCTGACCATTCCCGTACTCGGCATGGCCGTCGACATGATCGGTGTCCATACCGGTGTCCCGGTGCGACTCCACCGGACCGTGATGGCACTGCTCACGGTGTTCGGCCTGCTGACGTTTGGCCCCCACCTGGTCGGTATGGCCTCGATCCGCACCATCGACTACAACAACGCCGTGCTGGTCCTTGGCCTACTGGCGGTGGTACTGCCGGTGCTGGGCACCTTGGCCCTCGCCGGCGACAGCCTTCGTTCCGGCTCGATCTCGGTCAATCCGGCGCTGGCCGGAGCCCTGCTGTCGGGGCTGTTGCTTCTGGCGGCCACGTTGGTACAACTCCTCGGTCTGGTCGAGCCCATCATGGGCTTCTTCGACTCGCTGTTCCCCGACTCGGTCGATATGACCAACAGCCTGGTCCTCAACGGCACCACCTTCCACGAAGCGGTCACGGCCCTGGTGGTGGGGGCCGTTGTGGTCGGCGTCATCGCCGCCCTCCAGCACTGGTCGAGCAAGCTGTTCGGTCGATCCTCGGCCGCCTCGCCCGCCCTGTTTGCCATCGCCCTGGCCGCCGCCGGCTCCGTCATCTGGGCCGTGGGTGAATTGGCCGCCGGAATCGCCGACCAGCCCCAATACCCCGAGCTGGTCGACACCAGCGAGGGTTCCCTCCAGGTGTTCGGGGTGGTGGCCACCATCGGTGTGGCCCTGCTGCTCGGCGCCGTCGCCGTGATCGCACTTGGTCTGGTCGGCTCCGTGGTGAGCCGCAAACCAGCCGGCTCCAGCGGCGACACATGGTCGGGAACGACCCTGGAATGGGCCGCCCCGTCGCCTCCACCGTTGGGCAATTTCCCGGCCCCGCCGGTTGTGGTCTCGGCCACCCCGCTGGCCCACGGCGAGCTGGCCTACGACGGTCTGCGGTCCGAGTCCGGAGGTTCCGGATCCGGCGACGCCGAGTCCGAGGATGCTGAATCCGCTCCGGCCGAACCCGGCGATAACACTAGAGACGAGGAAGGTTGATGGCCGTCGTAACCCATTCCCACGACCTCATCCCGAGCGAGATCACACCACCCGAGGTCGCCCGGCCTCGGCTGCTGGTGTTGGCCGTCTCCCTGGTGTCGGCGGCCATGGCGATGGGTTTCGTCGGCTTGTTGTCGGTGTACATCGCCCAACGTGCCGACGTCATCTCCACCGGTGAACGCTGGCTCCCCGACGGGGTGGACATCCCGCTCACCCAGCCGAATTTCATGGGCGTGACCCTGGCCTTCTCGGTCATCACCATCTGGTGGGCCCTCTATGCCGTGCGCAAGAACGACAACGGCAACGCCTACCTGGCCTTCGCCCTTTCGCTGCTGTTCGGCTTCGCCTTCATCGCCCAGACCGCCTACCTGTTCACCATCATGGAGATCGAGATCGCCGCCGATCCTCGGGGGGTCCTGTTCTACGCCATCATCGGGACCCACATCGTGATGATGATCGCCGCCATGATGTACGCGGCGATGACGGCCCTGCGCACCCTGGGCGGCGACTACAACAGCCGCCAGTTCGAAGGTGTGCTGAGTATGGCCATCTTCTGGACCGTGACCGTAGCCCTCTATGGCGTCATGTGGTACGTCATCTACATCATGAAGTAGGTACACGATGTTCACTTGGGGATCACGAAACTTATTGTTTGTCGCACTGTTCGCCTATCTCGGGGCCATCGTCTACGGGCTGTCCAGCGGGGGAGACATCGTCGGCACCCTCGGCTTGGGTTACAAAGGCGGGGTTGGTGACCACGTCGGCTACTCAATTCTCATTGGGGTCGCTCTGGTCGCCCTATTGCTGGCCGTGGTCAGCATTGCCACCCGGGAGGGAAACGCCGAGGACATGGCCGCAGTGGTCGGAGTGGACCGGGCCCTGGCCGTACGACCGCCGACCAAACCGAGCTACTGGGGTCCCCTGGCCGCTTTCGGCCTGGCCTGCATGGCCGTGGGCGTCGCCGTCAGCCAGGCCTTTCTCATCCTCGGCATCGTGGTCATCGCCGTCACCACGCTGGAATGGACGGCTCTGGCATGGTCGGACCGTGCCACCGGTGACGCCGAGGTCAACTCGGTCATCCGGTCCCGCATGCTGTCACCGTTCGAGGTTCCGATCCTGGCCCTACTCGGCATTGCCGTCGTGGTTCTCGGTCTGTCCCGGGTCTTCCTGACCGTGTCCAAGACCGGGTCGGTGGTGATGGCGGTACTCGCCGCCAGCTTCGTCTTCGGGGCTGCCGTGGCCTCGGCCAAACTGAAGCTGCCCCGCTCGGTGGTCTCGGCCCTGGTCGCATTCGGAGCGGTGGCCACCCTTGCCGGAGGCATCATCGGAGCGGTCAACGGTGAGCGCGAGTTCCCTCACGGCGACGAGGGCGAGCACTCCGAGGAAGGGGCCATGATCGAGGAGGGCGCCGGATAGTGCCCGGAACCGGTCACCCCACTAAGTTTGCGTGGAGATTCCCAGCGGATTCTCCCCCCACACCTTTCATGTCGACGTCTGAAGTGCCAACTCCCCCACAACCGACCACAGAACTGACAAATCAGTCCACCTACGGGAAAGAGTTCATGGGTTCTCGTTCCGATCATTCGACCGTCGCGGTCTCACGGCGACGTTTCGGCCGGCCGGCGGTCAAGGCCGCCCTGGTGTCCACCCTGGTCCTGATCCTCGCCGCCTGCTCCGACGACAAGCCGCTCAACACCTTTGAGCCTCGAGGCCCCAAGGCCGAGGCCATCGACAACCTGATGATGCCCATCTGGTACGTGATGGGGGTCGTCTTCCTTGCCGTCGTCGGTGGCGGCATCGTCCTGTCGATCCGTAACCGGGTCAAGGACGAGGATTTCGATCCCAACGACCTTCCCGAGCAGATCCACGGCAACACCAAGGTCGAATTGACCTGGACCATCCTCCCGGCGGTGATCCTGGCCGTCATCGCCATTCCCGTGGTCAACACCATCTGGTTTCTGGAAGAGACGAACGAGCCGGATGAACTCGATGTCATGGTGATCGGTCAGCAGTGGTGGTGGGAGTTCCGCTACGACGTCGACGGCGACGGCTTCATCATCGACGCCAACGGCGACGGCGAGGTCAACGACGACGACTGGGAACTCCCGGTCCAGTTCATTCTCGACCCCGACGATGTGGCTACGGCCAATGAGATGGTGGTCCCGGCCGGCGAGCAGGTCGACCTGGTGCTGACCTCCCGGGACGTCATCCACTCATTCTGGATCCCCCGGCTCAACGGCAAACGTGACACCGTGCCCGGCCGCTGGCACACCTGGTCGTTGGAGGCCGACAACCCCGGCAAATACGTGGGATGGTGCACCGAGTACTGTGGCCTCTCCCATGCCCGTATGCGGATGTCGGTCATCGCCCTCGAGCCGGCCGACTATCAGGCCTGGTTCGAGAACCAGCAGCAACAGGCCGAGGTGCCGACCGACGAGGAGGCCCTGGCCGGTCGTACCGTCTTCCAGAACCAGTGCATCAGCTGCCATGTCATCGACGACGGCGAGCTCGAGTACCCCGATGACTATGCCAGCAATGTCCCGCTGGCATCGCGTGCGGCGCCCAACCTCACCCACTTCGCCACCCGGACCACGTTCGCCGGCAGCATCTTCTCGGTCTACGAAGGTGAAGGCACCACGGCGGCCGACGATGCCCTCGAGGTGTCCGACTATCTCCAGATCCCGGAGTTGGCCAAGACCCCGGAGACCCGGGACGACTACCGCCTGAATACGGCGCTGCTCAAACAATGGGTGGCCAACGCCCCCGGGCTGAAGGCCATGTCCTCCGACGTCGATCCCGAAACCGGGGTGGGCCGAGGCATGTTGGCGTTCCCCCAATTGACCGACGAAGAACTCGACCAGGTGGTTGCCTACCTGGCCACCCTCGACTGACCAGGAGCACACGAAACTCATGGCCATTATCGAAGAACCACTCGCCCTACCGGAAGGAACGTCGACCAAGGTTGAACGTCCTCTCGGGGCCTACACCCGGCCCCGAAACCCTGCCGGGCTTGTCAACTGGTTGACCACCGTCGACCACAAGAAGATCGGCATCATGTACGGCACTGCCGCGCTGTTCTTCCTTGTCATCGGTGGCGTGGCCGCCCTGCTGATCCGGATTCAGCTCGCCGTGCCCGACAGCCAGTTCCTGTCGGCCGACGCCTACAACCAGATCTTCACCATGCACGGTACGGTCATGATCTTCCTGGTCGTGATGCCGGTAGGTGCCGCCTTTGCCAACTACCTCCTACCCCTTCAAGTCGGGGCCAGAGACGTGGCCTTTCCCCGCATCAATGCCTTCAGCTTCTGGATTTTCTTCTTCGGTGGCCTGATGCTCAACACGTCATGGTTCCTGGGCGGAGGCGCCGACGGGGGTTGGTTCAACTACGCCCCCAACAACGGGATCGCCTATTCGCCGACGCCCGGTATCGACTTCTGGAACATCGGTCTGCTGATCGTGGGTATTGGTTCGCTGACCGGTTCGGTCAACCTCATCACCACAGTGCTCAACATGCGGGCCCCGGGCATGTCGATGATGAAGGTCCCGGTCTTCACCTGGATGACCCTGGTCACCCAGTTCCTGTTGCTGCTGGCCATCCCGGTTCTCACCGTGGCCCAGGTCCTCCTCTCGACCGACCGGCTCTTCGGAGCCAACTTCTTCAACGTGGAGCAGGGCGCCGATCCGTTGCTGTGGCAGCATCTGTTCTGGATCTTCGGTCACCCCGAGGTGTATCTGATGATCCTGCCCGCCTTCGGTATCGTCTCCGAAGTCATTCCCACCTTCGCCCGCAAGCCCATCTTCGGTTACCCGTTCATGGTGTTCTCGGGGATCGCCATCGGTTTCATGGGCTTCGGCGTGTGGGCCCACCACATGTTCGTGGCCGGTATCGGACCGCTGTCGGTCACGGCGTTCACGCTGGCCACCATGTTCATCGCCGTGCCCACCGGCGTGAAGATCCTCAACTGGTTGGCCACCCTGTGGGGCGGACGGCTGACCCTCAACACCCCGATGCTGTTCGCCATAGCCCTGGTCACCCAGTTCACCATCGGCGGGCTGTCCGGAGTGTCGCATTCGCTGGCCGCCCATGACACCCAGCAGACCGACACCTACTACATCGTGGCCCACTTCCACTACGTGCTCTTCGGCGGCGCCTTCTTCGGATTCGTGGCCGGCATGTACTTCTGGTGGCCCAAGGCCTTTGGCTACAAGCTGAACGACAAGATCGGCAAAGTGCATTTCTGGACCATGGTCGTGGGCTTCAATCTGACCTTCGGCCCCCAGCACATCCTCGGGCTGCAGGGAATGCCCCGCCGCATGCACACCTACGCCGACGCCCAGGGCTTCAACCTGTGGAATGCGGTGTCCACCTTTGGTTCGTTCATTCTCGGCATCGGCACCCTGATGGTCCTGTTCAACGCTGCCGTCTCCTACCGGAACTGGAGGGCCGCCGCCCGGCCCGATGTCGGTCCCGATCCGTGGGACTCTCGGTCGCTCGAATGGTCGATCCAGTCGCCCACCCCCGAGCACAACTTCGACGTCGATCCGGTCGTCACCCAACTCGATGACTTCTGGCATCGCAAGTATCAGAAGGATGAGAACGGTACGCTGCGCCAGGTTCACACCGGCGACGAGATCGCCCAGCCCGGAAACGGTGAGGGTGTGCATCTGCCGGCTCCCTCGTACTGGCCGATCATGCTGGCGTTCAGTATTCCCATCCTCGGCTATGGGTTGATCTTCAATCTGTGGCTGATCGTGCCCGCCGTCATCCTGATGCTCGTCGCCCTGTACGGCTGGGCCCTGGAACCGGCCGACGACCTCGACATCGACGATCATCACGATCACGATCACGAACTGGAGACCGTCTGATGACCGACGTGGCCGCTCTCGACAACCGCCCCGTCGCCAACAGCTACCTGGCGACGGCCCTCGACGATCACGACGACGCCCACGGCGGTCATCGCACCAGCCTCGGCCTGTCCAACATGAAGCTGGCCATGTGGCTCTTCCTGGGCTCGGAGTGTCTGCTCTTCGGTGCACTGATCTCCACCTACTTGCTGTCCAAAGCCCGGTTCGTCACCGAGGTCGTCGCCGGCAACCCGCTGGTGACCTCGACCATGCCGGCCGAGTTGATACAGGAGTTCGCCGAGTCCCAGTCGGTCGAGCCCATGTACGACATTCCCTTCACCTCGGCCAGCTCGTTCATCCTGCTGATGTCGTCGCTGACCATGGTGTTGGCCCACAAGGCCACCGTGGAGGACAACGGCCAGAACAAGATCTGGCTCTCGGCCACTGCCCTGCTGGGCTCCATCTTCATCGCCGGCCAGGTGTACGAGTTCACCGCCTTCTACCGTGAAGGTCTGACCTACACCGGCAACCTGTTCGGCTCGGCGTTCTACACGCTGACCGGCTTCCACGGCGCCCACGTCACCGGCGGCATCCTCATGTTGCTGTCACTGGTGTACATGGCGTTCCGGGGCAAGCTGCGCTCGGACCGAGCCGAGACGGTGGAGCTGGTCGGCCTGTACTGGCACTTCGTCGACATCGTGTGGGTGCTCATCTTCACGATCGTCTATCTGATCCCGTAGGAGTTCTCTCGATGGCTGCCGATACCCAGCTTCACGCCGATACATCCACCGACACCCACGTCGGCCACGGACACGACGACCACGGCGTCCATCCCACCGAGCGTCAGTATTGGCTGGTGTTCGTCGCCCTGTTCGTGCTCACCGGCCTGGAGGTGGCCTGGTCCTACCTCGGTTTGGAGGGTGTCGCCCTCTGGCTTCCGCTGCTGGTCATGATGACCGTGAAGTTCCTGCTGGTGGCCGGGGCCTTCATGCACCTCTACTTCGATCTCAAGATCCTCAACGGCCGGTTGTTCGCCTGGGCCTTCGGTGGATCGTTGGTGGTGGCGATGTCGGTCTACGTGGTCGTCTTCTTCGCCTTTGACATGTTTGCCTGATCGTTTCTCTCCTCTCCCGACAGGGAGGTTCCAATGCCCCTCCAGGTACAAGTGGTAGCCGCATCGGTGCCGTTCGTGGCCCATATCGAGGTGTGGACCCTTATCATCGGAGCCATTGCGCTTGGTTGGTATACGGCCAAGGTTCTCCAGCCCAAGGCGGTGGCCGCCGGTTACGAGCCCATCACCCGGTCCCAAACCGGCTGGTTCATCGCCGCCGTGCTCGGCATGTGGACGGTGTCGGACTGGCCGATCCACGAGATCGCCGAGCAGCATCTCTACTTCGTGCACATGCTCCAGCATCTGGCCCTGTCCATGCTGGTGCCTGGGATGTTCCTGTTGGCCACGCCTCGATGGCTGTTCGAGCTGGTCCTAACGCCCGAATCCCGTCTTTGGCGGTTGCTGCGGACCGGCACCCGTCCGGTGGTGGCGGGCCTGTTGTTCAACGCCCTGACCGTGTTCCTGCACTGGTCGGTATTGGTTCGCCTGTCGTATGAGAGCGGGGCCATCCACTTCGGCCTTCATCTGATGATCTTCGCCTCCGGCCTGCTCATGTGGATGCCGGTGGCGTCCCCGATTCGGGAGTGGCGGATCGCCCCGCTGGGTCAGTGCATCTATCTGTTCTGTATGTCCATCGTGCCCACCGTGCCCAGCGGCTGGCTGATCTTCGCCGAGGGCGTGGTCTACCGCCACTACGACGTGCCGGAGCGGCTGTGGGGAATCGACGTCATGAGCGATCAGAGTGCGGCCGGTGTGATCATGAAGATCGTGGGTGGCTTCTTCCTGTGGGGCGTCATCTTTGTCATCTTCATGCGATGGGCCAATGCCGAAATGGCGGCCGACGAAAAACTGCGGGACCAGGTCTTGACCTATAAGGATGTGGCGGACGAGTTCGATCGCACGGATGCTCCGGCCGAGTCACGTCCCTCCGGGGGCTGAGTCGACGGCGCCGTCCATCATGACAAGGGAGAGTAGCGACCATGGCCGATCTGGCCCGAATGCGCTTGGAGTATGAGACGGCGGGAATCGACGCCCCGGATCTCGATCCCGATCCGCTTGTCCAGTTCGACCGATGGCTTCACGCCGCCGTCGACGCCGACGTGACCGAACCCAATGCCATGGTGCTGGCCACCATTGACGATGACGGTCAGCCCTGGTCACGGTATGTGCTGCTGAAGAGCGTGGACCGCGGCTTCACCTTCTACTCCAACTACACCAGTTTCAAGTCTGAGCATCTTTCCGCCCACCCGCTGGCCTGCCTGACCTTCGGTTGGCTGGAGCTGCGGCGGCAGGTGGTGGTGGCCGGCACGGTGGAGCAGGTGCCCGAGGCCGAGTCCGACGAGTACTGGTCGTTGCGGCCTCGGGGCGCCCAGCTCGGGGCGTGGGCCTCCCGTCAAAGTCTGCCGGTGGCTGATCGTGGTGTCATCGACAACTGGTACCAGGAAGCCCAAACCCGGTTTCCCGACGAAGTTCCGAGGCCTCCACATTGGGGAGGGTGGCGCATCGTGCCCCACACCGTCGAGTTCTGGCAGGGTCGACCCAACCGGCTCCATGATCGCATCCGGTATCATGTGTCGCCCGAGGTGGACGGGCAGGGCAAGCCGATCTGGCGTCGCTATCGCCTTTCGCCCTGAACCGGGGGACCGCAGGCTCGGGTTCGGGATCCTCTTGCCTTGCGGTCGGTGAGGTGGACCCTCAGTCGAGCTTTCCGATGAGGTCGGCGCCGGCCATGGCGATGTGATCGAGGTCGCCGAGATCGAGGATTTGCAGGTACATGCGCTGGATACCGGCCTCGGCGTACTGGCCGAGCTTGGTCAACACCTCGTCGGTGGTTCCGGCCAGGGCGTTGACCCGAAGCTCGTCGGGGTCACGGCCGATGGCCTTGGCTCGACGCTTCACCTCGGCGTCGCCGGCCCCGAGACAGAGGGCGAGTGTGGCTGATTTCACGATCTCGTTCGGATTCCGGCCCCGGTCCAGGCACACCTTCTCCACCCGCTCTATGGCCGGCCGGATCTCCTCCAATGGGGTGAAGGGCAGGTTGAAGTCGGCGGCGTACCGGGCCACCATGGCCGGCGTGCGTTTGCGGCCCCGGCCCCCGATGATGATCGGGGGATGAGGCCGTTGAGCCGGCTTCGGTAGAGCCGGCGACTCGACGAAGCTGTGAAACCGTCCTTCGTGGCTGAAGGTCTGACCCTCCGGCGTGGTCCACAAGCCGTGAATCTGCTCCAGGTACTCCTCGAAGCGATCGAACCGGGCACCCAGCGGCGGGAAGTCCAGTCCGTAGGCCTGGTGCTCGGCCTCGAACCATCCGGTCCCGAAACCGAAGTCGAGCCGTCCTCCGCTCATGGCATCGACCTGGGCGGCGGCAATGGCCAACGGGCCCGGTCGGTAGAAGCCGACCGGACTGACCAGCGTGCCGATCCGAATGGTCCTGGTCTCCCGGGCCAACCCGGCCAGCGTCACCCAGGCATGGGTCGGTCCCGGATAGCCGTCGACACTGCCCATCTTGAGATAGTGGTCGGATCGGAAGAAGCCCCCGAACCCGCCCGCCTCCGCCGCCAGAGCCACGGCCAGGAGATCCTCGTAGCTGGCTCCCTGTTGGGGTTCGGTAAAGATTCGAAACTCCACCATCAAACCCTAGTACGGCGAGACGGTGCTCGCCGACCCGAGTTTGGCCTCCGGCCAAACATCGTCTGAACTTGAAACTAGTACGGCGAGACGGTGCTCCTGCCGACGGCCGAGGACGGCTTGAGTTTGGCCTCCGGCCAAACATCGTCTGAACTTGAAACTAGTACGGCGAGACGGTGCTCCTGCCGACGGCCGAGGACGGCTTGAGTTTGGCCTCCGGCCAAACACCGTCCGAACGTGACTTGATCCCCACACCCCCGGTCGAATGTGGGCGCTATCGGTCAGAACTGACCGGTTTCACCCACTTTCGGCATTGGGGTGGGAGTGGGCGGATCGGCGGGGGCCGGCCGATCAGCGGGCCAGGGGCCAGGTGGCCGCCGCTGTGGCCAGGGCGTCGATGAGCAGGCTCACATGGGGGAAGCGGCCGCGGGGACCGGGCCAGTGCCGGGCCAGCGGCGAAAGGCCGCGCACCCGGGGTGGAAGCTCGAGCTGCATGCCCCCCTTGCGGGGGAGGTTACACGGGTTCCTGCTGTGCAGACCGCGCAGGCCGGACGGAATTCGCTCCGGATCATCGATGGTTCGGTAGGCGGGGAGGGTGGAGCGGAGCTGGTCGCCCACATGGGTGGCCAGGCCACGATTGCCGCCGCCGCAGAGCAGGCTGGTGAAGTGGCCCCGCCGGCCGTAGCCGTGCACGGTGACGATCACATCGCAATGGTCCATGAAGGTCGAGAACCGCTCCGAGGACGATGGGTCGACCTTGGTCGATGAGACGTGGTACCGCATACCGTCGGGCTGAACCACGGCATAGTACGAGGCACCGGAGAGGCGAGCCGCCTCGGCGGCGATGATCTCGGTATGCCGTTCGAGGTTACCCCCGTGGTAGGCGCAGAATCCGATCCGGCTGCCGAGCTGCAGATGCTCCTCCACCCCGGTCTGATCCAGGACCTGGGGGAAACTGAGGCTGCGATCGGGGTGGCCGTCCATGGTGAGCCGCCGCCTACACCCCGAGGGGCGATGCCTGGTCGTGATCGGACCGGTCGGTCGACGATCCGGCACGAGAGGCGACGAATCCGGCGCCGGCCACGAGGATGTTGATGAGCAGGAAGCCCCAGCCCAGCACGCTGGTTCGCCGGATGGGTTCCGCCAGGAGACCGCCGAGATTGACATCGCCGTCCAGCCAACCCACCATCGAGCCCTGCCAGCCTTCGGCGGTGGTGACCACCGAATCGATCCACGGAGTCACCGATGCCGGGTCGGAGAAGATCTGTTGGGACCAGATGCCGTAGAGGGCGACATAGACGCCGACCACGACGAGAATAATGGCGGAGATGAAATTGATCTTGGGTAGGAGCTGCCGGAACCGGTTGACCAGCCCCTTCTTCCCGAAGCCCACGGCCAGGGTGAGCACGGTGGCCAGCAACCCCATGCCGATGGCGTAGGAGATGAACTTGCCCAACCGTTCGGCGAAGGTGGCCCCGCTGGTCGAGGTGCCGATGGTGCCCAGGAAGATGCCGATGGTGCAGCTCAGCGAGGCCACGGCATAGGACACGCCGAACAGGAACATCGAGGTCACCGATCGACTCCCGCCACCCTTGTTGAGCTTGGGGATACGGGCCACAGGTTGGAAACCGGCGGCCATGGCCACGCCGAGGGCGACCAGGCCCAGTCCGATGCCGATGGTCAGCCGCGGCAGCCAGCCCGACTCGTTCAGTGCGGTGAGGGTGCCGGCCAGGAACAAGCCGAGTACGGCGAAGACGGCCAGGAAACCGGCCGACATGGACAATCCCACCTTCTGGGCCCGACTGAGGGCCACCGCGATCGAGCGCTGACCGTCGGCCTCGTCATCGAGGCCGAGAAAGAAGCCGAGGTAGGCCGGAAGCAGGGCAAACCCGCAGGGGTTGATCAGGGCGATCATGCCCAGGGCGAAGGCGCGGGGGTCGAAGAGTGCGTCCATGGCGTCGATCAGTGTTTTCCGTCGTGGGCGTTGTAGGTCATAGCAGGAGTTCGTCGATCAGCTGTTGGAGGCGGTCGGCGGTGAGCAGCCCGGCGTGGGACTCCAGGAGTTCACCGTCGGCCGAGATGAAGACCGTTGTGGGCATGGCTCGACCACCCAACTCGGTCCAGATCTCGGTGCCGGGTTGATACACGGTGTCATAGCTGATGCCGACCTCCTCAACCAGCGAACGCCACGACGTTTCGTCGAGGTCGTGGCTGACACCGACGAAGGTCACGACGGGGTTTTCCCGACTGACCGCCTCGAAGTCGGGAAGCTCGGCCCGACACGGAGGACACCAGGAGGCGAAGAAGTTCACCACCATCGGCTCACCCTGGTACTCGGCCAGCGTTCCCGTCCCGCCGTCGACGGTGGTGAACGGGATGGTGGCGTAGCCGGTGGCGGCGTCACTCGAGCCGTCGGAGAAGGTACCGGCGAGCACCGCCACGAGTCCGGTGGCGGCCATGGCCAGCACGGCCAGCACCACATGGAAACTGTTCAGGCCGGACGCTCGGGCGCCCGACGCATCGGGGGATTCGGGAGTGGTCGCTTCGTCGGTGCCGGGATGTGAGGACATGATCTACTGTGTCGGTCTCCTCGCAGGATACCCAAGCAAACCGACGAGGCCGGTACTGCATTCCCGGCAATCCGGTGGCTGCCCGAAATCGTGAACGCCCCCGATCTCCGGATTCGGAGATCGGGGGCGCATGGCCGTAGCAGGGTATGAGTTGGCCCGAGAACGCCGATCATGCCGTCCTCAGGCGATCAGCCGCTGCAGGTGATCCGGGATCGGAACCTCGGGCAGCTGATCCTCCGGCCGGGGGACCTTGGGCGGCCGCCCCCGCCGCCGTTTCCGGGTGATGATCTGACCGTCGTCGAACAGCTGACCACCCCAGACGCCACATGGCTCCCGACGCCGGATGGCGCCTTCGAGGCATGGGGCGATGACGGCGCACTCGGCGCAGATCCGCTTGGCGGCGATGATGTCGCCGACCTCTTCGGAGAAGAACAGGTCGGTGGCATTGTCGACCGTCCGGCAGGCTGCATGCCGGGCCCAGGTCTCCTCGGCCACTGCATCGTCTTCGAACAGGCCTTCATCGACTGCACGGTCTCTGTCTTTGTGTATCCACACACTGGTGATGGTCATTGTGTCGTCCTTCTTGTGAGGCACCGAATGGCCTCGACTTCGTTCTCGGCGGTTAGGTCTTCATCTCTTTGCTGTGCTCCTTCCTGGCTGTCGTCTTCGGCCAAAAGCGAAAGAGCCGCTGGGTGTGCTCCCAGCGGCTGCGACGGTTCTGCGATGACTCTGTGTTACGTCTTCGCAGACCTCGAGGGCTGGGAGGTTCCGGCCGGGCCGAACTCGGTGAATCCACCGTTGGCCGTGGTCGGGCCGTCGGTATCCGTCATGACGGCGGTACAACGGCCGAGCCAAGTCATGACGATCCCGTAGGCCTTGTTGCCGTACCCGTGGCTGTGACGCACCTTGCCGGTGATGAGCCGGTCAGCGTGGGTGGCGCCGATGGGCACAATGCGGCCGTCCGTGGTCAACGCCACGGGTACGGTGCGGACATCGGTACGCGCCTGAGCCAGAAGCTGGGACAGTGTGTGCTGAAGAATCTGAAGCAACATTTCCCTTCCTTTCCGGCTTGTTTTCCGACTTCTCTTGGTTGAACAGGCGAGAACGCAGCGGTCCCCCCGGTTTCATAACGAAACTATGGATCAGCCGGCTTGTCAAATGATTTTCCCGACCGGCCTCGATGTATGGCCGATGGTGTTCGGCGCTAGGGTCCTGAGCTGTGTCCGACGGTCGATCGTTGCAGGATCATCTCCCGGAGTACCGGCCGCTCACCCCGCCTCGGGATGGGCGGATTTTCGGCTCCGAGCGCAAGGTCCGGCTCGGTGACGTCGATCCTTCGGGTCGGCTCCGGCTCGATGCGCTGACTCGGTACTGCCAGGACGTGTCCAATGACGACACCACCGACGCCGGGCTCGACGACGATCCGGGCTGGGTGGTGCGGTCCACCGTCGTCGACGAACTCGAACCAGCCCGGCTCTACGAACCGCTGACCTTCCACACCTTCTGCTCCGGTCTGGGCAAGCGTTGGGCCGAACGTCGTCTGGCGGTCCGGGGGCGGTTGGGTGCCCGCTACGAGGTGGCCACCCTGTGGGTCTGCGTCGACACCCGGACCGGTCAACCGATCCGACTCACGCCCCAGTTCCTCGACCTCTACGCCGGGGCCGCCGACGGCCGAACGGCGTCGGCTCGACAACGGAACCCCAAGCCCGCCGCGGTGTCGGGCCGCCCCTCCCACCATCATCAGTGGCAGCTCCGGCGGGTCGACTTCGACACCCTCGATCACGTCAACAACGCCGCCTACTGGGCCGCGGTGGAGGAGTGGATGGAACCGTTCCGGCGGCCTCGCCGGATCCGTCTGGAGTATGCCGACGGCGTCACCGAGCGGCCGGAGCTGACGATCGAAAGGGTGTCGGAGCCCGACCACATGGTCCTGTGGTGGTGGGCCGGCGACGGTGGGCCCAGTGCCTCGGCCTCGGTGCAGCCGGCCTCGGTGCAGCCGGCCTCGGCTCAGCCGGCCTCGGAACCGTCGCTCGGGGCCGAGTCCGCCATCTCGGCCGGACTGATCGATTCCGCTCCCCCCGAGGCCGAGCCCGGCCGCTGACCCGAGGTCTCATCCGAGTTCTGATTCGAGATTTCGGGAATGAACAGCGCCCGACGGTAGTGGCGGAGCTCGTTGATGCTCTCGGTGATGTCGTCCAGGGCTCGATGCCCCACCTCCTTGCGGGGGGCGGTGTCGAGGGCGGTCGGATACCAGCGGCGGGCCAGTTCCTTGAGGGTGGTGACATCGATGGAGCGATAGTGCAGGAACTCCTCGACCTCGGTCATGTACACGGCCAGGAAACGGCGGTCCATGCCGATGGAGTTGCCGCACAGGGGCACGGTTCGAGGCTCGGGGATGTGGGCCTTGAGGAACTCGAGGGTCTGAGCCGCGGCGTCCTCCAGCGTGACCGTCGAGGTCTTGATCTGGTCGAGAAGCCCGGACTTCGTGTGCATGTCGACCACCACGTCGTCCATGGCCGCCAGTTCGTCGGCGGTGGCGTGAATCACCAGGTCGGGACCGCTCTCGATGATGTTCAGATCATCATCGGTCAGCAGGGTGGCTATCTCCACGATCACGTGCTTTGCCGGGTCGAGACCCGTCATCTCCAAATCCATCCAAGCCAGCAAGCCACCAACCCTACCAGCGTGGACAGTGCACATGCCGGGCCCGGCTCGGGGCGGAACCGGTCCGTCGGCCCGAGGCGGAATCGACCTGTGGACCCGCGACAGGAGATACCCTGCGGACCATGTCCGTGGAAGGTGCAACCCAGTCCGTGATCACCGGCAACCGGGTGGAGGTCTCCCTCCTGGCCCTCGATCCCGAGCTGCCACCACCGGCCCGGATTCGCCCCGGTGACGCCGCCGCCGATCTCCCCGCCCGCCACGATGTGGTGGTGCCATCGAGGCAACGTCGACTGGTCCCCACCGGCTTCGCCATCGCCCTTCCACCCGGCACCTGTGCCCTGCTGCTGCCCCGATCCGGGCTGGCCCTCCGTCACGGTCTGACCCTGCTGAACAGTCCGGGCCTGGTCGATTCCGGGTATCGAGGTGAGCTACAGGTGGTATTGCTCAACACCGGTGACGAGGACGTCGTCATCGAGCGGGGTCAGCGGATCGCCCAGCTGCTGGTCCTGCCGGTACCGAGCCTGGCTTTGGTGCCGGTCGACGAGCTGCCGAAGTCCATCGATGATCGCGGTGTCAACGGGTTCGGCAGCTCGGGATAGGCTGATCGGACCCGCCTGGTCAAACCAACGGCATGTCCATCGCCGAGCCCGGCGGTTCGTCCGACACGTCCTGCACGTTCGGTTCCCGATCGTCCAGGCGGGGACTCCAGCCGCCTGTGTGGCCGGGTCGCGGCTCGGTCCCCGGCCCAGCCGGCCACTGGCGATCGCGGTGCTGGGCCGGCCGATCCGGTGTCAGTCGGTTTTGACCTCGAGGACCACCGAGTCCGACTCGACCACGGCCCGGCCCACCATCGAGGCCAGCCGGTCGGTCAGGGCGCCGCGATCCGTGATCGTGATGTCGGCATTCGACAGCCGCACACCGAGAAAACCTGGATGCCATTGGGCGTTGACCGTGATCCGACCCGGACCTTGAAGAGCCTGGACCGCGGCGTCGACGGCGAGACGGAGCTTCTCCACCATGGCGATCTCGATGCCGAGCCGGAGCGCCAGTCCGGCCACGGTGACCCGGCCGATACGGGTGAACGTCGGCGAAGCGGGAAACGACACCTTGAGTTCGTCTTGGGTGCCGTCGTTCATCGCAGGGTCGTTGTCCGCATTGTGGGGTAGGAGAGACTGTGGGTTGAAGTTGTGTTGGAGGTTGGGCCTGAATGGGCCTCGTGCCAGGCCGAGGTTTGCTGTGGTGATGCTACCGGCGGGGGAACGGTGTTGGGTGATATCGATCGAGGCTGGTGGGACGGTGCCGAGCTCGTGTCTCGGGATTCTGTTTCGGGGCCCGTGGGCCGTGGTCAGATGAGCGGCTCCCGCGTCACATCGCCCGGGTCCCGATCGGTTCGCACCCCGTAGTAGGTGGGATGGCGTAGTGTCCCATCGACCGTCCACTCTCCGAATTCAACCTCGACCACCGTGTCGGCTTTCACCCAGTGGACCTTTCGGTCCAGCGGTGGAAGCCGAGCGAACGGTGGCTCGGCCTGTTCGGTCAGCATGGTCGACAGCCGCTGTCGTTCCAGGTCGCTCAGTCCCGAACCCACCCGGCCGGCCACCACCAGCTCTTGGCCATCCCAATAGCCGACGAGGAGCGAGCCGATCCGCCCCTCGAGCGAGCGTTGGCCCTCCAACCAGCCCCCGACCACGAACTCCTGCCGGCGTCGGATCTTGAGCTTGATCCAGCTCGAGCTCCGAATCCCCGGTTGGTAGACCGAATCGAGTCGTTTCATGACCACACCCTCGAGTTGGCGGCTGCGGGCCAGCTCGATGAGCCGGGGCGCATCGTCGACCATGTAGGGCGGGCAGGTCCAGTTGGGCCCGGGCGGGAGCAGCTGGTCGAGGATGCGGCGCCGGGTTCGGTAATCGAGGTCCAGCATCGGTGTGCCGTCGACCATCAACAGATCGAACACGAGGTACATGATCGGATGGCGGGCCAGCAGCGCCTCATTGGGTCGATCGATGTGGATGCGTTGCTGGAGCCGGGAGAACGACGGCCGGTCCTCGTCGAACACCACCACCTCGCCGTCGAACACCGCCCGGGTGCCGACCGCCGGCCCCAGGGCGGCCAGTTCCGGATACGAGGTGGTGACATCCCGGCCATTCGATGACCACAGTCGATGCCGGTCGCCGTCGACCCAGGCTTCGATCCGCATCCCGTCCCATTTGAGCTCCACCGCCCAACCCTCGGACGTCGGCGCCTCCGAGGCCGGGACGGCCTTCATGGGTGGGATCCATGACGCTCCGTTGGTAGGGCCGATGGGGTTGGAACCGGAGTCGGGCACGGTTCGATCCTATGGTGCCGATTCGGTGTCCGATCCCATGGAGGAAGGCCACCCACCGTGCTTGCCGCTCCTACCTACCGGTCGGTAGGCTGTAGTCATGGTTCTGGATGCCGATGTCGCACTTCTGGCCGAACTGGAGGAAGAAGCCGGGCGGCTGCTCGACCGGCACTACGAGGCCACCAAGCTCTGGCACCCCCACACGTTCGTGCCCTGGAGCCGGGGCCGGGACTTCGAGCCCGACTACGAGTGGTCGCCGGAGGAAGCCGACGTGCCGGCCGAAGTCCGCAGCGCCCTGTTCGTGAACCTGCTGACCGAGGACAACCTGCCCTACTACTTCCGGGACATCGAGCGCATGTTCGGCCGGGACGGAGCCTGGGGTGAGTGGGTCCGGCGGTGGACGGCCGAGGAGGCCCGCCACTCGGCCGTGATCCGCGACTATCTCACCGTGACCCGGGCCATCGACCCGGTGGAATTGGAGGAGGGCCGTATGGCCCAGATGTGCGGGGGCAAGGTGCCGGAGCCACCCACCGCCGTCGACGGGCTGATCTATGTCACCCTCCAGGAGTTGGCCACCCGGATCTCCCATCGCAACACCGGAGCGCTGCTCGAGGACAAGGCGGGCTACGACATCATGCGCCGGGTGGCCATCGACGAGAACCACCATTTCCTGTTCTACCGGGATGCGGCCAAGTCCGCCCTGGAGATCAACCCCAGCGCCGCGGTGGAGGCCATGGAACGCCAGGTCATCGGCTTTGCCATGCCCGGCGAGGGCATTCCCGACTTCACCGCCCACGCCCGTGTCATCGCCACCGCCGGGATCTACAACCTGGCCGTGCACCACGACCAGATCCTGGAGCCGATCGTGGTCAAGTTCTGGGATCTGCCCAACCTGACCGGGCTCACACCCGAGGCCCGGAAGTCCCAGGACAAGGTCATGGCCTACATCGAGAAGTCGGCCCGGGTGGCGGCCCGGCTCAAGGAGCGCGAGCAAGCCACCTCGGCTGTCTGATCCCGGTCGGCTCGGTGACCGGTCAGGACGACCGATCCCGCAGGTCGAGTTGGACGGCCTTGGCCCGACGCCGGTGGCCGCCACCGGGAGCGGAACGTGCCGATGGCCGGTCATCGAGGGGCTGGTCGTCGAGTCGCCGGCTCAGCCGTAGATACTCCGGGGTGGGATCGCCCAGGTAGTTGTAGCAGGCGTTGAAGTCGTCGTCGTCCAGTTGGAGGAAGCCCTCGATGCGGTGCTGAACACGGGGCCCCAGCTCGGGACACCGGGCGCTCAGCCGGTCGGCATGACGCTGGGCGAATCCCCGGATGCTCGGGTAGTGGACGGCCTGGGGAGAGTTCAGCCCCACCCCGGTTCGATGCCGGATCCATCGCAGTCTGAGCCGTCGCATGATGAGCGGCGACACCACCCGACCGACCTCGCTGTCATCGCTCAGAGCCCATATCTCGGCCGGTTGGGGGTGGCCGTCATCGACAAGGTCGATGATCACCGTGGGCTCGCGCCGCTCCCTGGTGGGCGACGAGCCGGACGTACCGGTCGGGGTCGTGAGTCTCGTCGCCGTCATGGTTGGGGCCGTGAGTGTCGGCGTCGGTCTGGCTTTCTCCGGGAGGGTCAGGTCGATCAGGACGTCGGCCAGAAAAGTGAGATCCTCGACACCGGGACCCCAGGGGTTGGCGGCGGGATGGAGGGTGAGGTTGGTGTTCATGACGGTTGCCGGAGACGGATCCGAACGACGACCTTGAGCCGGTGGTACGTCGTCACGCCCGGGGCCGCGGTCGACTGCGTGTGCAGGCAGACAGTGACCAGGCCCCGGGCCATGACGACCGGGGTCACCGATGAGCCAGGCGTCGACCAATGCCGACGCAGAACCCGCCGATGGCTACCAGTGCGGCTCCGAAGCTGGTGATCAGCGTCGTCGTCGTCCCGGTTACCGGTAGGGATTCGGACATTCTCCGTCCTCCTTTCTTGCCCTCAAGGGGTTGGTACTGTTGGTGTCTTCGTAGAACGGACGGTCACGGTTCGTCGCCATCATGACGCCACCCTGGCCGGCGACTCCCAGGTGCAGGACTCGACCGTTGGTTGGCGGATGGTCTTGGCGATGGAGTGCAACCAGATCACCCGATACAACAGATCGACGGCCACCAGGACCGGCCCGAACAGGATCAGGTGGAAGTGGCGCAGCCGTAGTGCGGCCAGGGCCAGCAGGCCGTAGAACACGAGCCAACGAGTGGCCAGCAGCATCAGCACCAGCCCGATGCCCTGGGTCAGGGCCAGGTAGACCAGCACCGGCAACCCGACCAGGTAGGTGATCCAGTGGGCGATCAGCAGCGTGTACAGCGTTTCGAACACGGTGGGCCGCCCCCGGAGCAAGGTGGAGCCGATGCGGTGGCCGACGATGCCCTGGTTGGTTCCCCACAGCCAGCGCAGGTTCTGCTTGTAGAAGTCCTCGAGGTTGGTCGGGTCCTGGATCCAGGCCCAGGCTCGGGGACCGTATCGAATGCGGCCCAGCCTGCGGCGGTGGGTTTCCAGCACCCAGTACGTGTCGTCGACGATGTAGGGGGTGTTGGCCACCAGCACCTCCCGCAACACCTCGGTGCGGTAGGTGGAATTCGAACCCGAGATGCAGTTGAGGGCGTTGGCCCACGACTGGGGAGTTCGAACCGCCAGCTGATAGAACCAGTAGGCGAAGGCCCGGTAGGCCACGAACGGGTTCCACCGCAGGGATCGGGGCCACAGGGTGCAGGTCCGGCCGACCACGATGGCGGTGTCACCGTCGAAGTACTCCAGGGAGTGAGCCACGAAGTCGGGCTCCAGGTGGGTGTCGTCGTCGATGATGGTGAGGAACCGGTAGCGGGCCAGCAGGTCGAGGTCTCCGCACCCGGTGTGGAGGGTGGTTGGCTTTCCCCGGTTGATCCGGTACTCGACCACGTCGGCCCCGGCGGCTCGGGCCACGGCCACCGTATCGTCGTCACTGCCGTCGCTGAGCACATACACCGGCACCTGGTTGGCCACGGCATGGCTCACCGTGGTGGCCATGGTCGCCGATCCGTTCTTGCTGGCGATGAGGATTGCGCAGTCGAACAGCCGGTGGGGGCCGTCTGCGTATCGGCTCGGGGTTTCGGGCCCGGCCGGGGTGAGATAGCCGTAGATCACCGATCCGACGGCCACCACCAGCAGCAACACCGCCAGCACCAGCAACGTCATCGATCCCACGGTTCCCAGAAGCTGAAGGAGCTGCTGTCCCATATCGTTCCGCCTGACGATCCTGCCCACGTGGGGCGCCTGCACTGATCGTCACGGTACGTGTCGGTCCGGGCCCGGTCCGCTCGGGCGGCACGACCACCCACGCCGTGGTGGGGCATTGGCACCACGGCTGCACCGGTGATGGGACCACGGACTCAGGGTGCCCGGGCCGGGCCCTACCAGTGCAGGTTCTCGAGCTTCCGCAGCCAGTCCCGACGTTCGGACTCGGTGGAGGCGTCGACGTTGTACAGGGCGATCCATCGAGTGCGGCAACGCCGGTGGCAGAGCACTCGCAGGGTGCGGCGAACGCGCAGTCGACCCCCGTTTCCCTGGACGAGGTTGACCCGGCGGCTGGAGCCCATGGTGGTGACGACGACAATCTCGGTGATGTTGTCGAGCCGGCCCCGGATGCGGTTGGATCCCGGTGGTAGTTCGAACGCCACCTCGTGCATCCACACCCGGTCGAACCAGCCCTTGAGCCGGGCCGGCTGACCGCTGAACCAGGTGGGGTAGACGAGGATCAGGCGGTTGGCCCACTGCAGGGCTTCGATGTGGTGGGCCAGATCGGGCCGCTGGTCGGGGTGGCCGAGGTGGTTGATGACCTCGAACCTTCGCAGGCGGGGGTCGAAGTCCTCGGCGTCGAGGTCGAGCACCCGGACCGGTCGGCCGGTTCGTTCCAGGCCGGCCAGCACCCGCCGGAAACCGGCCCTGGTCAGGCTCTCGGGCTTGGGGTGGCACACCACCACCAGATTGTTCGTGGGGCACCGCCTCGACATCGTCCCCCGGATCCGGCCCGCCGCCTGCTCCACCTTCCGCCTCACAGTTCCGTCACCCCCCGCTCCACCCGGTCGAGAAAGGCCTGCCGTTCGGCATCGGTGGCGGTGTCGAGGCGGTGCATGGCCAGCCAGGTCGTCCGGCACCGCCGGTGGCACAGGAGGCGCAGGGCGCGGCCGATGGTGCGCCGTCCGGCGTCGCCCAGCACCGTCACCTCGAGCCGTCCCGACCCGTAGGTCGTGATGCCGACCAGGTGACGGATGTTGGTCAGCGCCGGTCGCACCCCCCGGTCGGTGAGGGTGAAGGCGAAACCGGGAAGCAGCACCCGCTCCAGCCAGCCTTTCATCATCGCCGGTAGGCCGGACCACCAGGTGGGGTAGACGAACACCAGCATCTCGGCCCGCCCCACCCGGGCCATGTGGTCGGCCACCACCGGATCGAGGTGACCGTCGGGACCGTCGTCCACCAGCGTGAGATAGTGGCGGTGCTCGTCCTCGCTCACGCAGGGATCGAAGCTCGACTGGTGGAGATCGATGGTGTCGACCTCGTGGCCGGCCGACCGCAGGCCGAGCTCGACCCGGCGGAGCAGTGCGGTGTTGAACGAGTCCGGGTCGGGGTGGGCGTGAACGACGAGACATCGCATGGTTCCGAGCACGATAGCCGTTCGAGGCGACGGCGAACCCGGCTGGGTTCGTGGCCCCGGCCGGGGTCGGGGCCGGGTCGGATCGGCGAAGGTCGCCCGGCGGTCGCTCCAGAACGGTTGTTCGGTAGTAGGATGCCGCTGATGGAGCGATTGTCTCACGGGATGTCGAGCCCGGAATCGGGACTGTTGTCGGCCGGGGCCGTCACCTTCCTGCCCGGCGAGCCGGCACGGTCGTCGTGGTTCGCCTGCTGGAACCCGGATGATCCCGGCGGGCTGCTCTCGGCGTTCGAGTCCGATGAGGGGGAGGCGGTCGACGTCACCGTGCTGGTTCCGGCCAAGCGAGGGGTGCGGGCCACCACGGTGGCGACCAGACGTCTGGACATGGGCTGCGCCATCGATGCGCTGGCCGCATTGGGCCGGGCCGACGACGCCGTGGCGTCGGCTCACGCCTGGGCCGACGTGGTGCGGTTCGCCCTGCTGTTGGTGGCCGAGGGGCGCGTGCTGCCCTGGATCAGCCCCGACGGCTATGACACCTGGCGGGTCGATCCGCTGAGCTACGATCACCGTCGCACGGTGCAGGCGCTGGCCGCCGCCCTCCCATTCGAGGCCCACGCCGTCCCGGTCAACGGTGACCGGTCGAGCGGTCGCCGCCTGGTCGGTGACCCGGCGTTCGCCGTCCGCTCGGTGCTCGACGCCGTGGCCGATCGCTTCCTCCGTACCCCGGCCGCACCACGGGTCGGCTCCCTGCGATTGTTTGCCGACCCCGAGCCGACCAGGGCTTACCACCTCCGGCCCTGGGTCCACGATCTGGCCGTTGCCCACTGCGCCGGCTGCCGATTGGTCATCGACATGGAACCGGCGGCGGAGCCGGCCGGCGTGCGGCCCGGACCGTCATCGGCGTTGGCCGATCAGGGACCGGGCGCCTGGACGGGCCGGTTCCGGCTCCGTGGTGTGGACGATCCCTCACTGATGGTGGATGCCGACCGGTTCTGGTCGGCTCCGAGCGAGATCACCTCCCGCTTCGGCGATGAAGCCGAACTGGTTCTTCTGACCGGCCTGCGAACCGTGGCCGAGCTGGTCCCCGGTTGCGACGATGTACTCGGTGATCAGGCGCCCGGTGAGGTCTCGCTCGACGATCACCAGCTGGAGGTGCTGCTCGACCGGCTCGACGCCCTGGCCGATCGGGGGGTGGAGGTGCGGTGGCCGGTCGATCTGGTCGCCCCCCGCCTTGAGCGCCGACTGGTGGCCTCGGTGTCGGCCCCGGCCGGCTCGCTGCAAACCGTATTCGATCTGGAGCGGCTGCTCACCGTGGACTGGGAGTTCCTGCTCGACGGGGTGCCGCTGACCGTGGAGGAACTCCGGGTTCTGGGTCAGGCCAAGCGAGCCCTGGTGCCGGTTCGAGGCCGCTGGATCCGGCTCGACCCCGGCACCCGTCGCCGGCTCACGGCCCCGCCCCCGGGATTGTCGGCGGTCGAGGTGTTGGCCTCCGTGCTGGCCCGCGGGGTGGCGGCTGGTGGGGCCGACACCGCCGACGGGGCGAGCGATGGGGGTGGTGAGGACGGTCTGTGGTTCCAGACCGAACCGGAACACGACGGTCCGGCGGCCATCTCGGTGACGGCGGAGCCGGCCCGGTGGATCAGGCGGGTGGCCGAGCTCTCCCGGCCCCGCCCACAGCCCGAACCGCTGGGTCTGCGGGCCGAGCTCCGGCCCTATCAGCGGCGGGGTCTGGGGTGGATGGCCGACCTGGTGTCGCTCGGCCTCGGTGGTTGTCTGGCCGATGACATGGGTCTGGGCAAGACCATCCAGGTCCTGGCCCTGCATTGCCTGTTGGCCGAGCGGGGCTCGGGTTCGGGTGGCGATGAGTCGGGGCCGGGACATGCCCCCACCCTGGTGGTGGCGCCGACCTCGCTGCTGGCCAACTGGAAGCGGGAGGCCGCCCGGTTCGCCCCCGACATCCCGGTTCGCGTCTACCACGGTCAGGCTCGGGATCTCGACGGGCTCAAGCCGGACGAGCTGGTCGTCACCAGCTACGGCGTGGTCCGCAGCGACATCGAGTTCCTGATGGCCGTGGACTGGGGTCTGGTGGTGGCCGACGAGGCCCAGCAGGCCAAGAACCCGAGATCCTCCACGGCGAAGGCCCTGCGACGGGTGCCGTCACGGGCCCGTATCGCCCTCACCGGCACGCCGGTGGAGAACCGGCTGAGCGAGCTGTGGTCGATCATGGATTGGGCCGTGCCCGGCTTGCTGGGGCCGTTGGCCACATTCCGCCGACTGACGGCCGTACCGGTGGAACGGGACGGCGACGCCACTGCCACCGACCGGCTGACCCGGGTGCTGGAGCCGTTCCTGTTGCGGCGACGGAAGTCCGATCCCGCCATCGCCCCCGAGCTGCCGGAGAAGATCGAGGGGGACATGATCGTGCCGCTCACCCCTGAGCAGGCCACGCTGTACCGGGCCGAGGTAGATGAAACACTGGCCCAGGTGGGCCGGGCCGAGGGCATCCAGCGTCGGGGCCTGGTGCTGGCCCTGTTGACCAGGCTGAAGCAGATCACGAATCATCCGGCCCAGTACCTGGGCGAGGCCGGTCCCGTGGACGGCCGGTCGGGAAAGCTGGAGGCGCTGGACGACGTGCTGACCGCCGCCGTCGACAGCGGCGAAGCGGCGTTGGTCTTCACCCAGTACGTGGCTATGGGCCGGCTGCTGGAACGCCACCTCGCGGCCGGCGGTCATCGGGTCGGGTTCGTCCACGGTGGGTTGTCGGCAGGGGCCCGGCAGCGGCTGGTCGATCGGTTCCAGGCCGGCGAGCTGGGCGTGCTGGTGCTGTCGCTCAAGGCGGCCGGAACAGGGCTCAACCTCACCGCCGCCACCACCGTCATCCACTACGACCGGTGGTGGAACCCGGCGGTGGAGGATCAGGCCACCGACCGGGCCCACCGCATCGGTCAGACCGACACGGTGACCGTGCACCGGTTGGTGACGCAGGGAACGGTGGAGGATCGGGTGGCCGAACTGCTGGGGGCAAAGCGGGAGCTGGCCGATCGGGTCATCGGGGAGATCACGGCCGACGGCGAGGCCTGGATCGGTGACTTGGACGATGCCGAGCTGGCCCGCCTGGTCGACCTCGAGACCGATCTCAACGCCGGGAGTCCGCGATGAACGATGCCATGAACGGTGGGGCCCTGAACCCCCAGGTGACCGCCGGTCGGATCTGGCTCGATCGTCTGGTCGCCTCCATCGCCACCGCCGACCGAGCCCTTGAGTCCGGCCGGTCGCTGCTGGGCCGGGTGGAGCAGCTGGAGATGGAACCGGGTTTGATCCGGGCTCGGGTCGACGGCTCCCGCTCCGGTGACGGTTCGACCGTGCACGTCGCCCAGATAGGGGTTCGGACCTTCGACGACGGGCGATGGGAGGAGCTGACCCGAGCCATCGAGCGGTCCGGGCCAGGGTCGGCCGCCGTGCTGGCCGGGGTCATGACCGAGGAGCTGCGGGCCGCCCTGGTGCCATCGACCGGGGAGGTGAGCTGCCACTGCACCTGTTCCGACGGTCGGGACCTGTGCCGCCACGGAGCGGCTGTGGCTCTCGCCTCGGTCGAGGTGTTCGACCGGGATCCGTTCGCCCTGGCCCTGATCCGGGGTCGAGGTCGTGACGAACTCCGGCGCAAGATTCGGGACCGCCGGGCCGAGCGCCTGGGATTGGCCACCGACGATCAGGACCATGCTCGGGGCCGTGATCCGGGTACATCGGCGGCCGCCGCCTATCGGCGCAAACCGGTGCCGTTCACCCGCTCGATCACGGCCCCGGCCCAAGCCGGTCGGCTGGTACCGCTGGCCGTCGCCCCTCCCATCGAGGCCGCCGTCGATAGTGCCGAGTTGGCCGAGCTGGTGGCCGACGCCGCCGAACGGGCCCGGTCCATGCTGGCCGGCGACGGTGAGTCCGATCTCGATCTCACCGTGGGAGCCGATGTCGCCCGCCGGGCCGTCAACGGTGACCGGGGTCGCATCGCCGCCGCCACCGGTCTGCCCCTGGACGAACTGTCGGCGGCGGCCCTGGCTTTCGAGCAGGGAGGCGCCGCCGGCCTGGCCGTGTCCCGGCGACGTTGGGAGCCTGAGACCGGGCTGCTCCAACCCGGGGTGGCGGCCCTGGGCCCGGGGGCCAGGGTTCGGGGCAATGCCGTCAGCAGCGCAGGAGTGCAGCTACGACTCGACCCCGACGGTCGCTGGTGGCGATTCGAACCCGACGACGCCCTGGGCTGGGTGTTGGTCGCCCCGTCGGCCGCCGATCCCGCCGACCTGGTCGAGCCCCCGGATCTGGACGGCGGCTGACAGCCACACCAGCAATGTGACTGCGGCGGGAACAGCGAAGGCCAGCACCGCCACCGCATCCCATGGAATGATCCACGTCGGAACCGACGAGTCACCCCTCGTCACCAGAAAGAACAGCACGGTCCCCAGCACAGAGCCCACCGTTCCGGCCACCCCGGCCACGATCAAGGCCTGGATGGTGGGGAGGCGGCGTCGCAACGATGAGGACGCTCCGAGGTCGGCCATCGTGGCAAGCGCTGCTCGTTGCTCGGCGCCCGCCATCAACGATCCGACCCAGCCGAGCACAACCAAGATGATGGCAGCTACCGCAATCAGGATCGAGCGACCGCTGATACCGGGAAGTGTTGGCGGTTTGCCGACCTGTATTCCTGCGCTGAACCGCAGGTTGTGGAGCTCTCGATGGGCGGCACTTGGCCGACGTAACCCACGGCGGCGGTGTTGACCAGAACGGCTCCGTCAGCGGCTGCCTGCCGGTCGCCGGGGTCGAGCCGGAGGGCGTCGGCCAGATCATCGGTGAGCACGGTGGCCCGGTCGGACCACCACCTTTGAACGCCGTTGTCGTCCTCGACCCGGGGAACAAGGTAGGTGTCGACCTCGAACAGGATGCGGGGCTCGATCTCGTACCGGGCGAGAATCTCGCCAACCTCGTCGTGGGCCGTGCCGCTGTAGTCCAGGTAGCGACCATCGGCCTCCACCCACACACCGCGGTCGGAGTCGATTCCGGACACGGTCAGTACGGTCAAGGCCGACAGGATCCAGGTGGAGCAGCCATGCCACGCCTTGCGCCGGCGTCGCCGTCATCGGACGCTGGGTCGGCCCGCAGCCTCGTCACCGACTGGAGCGTGGCCATGGTGGCGTTGCGCTGTCGGTCGATGACCGAGACCGGGGTTGGTGTAGCCGGTGGCCACGGCGACCAGGATCTTGATCGACAATCCCTGGTGGCCAGAGGCTGGGTCACGGGTGTGGCCAGCCATTGGTCGATATCGGCCCGGCCGGCGTCGGTGATGGAATAGAGATTCTTGTCGTTCTCGGAGCCGACCGCCTCGACCAGGCCGGCCTTGTCCAGCCGCTGAAGGGTCGTGTAGACCTGGCCGAAGTTGAGCGGCCACGCCTCACCGGTGGCACGGTCGAACTCCACCTTGAGCTGGTAACCGTGGCGCGGCCCCTGGCTCAGCAGGGTCAGCAATGCGTACCGGACTAGTCAATCTCGACTTCATAGAGCACGGGCCAGCGTTTGCCGGTCAGCCAGAACCGTCCGGTGTCGGGCTGGTAGGCGATGCCGTTGAGCACCCGGTCGGTGTCGCCCTCGAATCCAGGGGGAACCAGGGCCGAGGCGTCGACCATGTCGGTCACCGCCCCCGACTCCGGATCGATGGCGATGATGCTGTTCGATTGGTAGATGTTGGCCCAGATCCGGTCGTCGGCCGACCGCCTCGATGCCTCGGACTCGGCTCCGGGCACGCACTCCAGCTCGTTGATGGCTTCGACCGGACGACCCTCGGCCGTCACCTGCACCGTGGCCACCACCTCGAAGTCGTCGGGTCGATGAAACCACAGCCGGTCGGTACCGTCGCTGCGGACCAGGACATCATCGAGCAGGCACAGACCCCAGCCTTCGCTCTCGTAATCGAACTCGTCGACCGGTTCCAGGGTGTCGAGGTCGTAGACGAAGGCCCGGCCGGCCAGCCAGGTCAGCTGCCACACCCGATCGCCGACCACGGTGGCCCCCTCGGCGAACAGGTCGTCGCTCAATTCGGTCTCGACCAGGGATGCCGGCGGACCGTCGGGGGCACCGAGCGGATCCCAGATCCGGAGCCGGGATTCGCCGTACTGGCCTGCGCTCTCCAGAAGGTGACCGTTCCACCGACCGGCGTCGATCCACTCCAGTCCCTGGGTGTACGCCGAGTCGTGGTCGTACACCTCGATCACGGTGATGGTGCGGGGGACCGGCTCCGAAGTGCCGACCGCCTCGGACCCGGTGGTGGTCGGCGCCGGGTCGACGGTGGTGGTCGACGCCGGGTCGATGGTTGTGATCGAGGCCGTGTCGGCCGTGCCGCTGGCACCGTTGGATGAATCGGTGGCGCAGGCGGCCGCCAACCACACCATGGCGACGACCAGTACGGCGATCTTTCTCACCTCCCCTTTCTAGTGCGGCGAGACGGTGCTCGCCGCCCCGAGTTTGGCCTCCGGCCAAACGTCGCCGAGCCTTGACCTGATCGTGAACATTCAATCGACCACGCGAAACTACGGCAATTCCGCCCGGTTTCCGGTTCGCCATGGCGGAAATCCGGCGTGGACCGGCCGGGACATTCGGGACCGGCCCGGATCACGGGCGGGGGTTGAGCAGAGCACGGATGGGTTCGGATTCGGTCGGTCAACTACCTTGTGGCCATGACCACTCGCATCGCTCTCGACGGCAACCGGCTCATGGCCGACGCCCGCGATCTGCTGGCTGACACGATCCGCCTCCGTCGCCGCATCCACGCCGAGCCAGAGTTGGGCAACCACCTACCCATGACCCAGGCCAAGATCCTGGACGCCCTCAGCGGCCTCGACCTCGAGATCCGGACCGGCGACGCCGTGTCGTCGGTGGTGGCCACCTTGATCGGCGACGGCGCCGGGCCGACCCTGGTGCTGCGGGGTGACATGGACGCCCTGCCCATGCCGGAGGACACCGGTGAGAAGTTCGCCAGCAGCCATACCGGGGTCATGCATGCCTGCGGGCACGACGCCCATGTGGCCATGTTGGCCGGCGCCGCCCGATTGCTCCACGCCCGCCGCCGCGAACTTCGGGGCTCGGTCAAGTTCCTGTTCCAGCCCGGGGAGGAGGGCCACCACGGAGCCCGCTACTGCATCGAGGAAGGTCTGCTCGAGAACCCGAAGGTGGATGCCGCCTTCGCCCTCCATGTGTTCCCCAACCTGCAGTCGGGGTCGATCCAGACCCGCCCCGGCCCCATGCTGGCCTCGTCCGACGAGTTCACGATCACCGTGCGCGGTAGGGGCGGTCATGCCTCGGCCCCCTATATGGCGGTCGATCCCATTCCGGTGGCGTGTGAGATGGTCACCGCCCTCCAGACCCATATCACCCGCACCGTCAACGTGTTCAAACCGGCGGTCCTGACCGTGGGCCGGATCATCGCCGGCACCACCACCAACGTCATCCCCGAGTCGGCCGAGCTGACCGGCACCGTGCGCACGGTCGATGCCGAGACCAGGGAGCAGGTGTTGGGCTCGATCGAACAGGTGGTGCAGGGCATTGCCGGCGCTCATGGCTGCCGGGTCGACGTGGAACTCGACTACGGCTACCCGGTGACGGTGAACGACGCCGGGTTCACCGACTTCTCGGTCGGGGTCCTGACCGATGTGCTCGGAGCCGACCGGGTGAGCCTCATGCCGGCGCCGATCATGGGCTCCGAGGACTGGAGCTATGTGCTGGAGCGGGTGCCGGGGCTGATGGCCTTCCTCGGCGTGTGCCCCGATGGCGTGGAGCCGAATCAGGCCCACGCCTGCCATTCCAATCTCATGCGAATCGATGAGGACGCCATGGCCGTGGGCATCGCCGCCCACGCCGCCCTTGCCCTGTCCTACCTGGCCTGAGGTCGGCCGGGGGCCCCGTTTGCGTCGGACTACGACGAAGTTTGCTCCCCGGCTGGGGTGGGCGACTCGGATGCCGTCGGCGAGCCGTTGGCGTTCACGTCGAGACCGGCCGGACCCTGAGACTTCTGCGATCCGGTGACGACTTCCGCCGTAGCGTGATCCAAACCCTGACCCAGGTGAAGCACCCGCTGAGGGAACGGGATGGTGATGCCGGCCTCGGCCAGGGTCTCACGGATGGTAATGGCCGACTCGCTGATGGCCCACCGGCTGGTCAGTTCCTCGCTGAAGTGCCAGATACGGGCCACCATATCAATGCCGGACTCGCCGAACCCGGTGACCAGCACATCGGCTTGGGGGGCTCCGGCCAGGGCGTCGAGGTCTCGCAGCTTCTTGACCAGGATCCGCTGCGTCGCCCGCAGATCGGTGTCGTAGGAGACTTGGAACGGGATGAGGGTCCGCCGATGCTCATCGCTGGTCTGGTTGACCAGCGCCTCCTCCAATACCTTCAGATTGGGCAGATGCACGATCTCGCCGTCGAAGGTCTTGAGCACCACGGCCCGCCCGTTGATGTCGATCACGGTCCCGGACTGGCCGTTGCTGTGGATCTGGTCGCCCTTGCGAATCGGTCGCCGGGCCTGGAGCATGATGGACCCGACGAGGTTGCCCAACACCGGTTGCAGCGACAGTGCCACCAGCACACCGCCGATACCGAGGGCACCGATGAGCGGACCGACCTTGACGTTGAGCTGTTCGAGGGCCAGCACCAAGGCGAGAACCAGGATCAGGGCCCGGGCGATGCGGGAGATCACCTTGGCCAAGTCCTCCTGCATGCGCAGAGGCTTGGCTGCGGTGTGGATGCTCCGGGTGATGACGAAGCTGACGGCGACACCGATCAGCAGCGTGGCTCCGGCGCTCACCCATTCCGATGTTGCGATGTCGGAGAAGTCCATCTCAAACCCCAGTGTAGTAAGGTCGTGGCCCGTCTCCCGAGAAGACTCGAGCCGAATCGGGTTCCAACTGCGACCCCGTCGATGCCGCCCTCAGGCCACCGTGGCCAATCCACACAGCATGGTCAGGGCTGCCACCTGTTGCACCGTTCCCAGGACGTCGCCGGTCACGCCCCCGATCTTGATCACGGCCAGGCGGATCACCGCTGCGGCGGCGGCCGACGAGGCCAGCGCCGTGGCCAGCACCACGACGACGATCTCGGACCGGGTCACGTCGGCTCCCGAGTCGATGACAACCGCCGGTGGGATCAGGGCGACCACACCGGTGACCACCGCCGCCACGACCACCGGCCATGACAGCCCGGCGCCATAGCCGGCGCCCAGGCCGTCACCGGCGAGCGGTGCCATCCGCATTGTGGCCACGGACACGGCTCGGGACCAGGTGTGAGCGGCCACGGTGGCCGTCACCGGCCACCACCATGGCGGCAGTGAGTTGTCGACGATGGCCGACAGGGCTGCGGTCTCGATCAGCAGCACCAGCGCCACGGTGGCCGTTCCGTAGGTGCCGAGTCGGGAGTCCTTGAGGATCTCCAGCCGCTGCTCCCGCGTCCAACCTCCGCCGAAGGCGTCGGCCACGTCGGCGATCCCGTCGAGATGGAAGGCCCCGGTGATGAGGGTCGAAGCGGCCACCGCCAGCGCCGCCGCCAACAGTGGTGTGGTCACATCCCCGGCCCCGACCAGCAGCAAACCCTGGGTCAGTCCGATTCCGGCGCCCACCGCCGGAAACCATCCCACGGCGGCCGCCGGTGATCCGGTTGCCGCTCCCACCGGCACCCGGGTGAGGAAGCCCACCGCAGTTCGGGCCCCGGCCAGTCGGGTCACGAGATCGGCCCCCCGGTCATCGGATCCACCCCGTCACGGGACACTCCGCCACTCGAACCGTCCTCACTGACCCGCGCTCACGCCCGACTCCCGTCACTCGAACCACTCGGCAAAGGTTGGCACATCGGTGACCAGGCGGCAGGCCATTCGAACCAGGGGTAGGGCGGCCATGGCTCCGGAGGCCTCGCCCAGGCGGAAGTCGAGATCGAGCAGCGGTCGCAGCCCCAGTTCCGTCAGCACCAGACGGTGGCCGGGTTCGGCCGAACAATGCCCGGCCCACAAATGCTCGGCGGCGGCGGCCGTCCCCGCCGACGCCCCCAGGACGTGAAGGGCCAGGGCCGATGCCCCGACCACGTAGCCATCGAGCAGAATCGGTATGGACCGTACTCTGGCCTCGACCATGGCTCCCATCATGGCAACCAGCTCGGTCCCCCCGACCTGACGCATCACCTCGAACGGTGACGGCGTCCCCCGGCCGCTCGCTTCGTCGGCCAACCGGGCCAGCGCGGCCTCCACACCCGCCACCTTGGCCGCCAACCGATCGCCGTCGACCCCGGTGCCGGCGCCGACCACCTCGGACGCCTCGGCGCCGGTCAACGCTCCGACCACGGCGGCGGCCGACGCGGTGTTCCCGATGCCCATCTCACCCAGGATCAGAAGATCAGGCAGGTCCTGCCTTGTGGCGTCGTCCGATGCCGGATCGGATTCGAACGGGCGGGCCACAGCCTGGCGGCCGGCTTCGAATGCTTCGACGAAGCGCCACTCGGACATGGCCGCGGTACGGCGGATGTCGTCGGTCGGTCGACCGACCCCGAGGTCCACCACCTCGACCGTCGCTCCGGCCACCGAGGCCATGGCCGAGATCGACGCCCTACCCGATCGAAAGGCCGTGACCATGGCCGCCGTCACGTCGGCCGGGAAGGCACTGAGTTCGGCTACCCCGTGATCGGCGGCGAAAATCACGGCGGCCGGGTGGTCGACGGCAGGTCGGGCCCCCAGCCAGCCGGCCAGCCACACCGCCAGCTCGTCCAACCGGGCCAGGGCCCCGGTCGGACGCAGGATGTCGTCGACCCTGGCCTGCACCAGATGCCGGGAATCGTGGTCGGGTCCGGGGGCGGCGGCCAGTTCGGCCAGGACCCGGTGTTCCAGTTCCGCCACCCGCCCCATCACCACGGCATCGGTGGGTCGGTGAGAGGGAAGGTCTTGCCGGCCATGACCAGATGGGTGTGAGCGGCGTTGGCGGCCAGGATGGTATTGGCCCGGCCCAGGATGTCGCGATAGCGTCGACCGAGGTCGGTGGGGGGATGCACACCCATGCCCACCTCGTTGCTGACGACCACCGCGGCCCGTGGGGCCAGAACCGTCGCCAGCTCGGTGATGTGGTCGGCGATGTCCCACTCGTCCCGGTCGACCAGCATGAGGTTCGAGACCAGCAGGGTGATGCAGTCGACCACGATGAGATGGTCCACCGGGCAGGCCTCGATGTCGGAGGCCGACAGCTCGGGCCGCTCCAGCAGTGTCCATTCGCTTGGTCGGTCGGCCTGATGGCGGGCGATGCGATGAGCCATGTCGTCGTCGAAGGCACGGGCCGTGGCCACGAAGGTCACCGAGCCGTGCCATCGCCGAGCCAGACGAACGGCCAGATCGCTCTTGCCACTTCGAACCCCGCCTAGCAGCAGGTTCATCCCGGGATCGTGCACGAGTCGATGAGCCAACTCAGGTTTCGTTGCGGCGGATGTCGTTGCGGCGGATGAAGGTGGGGGACGGCGGCGACGAGCGGTCGGCGTTGAACCGGTAGCCCATGCCGTCGAACTGCGAGAGGTCATCAGCCGACGAGACCCGCTCCCGCACAATCCACGACGCCATGGACCCCCGGGCCTTTTTGGCGAAGAAGCTGACAACCCGATAGTCACCGTCAGCCTTGGCGTCGAGGAACACGGGAGCGACCACCGGTGCGTCCAGCTTCTCGGTGTGGACCGACTTGAAGTACTCGTTGGAGGCCAGGTTGACGAGCACACCCTGGCCCGGGCTGGCGGCCAGGTCCTGGTTCAGAAGATCGGTAATGGTGTCACCCCAGAACTCGTACAACGATCGGCCTCGCCCGGTCTTGAGCTTGGTGCCCATCTCCAGCCGATAGGGGAGCATCAGGTCGAGCGGTCGCAACACGCCGTACAGCCCGGACAGGATCCGGATCACCTTCTGGGCGTGGCTGAAGTCGCGCTGGTTGAACCGCTCCGTCTCCATGCCCACGTAGACGTCGCCGTCGAAGGCCAGCACCGCCGGTCGGACCTCGTCCGCATCAAAATCGTCGCCCATCGTCGAGAGCGACGAACGCTCCCAGTTCTGGAACCGTTCGAAGTTGAGCTCGGCCAGCGACTCGGAGATACCCATGAGCTTGCCCAGCGATCTCGGCGACTTGTCGGCCATGACCGACACCAGTTCCTCGGCCTGGTCGAGCAGCCGGGGCTCGGTGAACTTGCGGGTGGCCGGGGTCGACTCGTAGTCGAGCGATTTGGCGGGGGACAGTACGACAAGCACCTT
The DNA here is from genome assembly GCA_024638815.1 of Acidimicrobiales bacterium. GTDB lineage: Bacteria > Actinomycetota > Acidimicrobiia > Acidimicrobiales > SZUA-35 > JAHELU01. The sequence goes on along the minus strand of JAHEJM010000006.1, from coordinate 45,919 downwards.
CCCATTGTCGCCGATTCGGACCCCGGCCCAAACATCGCCGCACCGGTCGGCTCGGTGCCGCCGACATCGGGCCGCGGGGTCAGGCCGTGAGCAGCAGCCACAGCCCCAGTGAGCTGTAGGCCACCATCACCGCCAGCATGCCGAACTGGCTACGCAAGGAGACCGCCGGCGGGAACAGCTCGACCGCCCGGTCGTGGGCCACCGCCACTGCCCCGACATGGCCCGCCAGCATGGCCGCCACCTGAATCCAGGCCACCACATCGGGGTCGATCTGCCAGATCAGTCCGTCCGCCCCGCCGAACAGGTCCCAGCCCCGGCCGAAAGGATCGGACAGCCGGAACACGAAGGCTTGGATGTTGTCGGCGAACAGCTGGAAGTAGTGGGCCACGGCGTAGCCGAACACGATCGGAATCAACGATGGCGTGAAGGCCCGCCAGGCGGCCCTGAAGGCCATGCCCGTCACTCGCACCGTCCACCACACCCCGAGGACGAACAGGGTGGTCACGGCCAGGATCGAGATCAGTAGGCCGGCCAGCTCGAACCAGGCCAGCTCCCAGCCGAGGTACGAGTCGAAGAGGTCGCGGCCGGTGGTGCTCTCGCTGAATCCGTCGAAGGAGGTGCCACCGATGGCGGTGAGCAGCAACGCGCCGGTTCCACCCATCACCGGTACCCGGGCCAGGCCGGTCAGCGGCGGACGACCCCGAACCTCGCCGTCGGCTCCGTAGATCGGGGCCATGGCTCCGATCAGGGCGAACAGTGCGGTGAACGGATCGTTGCGCCGAACCCAGGCCGCGCCCCACATCATGGCGGCGACCATGATCAAGATGAGATGTACGGTCAGCAGCAGACCAAGGGTTCGGGGTGCGGCCCCGGTGGGATGGGAGAGTTCGTAGAACAGGAACACGATCATGCCCACCACCGCCGGCCACTGGCCCCAGCCCTGTTCGTCCTCGGTCAATCCCAGCGGTCGGACCACGGCCTCCGCCCCCCGGGCAACCGTGTCGACAGGGTTGATGGCCCCCCACACATCGCCCAGCAGCCCGCCGATCAGGTGTCCACCGACCCATACCGTGACGTAGAGGGTGACCGGCAGGATGTTGTTGTTGATCTGGTTCGCCCCGTTCCAGCCGGCCCAGAGACAGACGGCATACAGGACCAGAGCCAGGGCCCGGCCGATCAGGCCCAGCCCCGCGCCGACCGGGACCGGAATGAGCCGGCGACCGTCGGCCGAGCGATCCAGCAACGGCTGTTTCCACAACACGGCCATGGCCAGAAAGGAAATGAGCAGGGCCAGACTGATGCCCCACACGAACAGATCACGGGGGAGTGGTAGATCGCCTCGGGCCCCGAGCCCGTGGGCAATTACAGCCGGCGACACGGGTTTCTGGTGGTTCCTAATCGGCGGCCGGGACGGCCACCTCGATCCGGTCCTGGCGCCACTCGGTGGCCGCGGTCAGGGCATGGTGGGCCGCCTGCAGAACCTCCTCGGCCCCGAAGGCGTGCGCCGGATAGCAGGCCACCCCGGCCCACAGCGTGATGGTCCGTTCGCCGATGCGATCCGGGTCCTGATCGTCGGTTCGGTGTGCCGAGCCGCCGGCCAGGTGGCGCCGGATGCGTTCCACCGTCCAGATGGCGCCGTTCTCCGGTGTGTCCTCCAGGAGCAGGGCGAAATGGCCATTGTGAAGCCGGCAGGCGGTGTCGGCCTCCCGCAGCGTGGCCTTGATGGCATCGGCGACGTAGATCGGATCGGCCGGCAGCGGCCGGCCGGCCGGCAGCCCTTCGACCACCTGGATGATGACCACGGCCACCGGTCGGAGATGCCGGCGTGCGGCCGCCACCCGGGAGTCGAGGGCGACATGGAAGAAGTTCTCGCTGAACAACCCGGTGTAGCCGTCGACCAGGGGGTCGTTGTCATCGCCGGTGGTGGTGTCCTCGGCCTCGATCTCGTCTCGGAGCCGGGCCTCGGTCTGTCGGGCTTCGGCCCGCACATTGCGCAGCTCGTCCTCGACCAAGGTCTGTACCGCCGCCTGCTCCTCGAGCTGCTGGGCCAGCCGGAGTCCGGCCACGCCGGCCGCCAGGGCCAGCACGCCGGCCACAGCGGCCAGGGCCGGGCTCTCCAGCGCCAGTGCGACCATGCCGGCCAGCAGGCCGAGCACACCGGTGACCATGCCGGGCAGCGCCGGTGACTGAGCGAACCGAGGCGTCATCGCGGCAACCTCGACGATGAGTGGATGGTGATGCTGTTGTTGGCCATAGTTCGGAGTCCCGGCAGGGTCGCCATATCCATCGGCACGGTACCGGCGGAGTCAAGCGCTGGTTGCGACGGTCCCGGCTCGGCCACCGTGCGGGGCACGACGAGGCCGAGGCGGGTAGCCGGGAGTCTAGTGGATGCGGCCGCCGGTTGGGGTGTCCGTTTACCGGTGTTCGAGGGCCAGATCGACCAGGGCCTGCACGATGTCGGAGACCTGGAAGTCCTTGGGGGTGAAGATCCGGGCCACCCCGGCATCGAGCAGCGCCCCCTGGTCGGCGGCCGGGATGATGCCCCCGACCACAACCGGCGCGTCAACCCCGGCCTGGCGCAGTAGCCGCACCGTCTCCGGCACCAACTCCAGATGGCTGCCGGACAGGATGGAGAGCCCGATGATGTCGGGATCCTCGTCCCGGGCGGTGTCGGCGATCCGGCTCGGCGTGACCCGGATCCCCTCGTAGATGACCTCCATTCCGGCGTTGCGGGCCGCCACCGCAATCTGCTCCGCCCCGTTGGAGTGGCCGTCGAGGCCGGGCTTGGCCAGTAGCAGGCGGGGTGGCGGGGTGGCGGTCGCCCGGATGCGGTCGGCCACCGTCCTCAGGGCGATGGATTCGGTCGATGATCCGGACGCGCCGTGGACCCCGGTGGGGGCTCGGTACTCACCGAAGGCGGCCCGCAGGCAGTCGGCCCACTCGCCGGTGGTACCGCCCACCTCGGCCAGGGTCAAGGTGGCGTCCATGATGTTGTCGCCGGTACCGGCGACCCGGCCCAGCTCCTCCAGCGCCGCCTCCACCTCGGCGTCGTCCCGTTCGGCCCGCCACCGCTCCAGATCCTCGATCATCTGATCGCCCACCGCCGGATCGACCCGGAGGATGGAGTCGGAATGGTCGGCATCGGGGTCGTAGAGGGGAGAGGGGGCGGTGTCGGTGAACTCGTTGACGCCGACCACGGTTTGTTGCCCGCCCTCGATCCGGCGCACCCGCTCGGCGTGGGACCGGACCAGGCGGACCTTGAGTTCGTCGATGGCGGCGAACGCGCCACCCAACTCGATCACCTCGTCCAACTCGGCCTGGGCCGCTTCCATGAGCTCGTTGGTCTTGGCCTCGATGACATGCGAGCCGGTGAAGATGTCGCCGTACTCCAGCAGATCGGTCTCGAAGGCCAGAACCTGCTGGATTCGCAGCGACCACTGCTGATCCCAAGGCCGGGGCAGACCCAGGGCCTCGTTCCATGCCGGGAGCTGGATGGATCGGGCCCGGGCGTCGGCCGACAGGGTCACGCCCAGCGCCTCGAGCACGATGCGCTGCACGTTGTTCTCGGGCTGGGATTCGGTCAGGCCGAGCGAGTTGACCTGGACCCCATAGCGGAACCGGCGGGCCTTGGGGTCGGAGATGCCGTACCGTTCGGCGGTGAGGCGGTCCCACATGGTGGTGAAGGCCCGTATCTTGCACGTCTCCTCCACGAACCGGATACCGGCGTTGACGAAGAACGACATCGACGCCACCACCCTCGGGAAGTCGTCGGCCGGTACTTGTCCGCTGTCGCGGATGGCATCGAGCACGTCAATGGCGTTGGCAAGCGAAAATGCGATCTCCTGGACCGGGGTCGCTCCTGCCTCCTGGAGGTGATAGGAGCACACGTTCATGGGGTTCCAGCTCGGGATGTGGCGGGAGCAGTAGGCGAACATGTCGACCACCAGCCGCCGTGACGCATCGGGCGGAAAGATGTGGGTGCCGCGACTCAGGTATTCCTTGATGATGTCGTTCTGGGTGGTGCCCCGGAGCTGGTGCGGCTCCACTCCCTGGCTTCGGGCATTGACCACATACAGGGCCAGCAGCCACGACGCCGGGGCATTGATGGTCATCGAGGTGTTCATCCGGTCGACGGGGATGCCGTCGAGCAGGGCGGCCATATGACTCTTGTGGACCACGGGTACCCCGACCTTGCCCACCTCGCCCTTGGCCAGTGGGTGGTCAGGGTTGTAGCCGGTCTGGGTCGGCAGATCGAAGGCGATCGACAACCCGGTCTGGCCCTTGGCCAGGTTGGTCCGGTACAGCTCGTTGGATGCCTTGGCCGTGGAGTGGCCGGAGTAGGTCCGCATCATCCATGGCCTTGATCGAGCGGGCCCGGTTGTATCGGTGCTCGGATTCGTGCTCACCCGATTCATTTTGGCCGTCGCTGTCCGATCACGACGAACCGGGCACGGGAGCCATGGGGGAGCCCTGGTCGAGGGCGGCCGTCAGCAGGCGACGGTACTCGTTTCGCGACACCGCCTCCGCTCCCAGCGAGGCCAGGTGCGGCGTCAGCCACTGCACATCGATGATGGTGGCCGGTCCGGTCCCGAGCAGCTCGACAAGATGAACCAGCGCCACCTTCGAGGCGTCGGTGCGGCGGTGGAACATGGACTCACCGGCGAAAAGCCCGGCGATACCGATGCCGTAGAGCCCGCCGGCCAACCCGTCGTCGTCCCACACCTCGACCGAATGGGCCCAGCCCAGATGATGAAGACGGGTGTAGGCCCGCTTGATGCGGCGATCAATCCACCCGTTGGGGCGAGCCGGGTCGGAGCAGGCCGCCAGTATCTGGTCGAACGCCTGGTTGACCGAGATCGAGTAGCGGCGCATGCTGCGCCGCAGCGACCGCGACATCTGCAGCGAGGAGGGGCGCAGAACGCCCCGCGGGTCGGGACTGAACCAGCCGATCCGGCGGCGGTCGACGGGCATGGGGAAGTACCCCTGGGTGTAGGCCCCGAGAATCGTGCCCGGCTCCAGATCGGCCCCGACGGCGATGAAGTCCTCCTCCGGCGGCAGGTCGTGGAGGGGAGGAAACTGCCAGATGCTGCCCAGAGCGGAATCAGGCGGACGGGCCACACTGTGTACCGTACCCTTCCGCGCACCGTACCGCCCCGCTACCGTGCCAGTCGATGGAGCTCGAACCCCTGCTCGGTGTACCGACATCTCGCGCCGCCGCCCGCCAATGGCTGGGTCAGCGGCTGGTGGTGCCCTCGGACGACGTGGTCGTGCTGCACGCCTCGGGAGCCCGCTCGTTGGCCGAGCTGGAGCCGGCGGCCGATCGGGTTCGCGACGTCGTGGCCGATTGTGTCTTGTGGTCGTGGCCGTCGGCGTACCTGGCGCAGCTGGCCCGCATTCTCGAGGCATCGGAGCGGGACGGATGGCAACGACTGCTGTTCCTGGAACCGACCGCCGGTCTGGGGTGGCGAGACCACATCCAGCGGCGCAATGCCGGATTCTGGCACCGTCGTTACGGTCACGACTTCCGTCGGGACATCCCCGCCGAGTTGCGTTCCCACGGGCTGACCGTCACCACGACCGTGCGGTTTCGTGAGGGCCCGGTGCGGCACTACGTGGTGGGCGAAGCCCGCCATTATGGGCATATGGGCCGACCTGGTCCCGACTCCGTCACCGAATAGGGTTGGTGACAGCACGCACTGTCCGAGGTCCGGAGGATCGATGAGCGTCACCACGGCCCGTCGGTGGCTCATGAGGCCGGAGGAGGCGGTGCTGATCTTGTCGACCCTTGCCGCCTGTGGCGACGAGGGAACCACCAACACCGGCGTCCCTGATAGCGCCACGACCACCGCCGACGAGACGACCACCATCGGCAGCGATTCGGCAAAGGACACGCCAACCATGAACGGTGACGATTCCCCCGACAACGGTGATCCCGGCAACGGTGACGACGGTGCCGTCGGCGACGAGTCGGACGCTCCGGTGACGACCGAACCCGATGAGACCGAGTCGACGAAGTCGCCCGAGACCTCGGCCGGTACGTCGTCCACCGACCCGGATCCGTTCACCGCGCCGGGAGGTTCCGATGCCGACGATGACCCGGCCCTGCAGCCGCTGGTGGATCAGGCCAAGGACCACCTTGCCGGCCGGCTCGGGGTGGCGACCGAGGCCATCACCGTGGTGTCGGCCGAAATGGTCCAGTGGCCGGATGCCGCCAACGGCTGTCCCCAGCCGGGCATGAGCTACGCCCAGGTGGTCAGCGACGGCCCGGAGATCGTGCCGGCACCAGCTACACGCCGGTGCTCCGCCCCTCGTGATCGGCGTCGGCCCGAGCACCCCGGATGTTGGCGGTGGTCAGCTTCGGGGCGGCGAAGGCGAACAGCACCAGGTGGATGGCGGCGGCCACGAACCACGGCATTCGCAGGGCCAGTTCCCGCCCGGCCAGCGGCTCGGTCACGACCATGATGGCCCCGCCCAGGGCCGCTCCGATCGGCATCATCCCCCAGGCGAAGAATCGGTAGACGCTGTTGACCCGACCCAGTAGGTGATCGGGAATGATGGTCTGGCGCAGGCTCACCGTGATGACGTTCCACAGCACCGCCAGGAGCATGAACACGGCGAACATGAACCAGACGATTGGCCACCACGACGACAAGCCGATGGTCAGGGTGGTGACACCGCCGCCGATCAAGGTGGCCCACAACGACGGCCCCTCGCCGATGGCCTTGGAGATTCGGGGGGCCACCCAACCTCCCACGGTGCCACCCAGTGCGGCCCCGGTTCCCATGATGGCGAACTCGGTGGTGGAGGTCTCCAGGATCTCCTGGGCGAACAGCACCAGCACGGCGAAGGTCAGGGTGCCGATCATGTTGAGCAGACCGAGGATGATGGCCATCGGGCGTAGCAGGGGATGGGCCCACAGCCATCTGACGCCCTCCATGAGATCCTGACGCCAATTCGTGGCCTGGGCTTTCATCTTGGCCGCCGACGCCCCGTCGGCTCGCCGCATGGAGGCCGGGGCGATCCAGGCGATCAGGGCGGCCGACACGGCGAAGGTCCCGGCATCGATCACGAACGGGAAGGCGAAGGCGATGGCCAACAGGAAGGCACCAAGGGGAGGCCCGGCGATCGTGTTGGCCACCAATTCGGCGCTCCACAACCTGCCGTTGCCCTTCTCCAGGTTCTTCGGGTCGACGACGGCGGGCATGAAGGTCTGGGCCGAGTTGTCGTACAGGACCTCGGCCGATCCGAGAAGCAGGACGGCCAGCAGGACCACGGCGAACAGGGCGTAGTCCTCGGTGGCCTCGACGCCACCGGCCAGGGCGTCGGGATCGGGCAGGGTGGACTGCCGCATCCACACCGCAGCGGTGATGGCAAAGGTGATCACGGCCCGGGCCGTGTTCGACCAGATCATCAGCTTGCGCCGGCTGAACCGGTCGGTGATGACTCCGGCCGGGAGGCTGAACAGGAGCCAGGGCAGCCGTTGGGCCACCCCGACCAGACCGATGAGCAGACCGTTCCGGGTCAGTGCCGAGGCCAACCACAGATAGGCGATGGTGCCGATGCCGTCGCCCAGGTTCGAGATGGTGCTGGCCGAGAACAGCTTGTAGTAGGCCGCTCCCAGCCTGGTCGGCTCATCGGAGGTGCCGGTCGGTGCGCCGCCGGCACGAGCGGTCTCGGTCATGGCCCGACGCTAGTACACCGAATCGTGCTACCGGTTGTCGACCTCCACCAGGGTCAGGCCCATCAGGCCGAAGCCGTCGGAGTGCGACACCGCCCCCAGATGCCACTGGCCGGCGCCGGCCCCGGTCCATGACACGGCGACATTCTCGGTGGCGTCGAGCGACGCCGAGGAGGGAGCCGAATCGATGGTCATGTTGCCGCCGGGCGAGGCCGACACGGCCCAGGTGTAGAGGTCGTAGTCCGAGTCGCCGCCGGGAGTCTGCCAGCCGTGGACGAAGATGGAGTAGGTGCCGTCGGTGGGTAGGACCAGCTCGATGAGCTCGTCTGTCCCGCCGGCGGTGCTGGTGGCCACCAGGTTGCCGGCCGGGCCGAAGACGAAGATGTCGAGATCGGCCTGGGCCTCGGTGGCGTCGGTCGGCATGGCGATACGCAACAGTGCGGCTCCGCCGGTGGTCACCTCGTGGAGCACGGCTCCCCCGTCGGCCACGTCGTTGGGGGAGAAGGCCTGATCCGGGTCCTGGGCGACGGTATCGGAGAACACGGCGGCCGGCTGCAGGCCGTGGGAGGCCGCCGCGTAGTCGCTGGTGTAGCCGAAGGTGATGGGGAACGAGGCCATGGCCGTCTCACCCCTGCCGGTCACCCGTGCCGGTGCGGCATACGACACGCCCCGAACCGCGATCGGGCTGTACACCGAGAAGTCCTTCGACGTCCAGGTCAGCGAACCGTGACGCCACACCCCGAGCGGGGCGCTCACATTGGTTATCCGCACCTGGAAGGTGGCCGACTGGCCCGACTTGAGCCGGATGTTCGACGGATGGACCTCTACCTCGTAGCCCTCGGGGGCGTCGACCGAGACTGCGTAGGTCCGGCGGACCTGGTCGGAGGCCACGCTGGTCACGGTCCGGGTGATGACGCGGGTCCCGGAAAGCGCACCCACGCCGATCGAGGGATAGTTCAAGTCGGCGGCCTCCATGGCCACACCGAGCGATGCCAGGCGGCCGCAGGTGCCGGCCGGGTTGGTGAACAAGCCGGGGAAGGCGTCGCAGATGAAGCCGAGGTGGTCGAGGTAGCCGGCCTCGTAGACCAGGCCGGGCTGGAAGGCCGACCCCTGCCGCCTGGGTGATCCGATGTCGAGATGGCCCGATCCCATGGCGAAAGTGTCAGCCGGGGAGACCCGGTCGTTGTGCAGAACATCGTTGTCGGCGGTGGTCATGATCGCCGACTTCGCGGCCCCGGCGGACCACTCGGGATGCTCTTGAGCCAGCAGGGCGAGGACACCGGCCACATGAGAACTCGACATCGAGGTGCCGCCGAGGGCGGCGAAGAGCTCACCCTCGATCCCACCGATTGCCAGCGGCGAGTACCCGGCCAGAACCTGGAGCCCGGGGGCGGTGATATCGGGCTTGATGATGTCGGCGACGCCGCCGCTGGGGCCTCGAGGCGAGAAGTCGGCCACGGTCGGGGCGTCGGGCCACCGGCCCAATCGGCCGGCCTCGATGGAGGCCGTGGGCGAGGCGGTCGAGGCGATGTAGTCCTTGATCGTCAGGCCGGATTCGAGATCCACATGGACCGAGGGAACAGAATGGCTGTCGGGGCTGAGATCGCCGACGTCGTCCTCGTTGTACATGACCATGCCGGCACCGCCGGCCCGGGCTACGGCCCGGCTCTTGTCCAGTCGGGCGATGACACCTCGACGGCACAACACTACGGCTCCCTCGACCATGGCTTGATCGAGGGAGCCGGGAATACACAGGTCACCACCGGCGTCGGCGGCATCCACCAGCGGAGCCTCGTCCGACGAACCGGTGAGCGAGGCACCGTTGTAGAACCGGCCGTTACCCAGGGCCACGGTGCCGAGGAAGAACCGGCTCTGGGTGGAGGCGGCCACGGCGGTCAGCCACGGCACGAACGCCGGGCTGCCCACGGTTGCCCCGTCCCGACGCGAATCGCCGGCCGAGGCGGCCACTCGAACTCCGGCGTCGGTGGCGAAAAGGAACGCCAGGTCGTCGGGCCCCAGGGCAGGGGTGCTGCTGCCGATCGAGTAGTTGATGACATCGACGCCGTCGACAACGGCCTGATCGATGGCGGCGGCCAGGTCGGAACCGGCGCAGCCGAGAGTCCCGCACGCCTTGTAGGCCATGATGTGGGCCCGAGGTGCGACACCGGTGATCTGGCCCATGTTTCGGCCGAGCACGGTCGCTTCCACGTCGGCATTGCCGGCGGCGGTCGAGGCGGTATGGGTACCATGTCCCTGATCGTCGCGAGCCGAATCGAACTCGTCTTCATCGAGGCCGACAATGGCTTTGTAGGCGGCGGTGTGGTGGCGGGCGCCGATGAGCTTGTTGTTGCACGTGAACGGAGCGTCGTCGGGGTTGTGGTCGGTGTTGCCGAAGCTGCAGGTGTCGCCGTGGTCATCGCTCGGCTCGACCGGCGGCTGGTTGTAGCTGCCGTCGTCGGCGAAGCTGGGATGCTCGGGCCAGATTCCGCTGTCGATGATGCCGACCACGACCCCCTCCCCGTTCACCTGCTGGCCGTGGGCCCCCGTCTCCCCGGTCAATCCCAGGAAGTCGGGACTGGAGTCGGTCTGGAGGAACTTGAATACCTCGGGCACCACCATCATGACCCCGTCGGCCGATTGGACCCGGGCCAGCTGGGTGTCGTCCAGCTCGACGGCGAACCCGTTGAGGGCCACCGTGTAGTCGTGGACGACGGCGCCGGCGTCGACCCCGGCGCCGCTCAGGACGCGGGCGTGGTCGGCCTTCATGCTCTGGCTCTTGTTTCCGGCTTCGGCGCTGTGCAGACCATTGCGGCCGAACTGGGTGACGAGGGGTTCCTCCTCCATCACGACCACGTATCGGCCGGACACGTCGGGAAGCACGGGGCTCGGTCCGTCGTGGTCGACGACGGCACCGGCAGGAGAAAGTAGCCCTGCCAACAAGGCCAGGCATGCTCCCATCGCCAGTGCGAGCTTCCCCACGAGCAACGTCGCCTTTCTCGGAAGTCGGGCGTTGCCGCCGTGGCCCGGCAAACCGTCGGTGGCGACGCCGTTCGTTGAGGTGCCGTTGGCCGACTTCGTCCACGGCGGACATCGACAACGCGCCTCAACTGAACTCTAGTTGCGGCGTACACCGTGCGCCAATCCGGGTAGCGGGGGCCCGATCAGCTCTCGGTGATGGTGATCGATTCGATGTAGATCGGTTCGGTCGGATAGTCGTCGGGAGTGGTGGGAATCGATTCGATATCGGTCACCACATCGAGTCCGTCGGTCACCGTGCCGAACAGCGAGTACTCGGGGGGCAGATTGACGCCGTCGTCGCCGGTGACCACGAAGAACTGGGCCCCGGTGGCCTGCGGCCCGGGTCCTTTGGCCATGGCGAACGAACCGATCTCGTAGGCCGGTTCACCCTCGGCCGGGGTCGGTGGCTCCTCCTCGATCAGATAGCCGGGGTTGCCCTGGCCCAGCACCGGTCCGACGGCGTCACCGCCCTGGATGACGAAACCGGGGATGATCCGGTGGAACGGGCTGCCCTCGTAGTAGTGGTAGCGGGCCAGTACCACGAAGTTGTTGACCGTGGTGGGGGCGGCCTCTGCGTCGAGATCGACGGTGAAGGTGCCGAGGTTGGTTGTGACTTCCGCCGTGTAGGTGCTGCCGGGGTCGATGCACATCGGTGGGGCCTGGGCGAACGTGGTGATGCGTTCGGCCGAGCCGTCGGCCGGGGGACATTCGGTCTCACCATCGATGGTTCCACCGGGTTCGGGGACCTCGACCGCCGACTGGGGAACCTCGATCTCGGGCTCGGTCGTTGCCGTGGTGTCCTCGCTGCCGTCGTCGGTGGCCTCGGCTGCGGTTTCGGTCTCCGATGCCTCGTCGTCGCCACCCCGGGTGGCCACGTAGAGCAGCCCGAGCCCGGCGATCACGGCAATGGCCACGATGGCTGCCGTGAGCCCGTATTGGCGGACCTGCTCCTGCCGTTCGGCCTTGTCCTCCAGCTGCTTCTTCAGTTCTCGATTCGCACGTTGGCGCTCGCGTTTGTCGGTTGCCACGGGTTTGAAGGTACCAAGTCCGGGGTCGAATCCGTACCGATGGTTTCCGGCCGCAACCCATGTGTCGAAAACTCGCTGCAGGGGTGGCGAGGGGCGGTAGCGTTGTTGGGCGTGGCCCTACTCGTGCAGAAGTTTGGAGGAACCTCGGTCGCCGATCCCGATCGGATGAGAGCCGTGGCCGACTACGTCGCCCGCTGCCGCCGACGGGGTGATGAGGTGGCAATGGTTGTCTCGGCCATGGGTAACGAGACCGATGAACTGCTCCACATGGCCTCCCAGATCTCGGACGATCCCAACGGTCGGGAGATGGACATGCTCATCACCGCCGGTGAGCGCAAGGCCATCGCCCTGATGTGTATGGCATTGAACGGGTTGGGCATACCGGCTCACTCCTTCACCGGATCTCAGGCCGGGTTCCTGACCGACACCAACCACCGCAACGCCAAGATCCTCGAGGTCAATCCGTATCGCATCAAGGGATCGTTGGCCGAGGGAGTCGTGCCGGTGGTGGCCGGTTCCCAGGGGGTGTCCACCGACAAGAATGTGACATTCCTTGGGCGGGGAGGGAGCGACACCACGGCGGTGGCATTGGCCCGGGCGCTGGGAGCCGACACCTGCGAGCTGTTCACCGATGTCAGTGGGGTGTTCAGTGCCGATCCTCGAGTGGTGCCCCAAGCCCGTAAGATGTCGGCCATCAGTTTTGATGAGCTGCTGGAGATGACGGCCACCGGGTGCCCGAAGCCGGCCATGCGTTCGGTCGAGGTGGCCCACAACCATCGAGTCCCCCTTCACATCCGGTCGGCCTTCACCTGGGAACAAGGAACGTTGGTCGTCGATGAACGAGAACTGGAGCCGTCCGTGGAACAGCCGATCATCCGTGCCGTCACCCATGACCTGTCCGAGTCGAAGATCACCATCGCCGATGTGCCCGACCGCCCCGGTGTGTCGGCAACCCTCTTTCGGGCTCTGGCCGACGCCGGGGTCAACGTCGACATGATCGTGCAGAATGTGTCCGAGAACGGCAATACCGACATCTCGTTCACGGTGCCCACTGAGCACACCGAGCTGGCCGAGCAGGTGCTGAACGACGGTGTTGTGGGCCATATCGGCGGCCACGTGCTGCCTGCGGATCGTTCCATCGGTCGGGTGTCGGTGATCGGGGCCGGGATGAAGTCGAATCCCGGAGTCGCCGCAACCATGTTCGAGACCCTGGCCGCCAACGCCATCAATATCGAGATGATCTCGACCTCCGCCATCCGTATCAGCTGTGTGGTTCACGCCGACCACGCCGAAGAGGCCGTGCAGCATCTGCACACCGCCTTCGGTCTCGATTCGGCCTGAGAGCCGCCCACCCAAGCAGGAGTACTTCCCATGTCGAACCAATCCGATGAAACCCGCCGACCGAACGTGGGTGTGGTCGGGGCCACCGGCCAGGTCGGGACGAAGATGCTCGACATCCTGGCCGAGCGGTCGTTCCCCGTCGCCGAGTTCCGCCTGTTTGCGTCGTCCCGTTCCGCCGGGCGCCGCATTGCCTGGCAGGGCACCGAGTACGAGGTGGAGGACGCAGCCACTGCCGACTACAGCGGGCTCGACATCGCCCTGTTCTCGGCCGGCGGGGGAACCTCGAAGGAGCTGGCCCCCAAGGTGGCGGCGGCCGGGGCGGTGGTGGTCGACAACTCGTCGGCCTGGCGGATGGATCCCGACGTTCCGTTGATCGTGGCCGGTGTCAACGACGATGCCGTTCACGACCGACCCAAGGGCATCATCGCCAATCCGAACTGCACGACCATGGTGGCCATGCCGGTGCTCAAGCCGTTGCATCTCGAGGCTGGCCTGGAGTCGATGGTGGTGAGCACCTACCAGGCCACCTCGGGCGCCGGACTGGCCGGGGTGGACGAACTGGCGTCCCAGATCGCCAAGGCCGGTGACGCCCGAGTCCTGACCCATGACGGTTCGGCCATCGATCTCGGCCAACCCGGCGCCTTCGTCGAGCCGATCGCCTACAACGCTCTGCCGTGGGCCGGCTCTGGCGTCGACGACGGCACGGGCGAGACCAGCGAGGAGCAGAAGCTTCGGTTCGAGAGCCGCAAGATCCTCGAGATTCCCACGCTGACGGTGTCCGGCACCTGCGTTCGGGTTCCGGTGTTCACCGGCCACTCCCTGGCCATCAACGCTCGTTTCTCCAACCCCATCTCTGCCGAGCGGGCCACCGAACTTCTGGCCGAAGCCCCTGGTGTGGTGCTGGATGACATTCCCACCCCCGTGAAGTCGGCCGGCATCGACCTCACCTTGGTCGGCCGCGTTCGACCCGATGAAACGGTGCCCAACGGCCTGGCCATGTTCGTGGTCGGCGACAATCTGCGTAAGGGCGCGGCGCTCAACGCCGTGGAGATCGCCGAGCTGTTGCTGTAGGTTCTGCAGCGGTCGTCGAAGTGATTCGGCCATCCATCTACTCCTGCTGAACCGTGTTCCGGGTCGGTTGTGGTGTGACGGCGTGGAGCCGACCATCCGGTCGATAGATCTCGAGCCGTCGATCATGTAGTAGGCGAACGGTCCAGCCGCCTTCATGGACGAGGCGGTGATGATGGGTGCAGAACGGCACCATCTGGTGAAGGTCGGTGCGGCCGCCCTTTTCCCATTCGTGAATGTGATGCAGTTGGCACCGCAAGTTCGGCGTTGCCGAACTTGGTTAGCACCCGCTTGCGGGTGCGGCGGTAATGGGTCTGTCACAGCAGTCCCACCCGCAGGTCGAGTAGATGGCTTTGGTCGCGGCCCATTGAGCGTCGGTCGCCGTCCGGTACCGGCGCCCCACGTTGATGGGCACGCCACGGTCGTCCAACAGGATGCGGCGCAACACCGCATCGCACAACAGTCGCCCCACCGTGTCGACCGGTAGGTCACGTCCCTCGACGGTTTCACACACGGTGTCGTCGTGGTGTCCGCCGGTCAGGGTTTGGTAGTCGATGACGAACCCGGCGGCCGGGACCGGTCGCCCACCGGCCCGGTTGCCGGTGACGAGTTCGTGAAGGGCCCGGGCGGCGAGGTTGGCGTCCTTGGTTACGGCGTCGGATTGTTGGTTGGCGATCGAGGTCATCTGGGCTTCGATGGCAGACACGAGCCCTTCGTAGCGTTCCGGGTCGAAGGCGCCTCGGAACCGGCCCATGCCGTCGGTTTCGTCGTACCAGTGCCGGAACTCCGACGCGGCCCGACGCTGTTCACTGTCGCCGAGACCACCGTCGCCGCGGGCGTCATCAACGACTCGTTTCACCACGGTGTCGAAGGTGTCGGCCGGTAGCCGGCGGGCCTGTTCGACGAGTCCGTCGACGTCAACACCAGCCTGCTGGTCATCGCTCAGCCCGCCCAGCCGGCGGGCGAGCGAATCGACATGGTCTCCCGAGATCACACCCCTGGCCAAGGCGTCCCCGACGGTAGGCCAACGCCGTGCGGCTTGGACACGGGCAGTTTCTCGACGAGCGGTCGAGCCCCGCACCCCTCGAATCAGCACCTCCCTGGCGCCGCCACCCTCACCACGAGCGGCCAGTTCATCGGCCCGCAACCCAAGGCGCACCACCAGCCCGTCCAGGGCCCGTTGGGCGTCACGAACCGTGGCCAGCAACCCGACCACACCATCGCCCGACAACCCGCCGACATCAAGCCCCGACACCTCGGTGGGCAACAACGCCAGCGTGGCTGTCACAAGCTCCTGGGAAGATGCTGGTATTGCGAGTGTGTCCATAACCCCACCGGCCCGAACGGGCCAAAGAAACCTGATTCCGTGGGGAAGACACCAACAGCGTAGCAAACATCAGTTCGCACTACAACCCCAAAGGCTCTGAATATAGGCAAAGGGGATTGATGAGGATCGATACAGGGATTCTGAATCGATCCTCCTCACCTGGGCCAACAGCGTTATTCCGGTCGGCGCACCCCCGACTGATGAACGACCGGGTTCTCCTTCCGGGAGAGGTGGTGCTGAACCGCCTGACCGGTTCGGTTCGCCAACGAGCATCGGAACGTCTCTGGGCCCGCCTCGTCGATCTCGCCGAGCCAGATTTGATCGATCAGCTCGAATCGCTGCTGGTTGGTCACCCCTGTCGATGCTGTCGACGAACCACCGTCACTCATCGAGCTCCACCGTCTTGTCGAAGGGCTACTACCAGAAGTTGAGATTGCTGATGTCGCTCTCGATGGGAACTCCTGGACCGGATTATTCGACGAGTACACGCACATCAGCGGATCACCCACCCGCACAAGAGAATCTCTACGGCGGATCATGGACGTACCGCTTCGCCGCATCCTCCATCGAGAGATCGAGCTGATTGGCCAGCGACGACAACCACGCCAGCACATCACCCAGCTCATGGAGCTGGTCCTCCTTGGTGCCCTTCCGTACGGCCTGGGCCAGCTCGCCCAGCTCCTCGCACAACCAGGCCACCGTCGCCGGGACACCCCGCTCCCGGTCGCCCGGCCCGTACAACTCGTCCATCAACTCCTGGAACTCGGCCAAATGCATGGTCCGAGCGTAGGACCCGATGACCTCAGCCGGTCAGCAGTCGGTCTTCCTGCTCCCAGCGGCGATAGCTCATGAACCAGCCAACCGTGCGGGTCAGGGCGATGGCTGCGGGACGGATGGCCATCGTGTCGGTTCCCGGCAACAGGGGGAGCCGCAGCATGGAACGGGCCCAGCCGGGGAGATCGGCGACGGCTGCGGCGGCGATGACGCCGTAGCCACCCATGGTGACCAGGGGGACCGGTGGTACCAGCAGAAAGCGAACCGTCTCCTTGGCCTGATCGGTATAGGCGCACTCCGATCGGAACCGCTCGAGGGTGTCGTCCAAACCACGGCGATTGGTGGGTGGGGTGTCGGTACCCAGCCGCCGGGCCACCTCGGCCATTTCCGCCACATAGCGATCCTTCTCGGCATCGGTTAGTCGGCCATGGCCGTAGCGCTCGAACGCAGTCAGGAAGCTGTCGACCTCGGTTACGTGCACCCACAGCATCAGATGGGGATCGTTGGCGGCGTAGGGCCGGCCGTCGGGGGCGTGGCCGACCACCCGCTCATGGACCCGTTTGACCCGCTCGATCTCGATCGTGGCCGCCCTGGTGGTGCCGTAAGTGGTGGCGCCCACGAATCGGCCGGTGCGATGGAGGCGGCCCCGTGGGTCGTGGCGATAGTCGGAGTGGTCGGCCACACCGGCCATGGCCAGGGGATGGAGTGTCTGAAGCAGCAGTGCTCGCAGCCCGCCGATGAGCATGGCGGCGTTACCGTGGACTCGCCATGCCGAGGACGCCGGTCCGAAAAGGCCAAAGTCGTCGGGGTTGGCCAGGTCGGCGGTTTCCAGGGCTTGGTCGCCGGCGATGGCCGAGCGCAGCAGTCCGGCCCCCTGCCGCCGAACGAGGCTCAGCGCTTCCGACACGATCATCATCTCACTCTACTTCAGGCCGGAACCGGGCCTCGGATCGAGGCGGGCGGGTCAGGGCCCGGGAACGATGATGGCTGCCTCGGTATGAACCCTCCATTTGGCCCAGGGCCTCGGTCCCGTACGTTCGGCGAACAATGATCGCAGAACTGCAACACATGACCGCCTTGGTGCCAAATGTGCCCTCGCCAGGCGGGTTTTCGTCGTCCGGCCCGCTCAAACAGCCTTAAACAAAGCACTTTCAGCAGCTTACGCAGTTGTGCCGATGTCGCTTCACCTGGTAGTAAGATCTCGTCATCTTCTCGTCTACGGAGGACAAAGTGGGATTCATCGGATGGGTAATCGGAGCCGTGATCACGGGCGCCATCGTCGGGGCACTCGGTCGGCTCATTCTGCCGGGCGGCCAGGACATCGGCATCGCGAAGACCATCGGTCTTGGCGTGGTGTCGGCGTTCATCGTCGGCCTGGTGCTGGGCGGGGTCAACGGTTTCCTGGCCATCATCATTGCGGCGCTGGTGGCGGCGGGGTTGCTCTGGCTCGGAATCCGCCAAGGCTTCCTGAAGCCGGCTCCCTGAGACGGAGGACCATCGCAGCCGCCGGGATATGACCTGGCTGCAGTCCGGCGGCTAGAATTGATCATCAAGCGAGCAATGCAGGTTTGCTAGGAGCCGGCACGAGTCGCAACAACAGCGACCACCAAGGTGGTCGCTGTTGACGTCATGGCTGAGAGTTTGGAGCCAGGGACTCCGGTATGAACGCCTCCGGCGTACATACTGCGTCGGGTTGGGGAGATTTGAACTCCCGACCTCCTCGTCCCGAACGAGGCGCGCTACCAACCTGCGCCACAACCCGATGGTTGACGGATTCCGATCCTATCGTGAATTCTCGGCCACGGATCGACTTTTCATACCGTGATCCGGTCTTCGACTCCCTCGTGGTAGCTGCCGCCGGTCTGGAGCGCCTTGGCCAGGCGGCGGAGCCGTAGCGAATCGATTGGCTTGATCAGCCAGCCGTCGGCCCGTGACTCCTGGGCCAGGAAGACATCGACGGAGCGATCGAGCAACAGCCCGACCGGTCGCGGTTCGAGGCGTCCCGCTCCCTCCTCCTGACGAATGGCCAGGCAGGCGGCGATGCCGCCCATGTTTCCGATTTGGAGGTCGAGCAACACCAACTGCGGATCCTTGGCCTTGACCACCGGCAGGACATCCTGGCCCCTGCGAACCCGGAGAACGTCGGTGTCGTCATTGGCCAGTGTGGCGTCCACTTCGGCCGCCAGGCTGTCGGAATCGGTTGCGAGCAGCACGATGGTCACAATCCCAATGCTACATAGTTACGACCTCGCGCCGACCTGCGAAGTTCACTCCGCTTCAAATCGGCGATACGATCGCCCATGCGGATCGCGATCGATTCGCACGTTGATCACCACGGCTCCACCCCGGACGGCGGGCCCACCGGCTCGAATCCATGCGGTGACCCGATGATCCGACACAGCGCCGACGGAAAGGCACGGGGAACGCCGATGCTCGAGATCCATATCGAAGAAACCGAAAACTATACGCTTTGTCGCCCGTCGGGCGAACTGGACGCGTACACGGTCGGCGCCTTCCGTGAAGCCCTGTCGAAGCTGGCCGGGGAACGTCACCTCCTGATCGATCTGTCCGAAGTTCCGTTCATGGACTCGGCCGGGCTGGGCGCGCTCATCGGCGGTATCCGCCGGGCTCGGGAGGCCGACGGGGCCGTGGCCGTGGCCTGCACCCGGCCCGCCCTGACCCGTCTGCTCCACACCACCGGATTCGATCGCATCGTCCCGGTCACCGAGTCGGTGGAGGAGGCGGAGGCCGCCCTCGAAGCGGCGGGGGACGAATCAGGCGGCTGACCCGTCACCGCCGCCGCTTCCGGTCATAGCGGCCGACAGCGCATCCGAGATCCGCTCGATGTCGTCGAGATCGCTGACCGGGGTGCCCTGTTCCCAGATCTGAATGGTCGACGCATCGGCGTTATCGCCGTTGCCTCTCACATCAGCTATGAACTCGTCCGTCAACTGCTGTTCCTGAACGGCAAGTGCGGCCAGCTCCCGAAGATTTCGGACCAGGGGATCGGTGTCGAAGTCGGTCCGGTCCTCACCGCCTTCGGCCCCGGCCCCGCCGCCGGCCCCGGCGGCGTCCACCGGACACAGCCGGTTCATCACCACCACCGACAGTGGAGGCTTCAGCCGGTCAACGATCCAGCGAGCCTCCTCCAACGGCTGGGCCCGGGGAGAGGCGACCAGGACGAATGAGGTCTCGGTGTCGAGAACCTCTTCGATGGCCTCGGCCCTACGCCGGAATCCCTGATCCAGTCCCTGGAAGTTGGCGAAGAAGGTGATGACATCGTCGACCAGCCGGCTTCCGACGATCCGGCCCAGCAATCGAAGTATCATCTGACTGCCGGCCGAGACGGTACGCAACAGGCTGGTGGTGGGAGCGAACACCGACCGGTACAGGCGGTGGTTGACGAATCGATAGAGGCGACCCGGGCTTTCCAGGAAGTCGATCCCGTGGCGCGACGGTGGGGTGTCGACCACCACCCGATCGAATCGCTCATCGCTGTGGAGCTGATGGAGTCGCTCGGCCGCCATGTATTCGTTCGTACCCGACAGGGATGTGACCAGGTTGGTGAAGAGGCTGTTGGCCATGATGGTTCGTGCCTGCTCGTCCGACGTCGATTCGGTTTGCACCACGTTTCGGAAAGTCTCGGCCGGGTCGAGCATGGTCGCCCACAGCTCGCCGCCGGTGTCGTCCCAGCGCCGAACCAGGGCGGGCTCGTTACCCAACCCGTCCTGCAGGCCCAGGGCGTCGGCCAGGCGTCGAGCCGGGTCGATGGTCAACACCACCACCCGTTCGCCCCGTTCGGCCATGGCCAGGGCCAGGGCGGCGGCCACCGTGGTCTTGCCCACTCCGCCCGACCCCAGGCACACCGTCACCCGATGTAGCGTGATCATGAGCCGGTCGGTTCGGGCGGAGGAATGATGTCGACCTGATCGGTGAGGGCGTCGGCCAGCTCGTCGATGGCGGCGAGATCCATATCGGCCCGGAACAGATGGGGCAGCGTGATCTGAGACAGGGGCAGCTCCCGGGCCAGGCGGTCGATCTGGGTGTTCTGGTCGGCCTGGCGGTCGAGCCGGAACCGGGCGGCGGCGATCAGGGCCGGGTCGACGCGGGTGTTGTCGCCGACCTCGGCCAGCCGACGCTCCAGCCCATCGATGGTCGGCCACACGCTGTTGACCACCACCGGGCCGAGCTTGAGGCCAACCCGGTCCTCGATGGCGAAGGCCGTTTCCACCGTCTCCGACACCGGCGTCTCCTCGGGCAATGTCACCAACATGACCTGGCACCGGGTGTCGTCCCCCAGCATGGCCAGGACCTGGTCGGCCTGCTCCCGAATGGGGCCGGAGTTGGACGACGCGGCCATGGCCTCGGCGCAGGTGAGGAAGGTGATGGCATGGCCCGACGCCGGGGCATCGACCACGATCAGATCGGCCACCCCGGCCTGTTCCATCTGACGGATCTTTCCCAAGGTGACCAGATCGCGGATACCGGGCGCGGCGGCGGTGACCACTTCGATGGCACCGGCCCGACTGACCCGGTTGATCAGCGGACCCATTCCGGTGCGATCGAGGTAGTCGGCCAGCGCCTCCTCCGGTCGCAGCTGCATGGCTCGCAGCCGACCGCTGGAGTCGGTTTCGGTGGCCCGGCCGTGGTGGTTCACGGTTCGGGGCTCGTAGCCTAGAGAACCAACCTGCAACGTCCGGGCCAGATGGCTGAACCCCTCCAGTTCGATGAGCAAGGTGTCGAATCCGGCACGGGCAGCGGCCACGGCCAGGCAGGCCCCAACCGTAGTTTTCCCGACCCCGCCCTTGCCGGCCACGATGAGGACATTGGATGCGGCGAAAAAGTCTTGCGCAGTCACCAACTTCGAGGCTACTGGTTCGCCTCCCTTCGCTGACTGTGGCATTCGGCCTGCTGGTCCTGGCCGCGCTGTCGGCCACGCTTGCGATGACGACGCCGGCTGCGGCCCAGGAGGGCTCCGGTTCGACCGAGGAGATCGAGTCCTGTCCCACCGATCTGTCCACGGTGCCCGTCGCCGACTCCCGGATCCGAGTGGTCAAGGTGGCCGGATTGATCGACCCGGTGGTCGCCGATTACGTGCTCGACGAGCTGTCCCGGGCCGAGGCCGATGACAACACCATCGGCTTCGTGCTCCGGGTCAACAGCAGGGGTTCGGTGCTGAACGACGCCGAGTTCGTCGAGTTCGCCAGCCGTCTGAGGGACTCCCGACTGCCTATCGGGCTCTGGGTCGGTCAGTCGGGTTCGACGGCTCGAGGGGGAGCGGCCGAGCTGGCCACGGTTGCCGACCGCATCGCCATCACTCCCAACTCCACCATCGGAGCCACCGGAACCCGCCGCCTTCCGGCGGACTGGGGTGAACCGTTTGGCGACGCGTCCACCCGGCTGGAAACCTCGGTGTTCTCGGCCGACGAGGCGGTCCAGGCCGGATTGGCCGTGGGTCCCCTGTCCGACATCGTGTCCATCGGTGCCTTCGCAGCCCAATTCGACGGCTTCGAAGTCTTCGTCTGCCGCAACGCCGACGGGACCATCGCCACCGTGCCTCGGAGCTCGGTCTTCCTCACCGGCCTGCCGTTGACATCCCAGATGTTCCACACGGTGGGCAGCCCCGAGGTGGCCTATCTGTTCTTCACCATGGGCTTGGCCATCCTGGTCTTCGAGCTGTTCGTGGCCGGTGTAGGCGTGGCCGGCGTGATCGGAGCGGTCCTACTCGCACTGGGCGGCTACGGGTTGGCCTCCCTTCCCACACGATGGTGGGCCATCGCCCTGCTGCTGGTGAGCATGTTCTTCCTCGCCATCGACATCCAGACCAACGTGCCCCGGTTCTACACCATCGTCGGGCTGGTCGGCTTCGTCGTCGGCACCTGGTTCCTCTATGACGGGGTGACCATGTCGTGGATCACGGCCCTGGCCGCCATCATCGGTGCCGTGCTCTATGCCTACACCGGTATGCCGTCCATGGTTCGAACCCGCTTCTCGACCCCCACCATCGGTCGTCAATGGATGATCGGCGAGTTGGGTGAGGCGGTGACCGGGGTCGATCCGGAGGGCACGGTCAAAATCCGAGAAGTGACCTGGCGAGCCTTCACCAATCGGGCCACCCCGGTGGAGAAGGGGGGCCGGGTCCGGGTGGTGGGAATCAGTCGGCTGCTGCTGGAGGTCGAACCCGAGGAGGGTGGCGCCAGGGACTACCGGGAGAAACGGTAGGTTTACCTGTTGACCCGTTCACTCCATACGGTACGCTGCGCCATCACGTGGGTTGTCGAACGACCGGGATAGATTGTTGGGCAACGACCAGGGTTCGACAATCTCCGGGAATGCGGACTCTCTGGAATAAGGAAAAAATCGTCACAAACGGACAAAGGGGGACGTCATTGTGGCCGTCAGGCATCCACTGAATGCGAGCCGGGTGATCGAGCTGGGCCGTTCTGGTGGTCTCGATCGGAGTGAGTGGCAGGACAAGGCGGCGTGCAAGGGCCCGAATCACGCCATCTTCTTCCCTCCGTCCCGCCTCGAGCGTCGGATCGACAAGCGTCGGCGGGAGGCTCGGGCCAAGGAGATCTGCGAGCAATGCCCGGTGCTGCGTCAATGCCGTGATTACGCCCTCAACATCGGCGAACAGCACGGCATCTGGGGCGGCTTGACGGCCAAGGAGCGCAAGGAACTGGTGCTCGCCGCCAACACCGGCGCCTAGGACCCGGCCTGGCCCCGTCGACCTACAGGCGGGGCCCGGGAATGCGGAAGTCGCCGCGCCGACGGGTCATGCCGTTGTTGTCCAGATAGGCCAAAAGGGCCAGAACGTACTTCCTGCTCGTTTGCAGCATGTCCCGGATCTCGGCCACGGTCAGGCCCTCGGGCTGCTGCTCGAAGCGTGACCGCAGGAGCTGCCGTGCCTTTTCGACCGCCGCCGGGGCGAAGTGGACACCGTCCTGCTCCACCACCAGACTGCGACGGACGAGTTCCCTGACCTCGCCCCGGTCCACGCCGTCGGGGCCCGGGGGGCTGAACGGTTCGGCCTCCAGCTCGGCGATCCATGGGTGACCGGCCAGGGGATCGACCCGAGGCCCGATCGTCACTCGTCCGTTGTCGACGGTGAAGGTGTCGTCGTTGTCGACCACAGCCCGTTGCCGGGCATCCAGGCCGGCCAGATCGAGGCCGAGGGCGCCCGCCGCTTCCACCGCCTTGGTCACCTCGGCGGTGGTTTCAGCCAGGGCGGTTGGATCGACCACCCAGTCGCCGATGGTGGGTCCGACCGTCTGCCCGGTCAGTCGGGTCAGGGTCGCGGCCTTGACCCAGCCTCGCTCGGCCACCACCCGTTGCACCGACAGGTCGGGTCGGGCCCTGGACGCCGGCAGCACGGGATCGACATCGAGGATATGGCCGCCGCCCACGGTCTCGTACCGACCGCTCTCCCGCAGGATGAAGCGGTCGCCGGGGACCAGCGGTAGGGGCCGGGGAAGATGGAGACGAACCGGTCCTCGCTCGCCGGGGCCGATCTCACCGGCCCCGATGACCCGCAGCCGGACCGGGAATTCGCCGGAGCCGATGTAGGCGGCGTAGGCGCCGCGCCGGGACACGGCGTGGTCGAGGCGGTCGAGCACGGTCAATTCGGCGTCGACGGTGGTGGTGAAGTGCCAGTCGTGCTCCTCGACCAGCACATCGCCCCGGGCGATGTCGCCGTGGCTGATACCCACCAGGTTCACCGCCACCCGGTTGGCCGGGCCGACCCGGTCCAGATCCCGGTGGTGGCTTTGCAGGCCGCGGATGCGGACCGTCGGGCGATCGGGCCCGGCGCCGGCCACGGTCAGCGAGTCGCCCACCGACAACGAGGCGCCGGTCAGCGTGCCGGTGACCACGGTACCCACCCCGGCCGGTGCGAACGAGCGGTCGACCCATAGTCTTGGGGTGCGTTCGTCCCGATGAGCGGTGTCACCGGCCACGAGGCGGTCCAGGGCGACGGCAACCTCGTTCACCCCCCGATGCTCGATGGCGGCGACATCGATGACCTCGGCGCCGGCCAGGAAGGTGCCGACCACGTGCTCCTCCACATCGAGGTGGGCCAGCTCCAGCAGGTCGTCATCGACCTGGTCGACCTTGGTCAGGGCAATCACCCCATGCTGCAGACCAAGCAGGTCGAGGATGCGCAAATGCTCCTCCGACTGGGGCTTCCACCCCTCGGTGGCGGCCACCACGAACAGGCAGGCGTCCACGCTCCCCACCCCGGCCAGCATGTTGCGGAGGAACCGCACATGGCCGGGCACGTCCACCAGCGACAGCGGTTGGCCCGACGGCAGCACGGTGTTGGCAAAGCCCAGATCGATGGTGAGGCCGCGGGCCTTCTCCTCGTCCCAGCGATCGGGGTCGATACCGGTGAGCGCCTTGACCAAGGTCGACTTGCCGTGGTCGACGTGTCCTGCAGTGGCGATGACGGTCATTGGCCACAACTGCTCATGAGCGCGGCGGTGAGTTCGGCGTCGTCGAGCCGATCCACCGTTCGGAGGTCGATGACGGTGCTGGCTTCCTCGACCCGGGCGATGATGGGGCGGTCGCGGTTTCGGAGTTGCTCGGTGATGTCGCCGTCGACCCTCAGCCCGTGGCTGGGCAGGATGACCGTGGGCAGTGTGCCGCCGCCGGGGACCGCCTCGGTTGGACCGGCCGTGATGGAGAGGGGTGCCGGCTGCGAGGCGCCGGCCCGGGCCTCGATACGGGCCACGATGGCCTCTGACCGCTGCTCGAGTTCATCGGTGGTGGCGGCCACCATGCGCCATAGCGGGATATCCTCGCCCCGTCGGTCGAGGTAGGCCAAGGTGACCTGCTGCAGGGCGTGGATCACCAGCGAGCCCGGACGCAGAGCCCGGGCCAAGGGGTGGTGTCCGCAACGTTCCACCAGGTCGCGGCGGCCGGCGATGATGCCGGCCTGGGGGCCCCCGAACAGCTTGTCGCCACTGAACAGCACCAGGTCGGCTCCGTCGCCCAGGGTCTGGCGTACCGCCGGTTCATCGGCCAACCAGCCCGGGGGCGGCCCGTCGAGCCAGGGGCAGGATCGGTCGAGCAGCCCGGAGCCGATGTCGGCCACCACCGGCACGGCAATGTCGGGACTGGCTGCCAGCTCCCGGACCGAGACGTCCTCGGTGAAGCCCACGATCTTGTAGTTGGAACGGTGGACCTTCAGCACCATGGCCAGGCCGGCCGCGGGGTTCGAGGTGACGGCCGGCCCGGACGGTGACCCGGCGTGGGCGGCGGCCACATAGTCCGACAGCCGGGACCGGTTGGTGGTCCCGACCTCGACCAGATGGGCCCCCGATTGGTTCATGACGTCGGGGATGCGGAACCCGCCTCCGATCTCGACCATCTCGCCCCGGCCCACTGCCACACCCCGGCCTTGGGCCAGGGCGGCCAGGGTCAACAGCACGGCTCCGGCACAGTTGTTCACGACCATGGCCGCCTCGGCCCCGCAGGCGGTGGCCAGGAGCTCGCCGATGGCAGCCTGGCGGCTGCCCCGCTTGCCGGTGGCCAGGTTCAACTCGAGGTTGGTGTAGGTGGCGGCCGTTTCCACTGCCAGGGGAGCCCGACCCAGATTGGTGTGGAGCAGCACCCCGGTGGCGTTGATGACGGGAACCAGCATTCGGCGAGCCCGCCGGCGGGCCAGTTCGTCGGCGTGGTCGACCCGATCGAGTGCAATGGCCCGTCGTGCAACCTCGACCAGCACGGGGTGGGGCAGACCGTGATGGGCTAGGGAACGAGCCAGCTGATCGACGGAGGGGGGGCGTGACACTGATGCTCAGGCTACCGATCACAGGCCCGATCGGGCCCTCTCCGGGCATCTACGGAGCGACTTGGGCCCGGTGCCCGGTAGACTGGAGTCGATGTTCTCCAAGTCCGCCTCGGTTCTGGCCGTGGCGACTCTTGCTGAATTTGCCTTCTTTGTCATTGCCGCTAGCCGGTTCAACCCGTTTCTGGTAGTTCTGGTGGCGCTGGCCTGCAGCGTGCTCGGATTCCGTTTGCTGTTCACTCGGATTCCGCTCCTGTTGGTTCCCCAAACATCTCCCGGCCCCGACCGCCCCCTGGTCGACGCCGGACTTCAGGTGGTCGGCGCCGGGCTGTTGATCATGCCCGGCCTGTTGACCGCGGCTTTGGGTGGGTTGTTGTTCGTTCCGCCGGTTCGTTGGTTGCTGGCACCGGTCGTCGGATCCCGGCTGGAGCACCTGTATCCGATCTCATCGCTCGAGACGCTGCTGCGGAGGTCCGCCTCCCCACGGTCACCGTTCTCGACCGGAAACCCCGCCCATCGTGGTGACGTCGTTGATGTCACCGCAACCGCGAAGGACTCTCCCCGAGGGTCGGCGTCGGCCTCAACTCACCCCGAGCTGAACTGACGCCCCGTTTGCAGTTGAAATCCCGATTGCCTACAGGAGATGTAGTGTCACTAACCGAAGAACCCGTACCACCGCCGCCGATCACCCCAGGTGTCGCTCGCGCCCTGAGCCCCCTGGTTCGCAGGATCGCCTCCGAAGGCGAGGGCGGCGAACCGGGACTCAACACCTACCTCATCGGCATCGACGAGATCGTGATCGTCGACCCCGGCCCCATGGACGAGCGCCATCTCGAGATTCTCTGTGGCTGCGGCGGCGACCGTATCCGCTGGATCGTCCTGACCGATACCGATGAGTCCTACTCGGCCGGCGCCCAGGTGCTCAAGG
This sequence comes from Acidimicrobiales bacterium, assembly GCA_024638815.1. Lineage (GTDB taxonomy): Bacteria > Actinomycetota > Acidimicrobiia > Acidimicrobiales > SZUA-35 > JAHELU01. The sequence goes on along the minus strand of JAHEJM010000006.1, from coordinate 18,970 downwards.
AACGCACCGGAGCCGAGCTGGTGGCACCTCCCGGGTTCGACGGCGCCGACCAGGTGTTGGGCGACGGGTACAAGATCGACGCCACCGAGTTCCGCATCACCGCGGTTGCGGTGGACGACGGATCCGATGGGCGATTCTCGTTTGTCCTGGAGCAGGAGCGCACCTTGCTCGGCGGCGATCACATCACCGAGGAGTCGGTTCCCGCCGGTCTCCCGGCCAAGGTCAAGTCGTTCCGGATCAAGTCGGTGGCCCCCGGTCACGGCCAGTACATCGAGAACGCCTCCCGCCTGCTGGGTTGATCGGGGCGGGTTCGTCGACAGGGTCGCCGGATCGGATCAGGGAAAAAGAGATGAGTGCCGGTCCCAACCACCAAGGGACCAGCACTCAAGACTTGTTCAGTTTGTAGCCGACGTACGGCCTGCAGTCTATGAGAAGGATTGCCCGCACCCACAGGTGCGCTGAGCATTCGGGTTGTCGATGGAGAAGCCGGTCTGCTGGAGTCCGTCCTTGTAGTCGAGGGTGGCCCCCTGCAGAAGCTGGGCGCTCGTAGGGTCGACCACCACCTTCACGCCGTCGAACTCCCGGGTCTGGTCCGAGGCGTCGGCCTCACCGTCGAAGAACATCTCGTAGGAGAATCCGGAGCAGCCGCCGGGGCGAACTGCAACCCGAAGCGCCAATGAGGGATCGTTCTCCTGATCCAGGAGTTCCTTGACTTTGGTGGCTGCTGAGTCGGTTACTGTAATCACACTGAACCTCGTAGAAACCTCTCGCCGGTACTGTTCCGATCGGGTCAACATTTAGCAAAATCGCGTAGTGCAAATTAGTGTACCGGTCTGGCCATTTCAACCACGCATCGGCGTGATCTGTTCCCGAACCGGCACCATTTTCGTGCCGGGCATCATACGGTAGCAGTATGACCCTCCCTCGAGACGACGGCCCCAAGCCCACCGCTGATGACGTGATGGCCGTGTTGCGCGGTGTCATCGATCCCGAACTGGGAAGCAACATCGTCGAGTTGGGCATGGCCAAGGGAGCCAGGATCGACGACGACGGACTGGTGACGGTCAAGATCGCCCTGACCACCTCCGGTTGCCCGCTGAGGGCCCAGATCCAACGCGACACCAAGGCCCGAATCGAGTCGCTCGAGGGTGTAACCAAGGTGAAGATCGACTGGACCGAGCTGACGGCCGAGGAGAAGTCCCGAACCATGGCCGTGGCCCGCAAGAACGCAGCGGAACGGGCGCCCGACACCGCCATCCCGGCCACGGCCCGGGTCCTGGCCATCGCCTCGGGCAAGGGAGGCGTGGGCAAGTCGTCGGTGACGGCCAACCTGGCTGCCGCTCTGGCCAAACGAGGCCTGAACGTGGGAGTGATCGACGCCGACATCTGGGGTTTCTCCATCCCCCGCATGTTGGGGGTGGATGGTCGCCTGGCGGCCGCCAACGACGGGGGTCGCACCGCCATCACCCCCCAGTCGATTGCGGTAGGTGACGGTCGGCTCGATGTGGTGTCCATGGGTTTGCTGGTGGAGGACGAGGACTCCGCCCTGCTGTGGCGCGGCCTCATGCTCAACCGGGCGGTTCAACACTTCCTTGAGGACGTGGCGTGGTCGGACGATCTGGACTACATACTGATCGATATGCCCCCCGGTACCGGCGATGTGGCCATGGGTCTGGCCCGGATGATCCCTCGGGCCGAGATGATCGTGGTCACCACCCCGGCCACCGCAGCTCAGAAGGTGGCGGCCCGGGCCGTGTCGATGGCCCGAAAGTCGTATCTGCGGGTTGCCGGGGTCATCGAGAACATGTCGGTCTTCGTGGCTCCCGACGGGTCCAGGCATGAGTTGTTCGGCAGCGGCGGTGGTCGAGCCCTGGCCGACGAGGCCGGGCTGGAGTTGATCGGTCGGATTCCCATCGAGCCGGCGGTGTCGGCCGGGGGCGATGCCGGTCAGCCGATTGCCCTGGTCGATGACGACACGGCCACACCGGCCGGTCGGGCCTTCACCGAGATCGCCGAGCGTATCGTGGCCGAGATCGCCCCGCCGGTGGAGATGGAGAGCTGCACCGCCCGCATGTTCGACCTGGTCGACGAGGCTCTGGCCGATTTCGACGCCGCCCAGGCCGCCGCCGAGTCGGCATAGCGGCCAACGGGGTTGGCCGGACCTACGGTCCGGTTTCGGTTGCCTCCGCCGGCTCCGAGGCTCGGTCGATGGTGACGGTACGGTCCAAAAAATGTGACGACGGCACCAAAACGGTGGTCCCGGACTCGGTCTCGACCTCGATCGCCGTCGGTGACACGGACTGGACCACGCCTTCGACCTCGCCGACCTCCACCTTGTCACCCACGTCCAGGAGCCGGCGCAACGCCCGCGTCGCCGCCACCTCCCGGGCCACCCTCTGACCACCAAGTCCGATCAGCAGCGTCAACGACGCAGCCACGGCGAAGAACACGGCGGCCACGCCCAGGTTGATCACCGCGGTGTCAACCCCGAGCTGACCGACGGCGAGGATAACGGCCAGGGCGAGGATGGTGGCCTTGACCACCAGGTTGGCCTGACGCTGGATCTGCATCGGCATGCGGCCCGTCGCCGTGCTGATGGCGGTGGTGGCGAACGACTCGAGCACGTTGGCCACGATGATGATCACTGCCGCCACCAGCAGGCGAGGAATGAAGGCGATGGCGTCGGTGGTCAGCTCATCCAAGGCCTCCGGTTGCAGGACGCCGATGGCAACGAGAAGACCAATGACAACGGACGTGGCGAAAACGAGCCGGGAAATCGGTCGGGCCACATCCTGGATGGGACCCGGCCGTTTCGGTGCGGCCACGAATCCGAAGACGATCCTGGAAAGGATCAGCCCGATGGCGATTCCGGCCACGATCGCCACCGGCGCCAGCAACCAGTCATTCATCGAATTCCTCCATAATCAATAGGCGCGACGTTTCCAGCCCGGCGATGAACAGGTCGGTCATGACATCCAGCACAACCCGGGAATCGAGCCGGGCCGCCACTTGCTCATGCAATCGACCGGAGAGGTCCTCCGGTGGGGCGAAGGCTATCGCCAGCACGTCGGTCAGCGCCGGATCCGACGGTCGAGCCAACTCCTCCAGGAGATTGGCGCAGCGATCGCAGGTGCCGACGTGGCTGTCGATCCGGCCGTCGGTGTCACCGGCCAGCCACTGCCGGAGGGCCCGTTTGCCCGGATGGAAGCCGGGTGGTCTCAGGGCAACCATGTCATTCCCAGTCCCTCAGCGTCGACCCCAGCCGACGGCGGGCTCGAAGCAGGCGGGTCTTGACCGTGGGCATGGGCACGTTCAGTACATCGGAGATCTCGTCGTAGGCCAGGCCCTCCAGCTCCCGCAACACCACGATGGAACGGGACAGCTCGTCCAGCTCATCGAGGGCGGAAACGAACTGGTCCATGACCACGCTGCTCTGGACCCGGGACTCCACCGAGCGCTCGACCCGACTCTGCTGTTCCGGCATGTCATGGGGATCGAGCACCACGGCCCGGCGTTGACGCAGGGTCGATACGGCGGTGTTGTGGGTGATCCGCAGGACCCAGCTGCGCACTGACGATTCGCCCCGGAACGACGGCAGGGCCAGCCATGCCTTGACCAGCGTCTCCTGGGCCACGTCCTCGGCCAGCGAGCGGTCCCGCACCACCGACAGGGCCAGGCGGAAGATGGCGTCGCTGTGCTCGACCACCAAGGCATGGAGCTCCTCAGGGTCGACGCCGCTTCCCGGTGTCCCTTCGACACCGTCCACCGATTCCGGTGCACCGGCGGCGGGATCGATCGTCGTCGACGCCGCCTCGGGCCCCGATCGGGCTGCCGTCGTGCGGTTGCCGAGACGGTCGGCGCTCGAACTGGAGGCGCCGAACAGGATCGGCAGGTCGAGCTGACGGTGGCCGAATCTCGATATGGGCGAAGCGGGGTTCCTCGGTCTGCGGAGGTGTGAGCCGGAGTTCCAGAGGTAGAGCAGAGCGCGTGTCACGGCCTGGTGGTAGCGGGGTCGGGCCCGAGTCCAGGTTGTCATCGAGGGCCGGCCGTTGTCTCGCCGGCGAAGGGGGACCTCAGCAAGTCGGTGTCCTTCAGCGTTCTGCGTTGCTGGCAGAGATAGGACGACCGATGACCCCTGAGGGTCGCGACGAAATTCCAACGGCCGCACGACGAATGGTTGTAAACGACCTTCGTGGCCGTCCATGGTCTCACGCTATCGGCCCGATGAATCGGCTCCGATGCCACGTCGACTGCGGTTACGACGATGTTCGTTGCCGCCACCGCCAAATTTCCGAGTTTGTCGCGACCAAACCGGTGGCAGCTCCGTCTATCCGGTGCTTCAAGCCGACAGACGCTATTCAAGGGAGAAACAATTCAGATGCTTGCACAGAGTGAGGTCACCGACGACGGGCTCGACGTAGTCGACTCCCTCCAGACCGGGATTACGGACTTCTTCAGTGAACTCTTCGGGTTCCTTCCACAGTTGCTTGGTTTCCTGATCATTCTCCTGATCGGCTGGCTTGTGGCCCGATTCCTGGCCAACCTGATCCGCCGTGTGTTCACGGCCGTCAACCTCGATCACTACCTTGATCGGGCCGGTATCGGTGGACCGCTGGAGCGGGCCGGCTACGCCGACAGTGGGCGGTTCGTGGCCAAGATCCTCTACTACATGTTCATGCTGCTCGTGCTCAAGCTGGCGTTCGGCGCCTTGGGTATCGATGCACTGAACGAGCCGTTCGATCGGCTGATCGCCTGGATTCCCAAGGCCCTGGTCGCTCTCGTCCTGATCGTGGTCGGTGGCATCGTGGCCAATGTGGTTCGCGACCTCGTCGAAGGCGTGACCGTCGGCCGGAGCTATAGCCACTTCGTGACCACGGTCGCCGCTGTCAGCGTGTGGTTGATCTTCGGCCTGGCCGCCCTGGACCAGGCCGAGATCGCTGCGAATGTAGTGGAGATCCTGACCACCGCCATATTCGCTTCGATCAGCGCCATCTTGATCATCAAGTTCGGTGTTGGTGGTGTCTGGGCCGCCCGGGACCGGTTCTGGCCTGCCGTCTATGACAGCATCGCTCCCCAGCGGGGCGATCAGGTCCCGGCCCCCCGGACCGAGCAGTCTCCGCAGGCCTAGAAACGCCAGGTGAGTCGATGAGGGATTCTGACCAGATCATCCATCTCGAACCGGATTCACCCTACGATTTCCCCGGTTCTCCTGGATGGGGCCCTCAGCCATCCAGGATCAGGGGCGGGCCCGCATTGGGCGATTCGGGACCCGCCCCGTTTCTCGTCGCAGGACCTTCCGCCGCCAGGCCCTGCTGAACACCGAGGGCACCGGTCGTTACGGCCGGTGCCCTCGGCTTTTTCCGCCACTCGATCGAACCGGGGGTCCGGGCCCGGCCCCGACGGGGGACCGGCCGACGACAGGGCTCAGACCAGTCGGGCCAAAGCCTCGGTTGCCTCGTTCAGGTCGAAGACGTTGTCGATACGGTCGACCAGGTTGCCCGACGCGTCGATGAGGAACAGCGATGGTTCGAACGGCAGGCCGATGGCCTCCACCGCAGGGGCCAGTCGGATGTCGGGATCGGTATAGTCACCGCCGACCTCGTAGGGGTTGGCGTAGACCTCGGCGTGCACACAGGTCACGGAGGGGACGGCGGCGCCGGCCTCGATAAGGGTGTCGACCACTGGTCCGCAGTAGGCGGTTTGGCAGAACGCCGGGGTGGCGACCAACAGGGCGGCCGGGCGGCCGGCCGCCATCACGTCGGCAAGGTTCTCCTCATGGAACGGGCACGGCTCGAACCGGGTGCAGAGCTGGTCGATGTCGCCGGGCTGGTCAAAGGTAGGAGTATCGACCACCGGCATCGGACTGCCGGGCAGGGGTACCAGTACCTCATCGGGGTAGAAGGCCTGGATGGGCATGGTGGCCTGAGTTCCGCCGATCCGGGTCACCAGATCGTAGACCCCGGGCTCGGGCATGGTGAGGCGGGCCGGGTAGTAGCGATAGAGATCGGCGTGTTCATGATCGGGCTCGGTGCCTTCGCTGTGGTCGTGGTCGATCACGTGACCGGTGACCTCGACCTCGTCGATCACCTCGTCGTTCTGGAGCAGGCGCACGATGATGGCCTCGTCGTCGCCGGGCAGGGCGATCGACCCCGCTCCGTCCGGAGGGGTGATGACGGCGAACGGCACCCGCTGCTCCATACCGGCGACCAGTACCCGGTCGGGGGAGAACAGGGCCACGAGATCGGGGGGCTGAGCCTGGCTGCAGGCGGCCAGCACCGAGGTCGACAACCCGCCCAGGGCGCCGAGGCCGGCCACACCTCCCGAGAGGCGAAGCGTGTTGCCCAGAAAGCGGCGCCGAGTCATCGTGTCACCGCTTCGGTGCCGGGCGGAACGACGGCGGTTCAGGCCGGTGTTCACTCGGTCCATATCTCGACGGTAGCGGGTCTCGGCCCCGTCGGTGGATCGATCGATTTGCCGACTCCGGTTGCCGCTGACGGCCATGTTCTCCTATCGGGTCCTATCATCGGGCCGTGAGGTTCGCGCCCATCATGGTTGTCGGCCGGTGTGCTCTCCCGGAGTGGAGGTGGCCATGGAGCTGACGGTCAACGGGTCGACGGTCGAGGTCGACGATCCGTCGTGGTCGCTGCTCGATGTGCTTCGTCATCAGCTGGGTTTGATCTCGGTCAAGGACGGCTGCAGTCCCCAGGGTCAGTGCGGCTGCTGCACGGTGATGGTGGACGGGCAGGCCCGGGTGGCGTGCGTGACGCCGGTTCGACGGATCCGGGGACGCTCGGTGATCACGGTGGAAGGACTGGACCCGGATCGTCGACGAGCCTGGGCCGAGGCCTTCACCGCCCTCGGGGCCAGTCAGTGCGGGTTCTGTACCCCGGGGATCGTGATGCGGCTGGAGGCGCTGACCGCCGCCGGGGAGACCTCGACCGAGGCCGCCGGTCAGGGCTTGTTGGCCCACCTCTGCCGCTGCACCGGCTGGCAGACCATTGTCGAAGCCTGGGCCTCGGTCCACGGCGATGACGCCGGGGTCCACGGGAACGAAGCGATGCCGCGTGCCGATGAGAGCACGACTCGAGCCGGTGAACGCGATCTGCACGCCGCCGCCCGCCGGGCCGGACTCGAGGGCGGGACGGGCCAGACGGTGGGCACCGAGGTGGTGCTGGGGCGGGCCGGGTTCGCAGCCGACACCGCTCCCCGGGACGCCCTGGTGGCCGTGGCCGATGCCGACGGTCGCTGGGTGGTCGGGCCCGATCTGCCCGCCGCCCGCCGGTCGGCGGGCAGGGTTCAGGGGCGTCGGACCACGGCCCCGGCTCGCCGGCCGCTCGACGTGCCCGACGGCAACTGGGCCGCATCGCTGCGGACGACCTGGGTGGACGGGGCCTATCTGGAGACCGACGCCTCCTGGTGTGAACCCGGCGGTGCGCCGTTCACCGTCCAGGCCAACGGCGGGGCGTTCGGGGCCAAGTGGCCCGACAACCCCGAGTTCGACGACGGCCGGCCCGGGGGCGGCGGGTCCGATGACGGCCCGTCACGAAATCCGTTGCGTCCGGCCCCCATCGACGTGATGGGCGCGGCCAAACGGCTGGCCGACGAGCACGGTCACCCGGTGCTGGCCCTGGCCAGCCGCGAGGACGTGGCCCGGTACAGCCGCAAACGGCCGCCCATGGCCGCGGTCATGAGCCACGATGGCCGGGCCCGGTTCCGGGTGGCGGCCACCCCCGGCATCGCCGAGGCCATCATGGCCGGGCTCGAGGCCAACCGGGAATGGGCGTTCCCTGCCCTCGATCCCGATCACGCTCTGACCACCGTGGTCACCGTGGATGAGGTGGAGATCCCCGGTCCACCCACGTCGGCTCGGGTGCGGGCCGCCGGTTGGGCCGAGGCCGTAGCCCTGGCCGCCGGGGCGGTAGGCCATCGAGGTTCGATCCGGGCTCCCAACGGTGCCGAGGCCGTGGCCCAGGTCGACCCCGACGCCGTCGACGGCGACAATGGCGTGATCCGGGTGTCGGTGCGATGTGGTGCGCCCCTCGACGAGGTGGTGCTGCGCTCCTACTGTATCGGGGCGGCCCACATGGCCTGGTCTTGGCTGACGGCCGAGTCCATGTTGGTGGATGAGAACGGGACGGTCCACGATCTGACCATCCGGAGTCTCGGCGTGCTGCGGGCCGTCGACACCCCGCGGATCGACGTTGCCATCGCGTCCGATGGCAGCGGTTCGGGATCGGGCGAAGCCATCAACGGCTCCGATGCCGTGTTCGCCGCGGTGGCCGCCGCCGGCTGGCAGGCCCTGGGCTGTCCCCGGGACTGGCCGGCCTCCGCCGCCCCAACGGCGGTGAGCTGCTAACCTGCCGCCCACGGCCCATGTGCGTTCGCAGGAGAAGGACGGTGCACCGATGAGCAAACCCGTAGGCCCTTACACCCCCATCGTGGCCGCCGGGCCATGGTTGATCGCCTCCGGTCAGGTCGGCATCTCCGACGGTGCGCTGGTCGACGACACACTGGCCGGCCAGCTCCGGCAGGCCCTGGCCAATCTCCAGGCGCTGCTGGATGGTCGAGGGGCACGGCTCGACCAGGTGGTGAAGACCACGGTCTTCCTGGTCGACATGGATGACTACGCCGAGATGAACGAGATCTACATCGGCTTCTTCGGCGATCATCGCCCGGCCCGTTCCGCGGTCGCCGTGGCCCAGCTCCCCATCGGAGCCCGGGTCGAGGTCGAGGCCTGGATCTACACCGGATCCTGACCATCGACACGGCGGCCGGTATACTTCCACCCATGCTCGGCCCTCTCATCATCGTCCTGGTCGTGGTTGTCGTCATCCCGGTCGGCTTCCTGATGAGCACCGGCGTGGCCTCCGGGATCTTCGGCTTCCTGCTCAAGGACAACGCCGAGAAGACCCACGCCGACAGCGAATTGCTCGAAACCAACAGTTGACCCCTGGCCCGTCCCACTCGGGACGGCCCTGACGACTCGGCGCACCCCGGGCTTTGTTGCCGGGGAGAAACCACGGAATCAGCCGCCAACCGCCGCCTTGAAACCACTACGGTTGGGGCGTGATCGATCTACGACAACTGCGAGAAGACGACGCATACCGACAAGGGGTTGTGGCCAAGGGGTTCGACCAGGCCGATCTCGACCGCCTCCTCCAACTCGACGCCGGCTACCGCTCGGCGCTGGCCACCACCGAGTCGCTTCGAGCAGAATCCAATGCGGCCTCGAAGGAGATCGGCCGAGCCACCTCTGAGGAGCGCCAGGCCAAGATCGAGGCCGCCGGTCGTCTCAAGTCGCGGTTGAGCGAGGCCGAGGCCGCCCTGACCGCCGCCGACACCGAGCTCAACGAGCTGGCCCTCACCGTGCCCAACCCGGCCCATGAGTCGGTACCGGTTGGTAGTGAGGACGCCTTCACCACCGAACGGGAGGTGGGGGACCGGGGTCCGGCTCCGGCCTACAGCCACGGTGAGGTGGGGGAGTATCTCGGCATCGTCGACACCGAACGGGCGGTGCGGATGTCGGGCAGCCGGTTCGCCTACGTCATGGGCGACGCAGTACGACTCCAGTTCGCTCTGGTCCAGTGGACGCTGGACAAGATCGCCGGTCACGGTTTTGTCCCCGTCGTCACCCCGGTGCTGGTACGGGAGGAGATGATGGAGCTGGCCGGCTTCTTTCCCACCGACCGCAACCAGGTCTACGCCCTGGAGGCCGACGAGCTGTACCTGATCGGCACCTCGGAGGTTGCTCTGGCCGGGCTGCACCGCCAGGAACGGCTCGACGAGGACGTCCTGCCCGTCCGCTACGCCGGGTATTCGAGCTGCTTCCGCCGGGAGGCCGGCACCTATGGCAAGGACACCAGCGGCATCTTCCGGGTCCACCAGTTCGACAAGGTGGAGATGTTCATCTACTCCCACCCCGACCACTCGTGGGAGGAACTGGAGCTGCTGCGAACCCTGCAGGAGGAGATCGTCAGCGGTCTCCAGCTGCCGTATCGGGTCATCAACGTGGCCTCGGGGGATCTGGGGGCGCCGGCAGCCAAGAAGTACGACCTCGAGGTGTGGCTGCCGTCGGAGCAGCGGTATCGGGAGGTCACGTCGTGCTCGAACTACACCGACTACTCGGCCCGGCGAATGAACACCCGCATGAAGACCGATGATGGCAATCGGCTGGTTCATACCTTGAACGGAACGGCGTGTGCCATCGGCCGAACCCTCCTGTACATTTTCGAAAACCACCAACAGGCGGACGGGACCATTGTGGTCCCCGAGGTGCTGAGGCCGTACTGCCAGGGGCTGGAGGTCATCACCCCCAGGGAAGGTAAGGTCTGAGCCGCGCCGTCAACCGTGCACGACAACAACTAGTACGGCGAGACGGTGCTCCTGCCGACGGCCGAAGACGGCTTGAGTTTGGCCTCCGGCCAAACGTCGCCGAAACTTGACTTGATCGTGAACATCCAATCCGCCAAGCGAAACCAGGACACAACATGACTGCAGGGGGGCAACGGAGCCTTCACGAAGCAGCGGTGGCACAGTTCCATCACGCCGCCGATCTCATCGATCTCGAGCCTCGCTATCGCGAGATCCTCTCGTATCCCAAGAACGAGATCATCGTCAACTTCCCGGTGACGCTGGACGACGGAACGCTCAAGGTGTTCACCGGCTACCGGATCCAGCACAACAACATACTGGGTCCGTTCAAAGGTGGTCTCCGGTTCCATCCCGATGTCGACCTGGACGAGGTGCGGGCGCTGGCGGCCTGGATGACGTTCAAGACGGCGCTGGTGGCCCTCCCCTTCGGCGGGGCGAAGGGAGGTCTGACCATCGACCCGGCCGACTACTCCGAGGGCGAGATGCGTCGTGTCGTGCGCCGCTTCACCCATGCGCTCGGCTCCAACATCGGGCCCGACCATGACATTCCGGCCCCCGACATGGGAACCTCCAGTCAGACCATGGACTGGCTCATGGACACCTACGCCAACATGTCGTCACCCGGCTTCCGTCAGAGCGTCAAGGGGGTGGTGACCGGCAAGTCGGTGGCCGTGGGCGGCTCGGTCGGCCGGGAGGAGGCCACTGGTCGGGGTGTGCTCTACAGCCTTCGTCACTGGTGCGGGGAGAAGGACGTCCGGCTCGACGAGTTGTCGATCGCAGTGCAGGGCTTCGGCAACGTGGGTAGCCACTTCGCCGTCCTGGCGGCCGAGGCCGGGTGCGTTATTCGGGGAGTCGCCGACCATACCGGCACCGTTGTCAACGAGGAGGGCATCGATGTCGAGAAGCTTCGGGTCTGGGTGGCCGAACACGGTGGTGTGGCCGACTTCGCCGGGGCCGACGCCGTCGACACCGAGGAACTGTTCGCCCTCGATGTCGATGTGCTGGTACCGGCGGCGTTGGAGAATCAGCTGACGGTGGAGCGGGCCAAGACCTTCTCCGGTCGCCTCGTCATCGAGGCCGCCAACGGTCCGACCACCCCCGACGCCGTCGATTACCTGCTCAACCAGGGCGTCGAGATCGTACCCGACATCCTGGCCAACGCCGGTGGTGTCATCGTCTCCTACTTCGAGTGGCTGCAGAACAAGTCGGCCCGGGCCTGGTCGTTCGACGATGTCGACAAACGACTGCGGGAACTGGTCTGGCAGGCCCACGACAAGGTGGTCCACTGCGTTCGGGAGCGGGACTGCAGCCGCCGGGACGCCGCCTACATCGTGGCCCTCGATCGTCTGGTCGACGTCTACAATCGTCGAGGTATCTTCCCCTGAGAGCCCGTCGGGCCGATCCGGTTCCGGGGGTGAACCCGGTCGCCAACGGCCCGGCTCCGAGACAGGCGACCAGGGTATCCATGGCTTCATCGTCGCTCCCGCCCCGTTGGCGGGCCAGGGTCGAAGGGCCTTTGTGCCTGGTCCCGGTTCAGGACCCGACGGGATCAGGGGGATTCGGGACCCGGTTCGGACGAGGCTCCGCCCGGCAGCTTGCCGGCGATGATCATGGCCAACACCTCGTCGAGGGTGACATCGTTCTTGTTGACGGTTGCAACCAGCCTGCCCTGCAGCATGACGCTGATCCGATCGGCCAGATCGAACACGTCGTGGATGTCGTGGCTGATCAGGAAGATGCCCAATCCGGCGGCCTTGAGCTGGCGGATGAGCTGGCGAACCTGCTCGGTCTCGGCCGGACCCAGGGCGGCGGTCGGCTCGTCCATGATCAGGATCCGGGCGTTGAAGTGGACGGCCCGGGCGATGGCAACCGATTGGCGCTGACCGCCGGACAGCGATGCCACCGGCGACACGAAGTTCGTGAATCGGGGGTTCAGTTGGGCCATGAGCTTGCGGGTGGCGTCCTGCATGGCCGTGTCGTTCAGCGTGCCCCATCGGGTCAGGAGTTCGCGGCCGAGAAAGATGTTGGCCGGGGCGGCGACGTTGTCGGCCAGGGCCAGGGTCTGGTAGATGGTCTCCACCCCGAGGTCCCTGGCATCACGGGGGTTGTTGATGGTGACGTGCTCACCATTGATGTGGATCTCTCCCGAGTCGGCCCGGTGGGCGCCCGACAGCGTGCGGATCAGGGTGGTCTTTCCCGCTCCGTTGCCGCCGACGAGGGCAACGATCTCGCCCCCGTGGAGATCGACCGAGACACCTTCGACGGCGTGCACGCCCCCGAAGGCAACCCTGATGTCCCGCAACTCGACCAGCGGTTGGGCGCTCCTGCCCGTGGTGTCCGTCGTCGACGTGTCGACCGTGGTCACGTCATGTCTCCAGCCGCCGACGATAGGCGGAATCGAGGGCAACGGCGACTACGAGTACCACACCGACCACGATGTCCTGAATGGGAGCGTCCACACCCATCAACACCATGCCCGACTGCAGCGACTGGGCTACCAGGGCCCCGAGGATCGCACCGGGGATGCTGCCGATTCCTCCCGCCAGGGAGGTGCCGCCGATCACGGCAGCGGCAATCACGTAAAGCTCGGCTAACGTGCCCAGTCCGCTGGTGGCGGCGTTGAGCCGGGCGATCTGCACCGCGGCGGCGATGGCGACGAGGATTCCCATGACCATGAAGGTCTTGACCACCGTCCAGCGGGTCTTGATGCCGCCCAACTCGGCGGCATCGGGGTTGCCGCCGATGGCGAACACATACCGTCCGAATCGGAGCCGGGTGGCGACGAAGTTCATGGCGATGGCCACCGCCACCATGAGTAGCACCGGGTTGGCCAGTCCCAGCGGGATGGTCAACCCTTCCTCCGGCCACTCCATGCCCCGCTCCTCGGCGTAGTTCCGGGCCAGGTTGACGGGCATGGGGTAGCTGTTGATGACGGCGGCGATGCCGAGGACGGCGACACAGCCTGCGACACCGATGGCGATGTCGGCCCAGATGGGCCGGAGCGTGAAGTCATACTTCTGGCGCCGGCGCCGGCCCGCCACCAGCAGCGCCACGATGCCGGCGCAGCCGACCACGGCCACCAGCCAGGTCGCGGTACCGCCGATGGTTCCCCGGGACCCACCGCCCAGCAGCTGGAAGGTGGAGTCCATGGGGGCGATGGTTCGACCGCTGGCCAGTCGCCACGCCACACCTCGCCACACCAGCAGCCCGCCCAGGGTGACGATGAACGACGGAACCTTGGCGTAGGCCACGATGGCGCCCTGAAAGGCACCGATGGCGGCACCCATGATCACCCCGACGATCAGGGAGATGATCCAGACCAGTGGGCTGCCGAAGCCGAACCACTCGGGCAGGATCTCGGCCTGGAGCAGTGCCATGGCCATTCCCACCGCCCCCAGCATCGATCCGACCGAGAGATCGATGTTGCGGGACACGATGACGAGAACCATTCCGGTGGCCATGATGGCCACCGTGGCGGTCTGGACCGAGAGGTTCCACAGGTTGCGGGACGTCAGGAACGTTCCCCCGGTGAGAAAGTGGAATCCGATCCAGATGACGGCAAGCGCCAAGAGCATGCCGAACATCCGGGGGTCGATCTCGGTTGCCGTGCGCAGCCGAGTCAGGGCTGAGTCCCTCCCCCTGTCGATGCGGTCCGCCGCCGGCGCGGCCGCCGTGGCATCAGTCATGGTCCTTCTCCACTGGTTTTACCCCCCCGAGAGCATTGTGGCAGGCAATGGCCGCACCCGCCAAGAGCAAGTGCGGCCATCACGCTACCGGTCGTTTGCCTCTACTTATCAGGGGCAGGCAGCCACGGAGCCGGACGGGACGTCCTGGCACAGCGTGGCCTCATCGATCCACTCGGCGTCGAGTACCACCTGCAGGTTGTCCTGGGTGATGGGAATCGGCTCCAACAGGATCGAGGTCATCGAGTTGCCTCCCGGTGAGTCGAACTGGACGACACCGGGAATGTCGGCCAAGGCGGTTCCCCCGGCCAATGCCACCGCCGCCTCGCCTGCGGCCGTGCCCAGCTCCCTGGCGTCCTTCCACACCGACACCGACTGGCTGCCGAGAGCGACACGATTCAGGGCGGCGGCGTCGCCGTCCTGACCTGACACCGGCACCTGGCCGGCCAGGCCCTGGGCCTCGAGGGCGGCCACGACACCGGTGGCCATGCCGTCGTTCTGCGACAGGACGGCGTCGACCTCGTTGTTGGCCTGGGTCAGGAACTGCTCCATCTGGGTCTGGGCCAGAGCCGGATCCCAGTTGTCGGTATAGGTTTCGCCCACGATGGTGATGTCGCCGGCGGTGACGGCGTCACCGATGATCTCCTCCATGCCGGAACGTAGGAAGTCGGCGTTGGCGTCGGCCTGGTTGCCCTTGATGATCACATAGTTGCCTTCGGGCACGAGGCCATAGATGACCTCGGCCTGTTTGCGGCCGACGTCGATGTTGTCGAAAGTGACGTAGAGGGTTCCCGGGTCTTCAATGAGACGGTCATAGGAAACGACCGGTACTCCCTCATCGAGGGCGCTCTGGACTGCGGGCAGGATTGCCGTGCCGTCCTGAGCCAGGATGATCAAGGCATTGGCCCCCTGGGCGATCAGGTTCTCGACGTCGGTCAGCTGCTGTTCGGCCGACGACCCTGCGTCGGACGAGATGTAGGTGGCGCCGGCGGCTTCGAGCGCGGCCTGGATCGCCGGCTCGTCCGACTTGGCCCAGCGCTCCTCGTTGTAGTTGTTCCACGACACACCGACGATCAGGTCACCATCGGCGGCGGCTGCATCGCCCTCTTCGGCCGTATCCTCGGTCGATTCCTCGGCCGTGTCCTCGGCCGCCGTGGTCTCGGTGGCCTCCTCGGTTGTTTCAGTGGTCTCGTCGCCGGTTTCGGTGGTCTCGTCGTCTCCGTCGCCGCACGCTGCAGCCAACAGGACCAGCACCGACAGCAGTGCAAGCAGTCGTAGTCTCACTCTTTTCACTCTCCTGGTTTGGGGCCCGATCGTTGCTCGAGCCGTCCTGGCCACTTGCACACAGGTAGCCGCATTCGTCCTGGGCCACGCCGCCCGGAGGCGGCTAGGCTCATTAGCTTGGCGGTACGCCCCGGCAAGTTTGGCCGTCACGGATGATAGTCGATCGCATTGTGGAAGTTCGTGCAGACATCTGTTTGTAGCAACGCCGAGGTCGGTCGCTCGTCGACGACCGGACGGTATCGACCGTGGCCCTGGTTGGCTCTTGGGGTGATCTTGGGAGCGACGGTCACCGGCGGGCTCCTCACGTTCGCCCTCCGGTTCCTCTCGCCGGCAGAGCCTCCTCCAGTGCTGGCCCCACCGGCGTTCGTCGAGGAGTCGCAGTCGGCCGGACTCGAGCACGTCTACCAGGGCGGCTTCGAGTATTTCGTGGGTGGTGGGGTGGCGACCTTTGACTGCGACTCCGACGGCGGGCCCGAGCTGTTCCTGGCCGGCGGCGCCGGGTCGGCCTCGCTCCATCGCAACCAGTCGTCACCGGGAGGCCCGCTCCGATTCACGCCCGTCGTGTCCCCGATAACCGATCTGGACGGGGTCACAGGAGCCTACCCGCTCGACGCCGACGGTGACGGGGTAACCGATCTGGCCGTGCTCCGGGTGGGGGAGAACGTGTTGCTGAGGGGACTTGGGGGGTGCCGGTTCGAGCGGGCCAACGAGGCCCTGGCTCTGGCCGGTGGCGAGGCGTGGACGGTCGGCTTCAGCGCCTACTGGCCCGACGACGACCGGCTGCCGACGATGGTGTTCGGGAACTACCTTCGTTCCGGTGACGAGCGAAGCTGCGACGACCACGCGCTGGTGACGGCGGCGCCGGGTGACGGCCGGGACGGCGGCGAGGATCGGTTCGCCCCACCGGTGCCGGTGACACCGGGCTGGTGCAGCCTGTCGATGTTGTTCAGCGATTGGCAGCGGACGGGCCGCAAGGACCTGCGAGTAGCAAACGACCGTCATTACTACAACGATGGGCAGGAACAGCTGTTCCGTGTCGTCGATCGGGGGCTGGTGGCCTACACGGCCGACGACGGCTGGCAGCCGCTGCAGATCTGGGGCATGGGTATCGCCGGCGCCGATCTCAACGGGGACGATCGACCCGAGTACTACATCACCAGCCAGGGCGACAACAAGCTTCAGACCCTGGTCGACGGTGTCGATGGCCCGGAGTACCGGGACGTCGCGCTGGAGAGGGGGGTCACGGCCCACCGCCCGTTCGTCGGTGGCGACAGCCTGCCGTCCACTGCCTGGCATCCCCAGTTCGCCGACATCAACAACGACGGTCTGATCGATCTCTATGTCTCCAAGGGCAATGTCGACGCCATGCCCGAGTTCGCCCAACGCGATCCCTCCAACCTGCTCCTCGGCCAACCGGACGGAACGTTCACCGAGGCGGCCGATGCAGTGGGCATCGTGGGCTTTGAGCGGGGACGGGGTGCGGCCGTCGTCGATCTGAACCTCGACGGCATGCTCGATCTGGTTCAGGTCAATCGGGAAGCGCCCGTTTCGCTGTGGCGCAATCTCGGGTGGGGTGACGTCGACCAACCCCGCCCCATGGGGCGCTGGCTGCAGGTGGCGGTGGCCCAGGACGGCGCCAACGGCAATGCGGTCGGGGCGTGGGTCGAGGTCCGGGTCGACGGCCGTACCCAGTCCCGGGAGCTCACCGTGGGTGGAGGCCATGCGTCCGGGCAACTCGGCTGGCTGCATTTCGGGTTGGGTGACTCGACCGAGGCCGAGCTCAGGGTCACCTGGCCCGACGGTGAACGATCGGGGTGGTTCGACCTCGACGCCGACCGCTTCGTGGTGCTCGACCGCTCGACCGACGGGCCGGTGGAGTGGAGCCCGTCTCAGCCGTCGGGCGGCTAGAGCACTCTAGAGTGCGTCGGCGATGAGCCAGCGGCCTTCGCCGTTCTGGCGAAGCACGAAGGTGGTGTCGAACCGGTCGGTCCGGCGCTCGAGCTCTTGGCCGTCGCCGGCATCGGTGGTCATGGTCAGAGCGGTCCCGGTCGCCTCGACGGCCAGCGCGGCGCCGGCCTGCGACCCGTCACGCTCCAACGGCTCGACCGTCAGAGAGGTGAAGTCGTGCTCGACGGTGACCCGGACGCCGTCGGACACCGATAGCGCCACTGCTCGTTCCCGGTCGGCCAGCCTCGGTCCGCTCGATGCCGCCAGCAGGAGTCGACCGTCACCCGATGAGCCGGCGGCGTTCTCGATGGCCAGGTTCTCGACAAGGACCCGGCCGAACTCGTCGATGCTCAGGTCGCCGAGCAGGATGGCGACCTCGGACGGCTGGATGACCTCGATGGGAGGAAGCGGGACGGCGGCGACCTCGGTCGACACGTCGACGGTGGGTACCTCCGGCCCGGTCGAGTCGGAGCTCCGGGCCGGTGCGCCGGTCGCTGCCACCGTGGCCAGAACCGCTACCGCCACCGAACCGATCGCAGCGCCACCGGCCACCAGTGATCGGCGAGACCGGGCGATGCCGTCGACGCTCGTCAGTCGCAGGCGACGGCGAACGGCGGCCGACTCGAGCGGGTAGCGAAGCGGGCTCATGATGGTGAGGCCGGCCAGCAGACCGACCTTGGCCCCGAACTCGGTGGTTTGGGGGGCCATCAGCAGCGAGCTGACCACGGCGACGGCGATGGCGAAGACCAGTCTGGTCGCCCGCCCCGACGGCACCGTCCGGGGATCGGTGATCATGAAGAACAGGAAGATGGCCACTTCGGGCGAGGTCATGACCGTCCACCCGAAGTCGGTTCCGCACACCGGCTGGGGCGACCAGGCGGCGGTGATGCAGTGCCCGGTCATGCTCAGCGCCCCCATGGTGGCGGCCAGGGTGGCCCAGAACGCCAGTCCCATGCCGGCCAAGCCGAGCCGACCGGTGATGGCCAGGCCGCCGGCCACGATGACGAGGTAGGCGGTGATCATGGCCGGGTTCAGGGGGGCCCACCAGAAGTCCAACGGCTCCACCCGGCTGCTGCCCAGTACGACGAAGGCGACGACGAGGCCGACATTCGACGGGTTGAAGACGTGGCCGCCCCGATAGGTGATCAGGTATTTGGTGGCCAGTGACCCGACCGAGACCAGGGCGAACAGGTGCCAGCCCTGCCACGTCCAGTGATCCCCGGCCTCGGTGCCCACCGCTCGCAGGATGAGGGCGACCCCGCTGCCGGTGAGCATGGCGCTGGCCGGCCACACCAGGGCACCCGATCGCCGAAAGGTCCTGGCCAACTCGACGCCGGCCGGGGCCACGATGGCGACCAGGATCTGGGGTATCGAGACCCGAAAGCCTAGAACGGTCTGGCCCAGAACGTGAAGGGTCATGGTGACGGCGGCGATGTGCAGCCTGGCGTCGCTGAGCCGGGGTGGGACCAGTGGAAACTTTCGGCCGGCCAACGTGACCGTGCGGGCCCCCGGAGCGGCGGCCCCCGCCGACACCTCAAACGCGGCCAACGACATGGTGGTTCAGCCTAGTGGCCATCGTGTCCACCTTGCCTGCCCCCCACCCGGCCGTGTCGGGGGTGGAGCCGTTACATCGGGCGTCTAGGGCGAAATGGTCCCGAACACGGCGGGATCGGGAGGTGGGGGTT
>JAHEJM010000161.1 GCA_024638815.1 Acidimicrobiales bacterium | reverse complement strand
TCGAAGTTGTCGTCGCTGGTGGTGGCCTCGGTACCGAGCAGGTCATTGTCCTCGTACACCGCCACCGTATTGGCGAACATGTCCTCCCGGGCGTCCTTATCACCCCCGTCGCCGGTGAATCCCTGCTCATCGCCGTAGTAGATCACCGGCTGGCCCCGCGAGAAGTACATCAGGGCGTGGCCGAGTTGGGAGCGGGCCACCAGCTCGTCGTCGCCGGCCCCTACCTGGTCCTGGCGCTGGAGGAAGTACCCGATCCGGCCCATGTCGTGGTTGCCGAGGAAGGTGGGCATGGCATAGGCGTTGGAGTCGATGTCGGTGTAGTAGTCGTCGCCCTCGAAGAACGATCGCAGCGAGTCGGTCGGCTCGCTGCGGGAGGCGAAGTCACGGGCCGCCATCTGGAAGGCGAAGTCGATCGTCGACTGGAGCTCACCGGTGGTGGAGAAGTACGACAGGAACGATGGGCCGAACTGCTGGTCGAACACCTCCCCGAAGGCGAAGAAGTCATCGATCCCCTCGGCCCGGGCGGCGGCGAGAATGTCCGGACCGAACGTCTGCCAGAACTCGATGTTGACGTGCTTGGTCGTGTCGATCCGGAAGCCGTCGACCTCGAACTCCTCGATCCAGAAGGAGAAGATGTCGATCATGCCCTCGACCACCTCATGGCGCTCGGTCCACAGGTCGTCGAGGCCGAAGAAGTCGCCATAGAGCGAGTTCTCGCCGACGAAGCTCGAGTCGCCCCGGTTGTGGTAGAGCAGCGGGTCATTGAGCCACGACGGGTTCTTGGCGCTCTCCTCACCCGGTGGCACGACCGGCACATAGGGGAACGAGGTGGCATCGACCGCCGGGAACGTGTAGTCGGGCCGGCCCGAGTAGGCGAACTCGGAGTCGTCGAACGGCTGATCGGCGGCGTCCAGGTAGGGGAAGTCGGTCTTGTTGCGGTACCCGGCATTGCCTTCGAGCTGGATGACGTCGGCCGTGTGGTTGGTGACGACGTCCATGAACACCTTGATGCCCCGCTCATGGGCCTCGTCGACCAGGCGTTCAAACTCCTGGTTGGTGCCGAGATGGGGGTCGACCTGCAGGAAGTCGAGGATCCAGTAGCCGTGGTAGCCGGCCGACCGGCCGTACAGGTTGGTCGAGTCGGGTTGGACCGTCTTGTTCTCGAAGATCGGACCTACCCAGATGGTGCTCACGCCGAGGTTCTGAAGGTACGGCAGTCGGCGGCGCAGGCCCTCGATGTCGCCACCGTGGTAGTAGCCCTTGTCACCGGGTAGGTAGCCGTGGGTGAGCACGTTCCCCTCGGAGTCGTCAGCGACACACCGGCCGTCGTACTCGCCGCAGTTGTTGGCCTCCCGGCCGTCGTTGAAGCGGTCTGGGATGGCGAAGTACAGGATCTCGTCGGCGAAGGGGTGACGAACCGGCTCCCGCACCAGCGCCGCGTCGTCGACCGGCGTCACCGGCGCCACATCGATCGTGAGCACGTGGGAGGTCTGGTCGTAGGAGAAGGTGACGACGTCCCCGAAGCTTTCGACCGTGAACGGGATATTGGAGCCGTCGGCGACGCCGCCGGCCCCGTAGTTCTCGTCCCACGCCTCATCGATGGCCACCTTGGCCTGGTAGTCGCCCGGCGGCAGGAGCGACGACGAGAACCGGCCAACCCCGTCGCCGTCGGGGTCCTGGAGCCAGCTCCGCAGGCAGCCAGGATCCCAGTCCGAGCTGCAGCCCAGCTCGCTCTGGAAGTCCCCCGGGACGGTGGCGATCACCGAGTTGACGTCGTCGGTGATCCAGTGGGTCACGTCGTTGTAGTAAAACTTCACGTCGGTCGGCTCGGCCAGCGACAGCGGAATGTTCGGACCGTCCCGCAGAGCGCCGAGCCCGTAGTTCTCGTCCCAGGAGTCGTTCAACGGGGCCTTGTACTCCCAGTTGCCGGTCGGGACGGGGAATGTGCCCTGCCACACGTCGTCCTCGGTGTCGAGGGTCAGATCGGTCACGTCACAGTCGGGCATCCAGTCGCCGGGGCAACCCAACTCCGACTGGAGGCTGCCGGCAATCGCGACCGAGGCCGGGTTGGCCCCGACCGGTCCGCCGGCAAAAAGGCCGGCGGCGAGCAGCCCGGCCACTGCTCCGAGGAGGACGAGGAACCGCCGAAGAACCACGAGTCACCACCTGTGTCGTGCCCGCGCCCCAGCGCCGAGCGTACTCCATCCTGCAACTACTGTCACCTGGCTGGGCTCGACCGGCCAGACATCACACCTGAGCTCCGGCGGCCGGCATCACCGCCGGCGTCGGGGCCGCCGCAGGTCGATCAGCCTTTTGCGGCTCGGAACCTCCCGCTGTCGGCGCACGCATGAAGCCAGGACCACGAAGGTGGTGGGACCTCCGCCCCTATCGGTGTCGCCCGGTCACAAGTACGATGGCAGCGCCGCCGCCCGACAAAGGAGGAGATCCTGATGAACCGACGACTCTCGGTAGGACTGCGCCGCCTTCCGGTGGCCGTGATCGGTGGTCTCCTGCTGGTGCTTGCGTTGCTCGTACCGGTGGCGGCTCAGGCAGCTGACGTCGGTGAGGCCGGGGGCAAGTTTCGGACCGGTGACTCGGTCGAGATCCCGGCGGGTGAGACCTTCAGCGAGAACCTCTACGCGTTCGCCGGGACGATCGAGGTGAACGGAACTCTCGATGGTGATCTCGTCGCAAGCGGGGGCTCGATCTCGATCGACGGAATGGTCACTGGTGACGTGACCGTGGCCGGCGGCCAGCTGACCGTGAACGGTGAGGTTGGGGGCGACATCCGCTTTGCCGGTGGCCAGCTCCAGGTTGACGGCCCGGTTGGGGGAGATGTTGCCGTGATAGGCGGAAGCGTCGACCTCGACGGTGACGTGGGATCCGATGTGTTGTTTGGCGCCGGGCAGGTGAACATCGCAGGTGATGTTGCCGGTCAGATCTACGGAGGGGCCGGCGACTACGAGCGCACCGGGACAGTGGTCGGCCCCGAGGACGTGACCGTCGATGAGGGTGATGAGGAGCCACCAACGGTTGCTGACCGCGCCGTCGGTGGCCTGTATCGGTTCGTTACGTTGTTCCTGGTCGGTGCGCTTGTGCTGCTTGTCCTTCGCCGTCCGCTGGAGACGGTGCTGACCCGGGCCCGCCAGAGGCCCGGCGCCAGTCTGCTTTCCGGGCTCGCTGCTCTTGCCGCTGTTGTGGCTCTGTTGGTCGCCTCGATCGTGCTGGGCATCATCTGGTCGATCGCCTTCGGGTTGTCGGGGCTGGGACTGCTGGTCGGCACCTATTGGTTTGCCTTCTTCGTCCTCTGGGTGGTCGTCGCCTTCACGCTGTTCCTGCTCGTGGTCTATGGCGCCCCGATCGTTGCCACCATTGCCGGGTCCCGGCTGATCCTTGCCGGTCGGGACAACATCTGGTTGCAGCTCGGCGCCCTGGCGCTCGGATTGGTCATCTACCTGGTTCTCACCGCCATCCCAATCGTCGGCTGGTTGATCGGGGCCGTGGCCGTGGTCTTCGCCGCAGGTGCGATCGTGTTGGCGATGCGGAACTTCCGGGCCCCGACGGCCGAACCCGTCTTCAGTGAACCGTGAGCACTCGCCCGAGTTCACACCGCACGTATCACATCATGTGAACTGATGACGTGTCTCGGTTGTTCTCGTTTCGGCTCGACGACGAATCCCGGCGTGGTCTTCGAGCGCTGGAGGCATGAAGACCGAGCCGGTCAGACGCGATTCGAGGACCCTCGGTCGGGCCCACCCCCGTTACCAACCTGCTTCATCGGCGCATGCTGTGCGCCAGGGCTGGCTTGATCAGATCGGCGATGGCGTGGCGACGCAGGATGTCCGACGGTGAGATGATGCCGACGATCACATCGTCTTCGACCACCAAGGCCCGCAGCGTACCCTCCGGCCGCCTCCCCATGGCGGCGATGACGTCGATCATTGGCGTCCGCCGGTTGACGATCAGTGGTGGGTCGCCGCGGCGGGCGATCTCGCCGGCCGTGGTCTTCCCCATTCGATCGGCGGTGATCGTTCGAACGGCGGCCACCGAGAGCAGCCCGCAGATCCGGTTCTCGTCGACGACCGGGAACGACGTCTCGGTCCGACGGACAAAGTACTCGCGGACGGCGTCGGCGACCGGTGTCTCCGCCGGAATCGTGATGACCGGCGACGACATGATGTCGGCTGCCACCAGATCCCGGAACTCCGATCGCAGCCGTTCGTGGTACTCGTTCTGCCGGGCCGACTGGATGATCATCCAGCCGATGGCAACCAGCCACAGGCCGCCGATGCTGCCCTGCCATAGCGACAGCAGACCGAACGTGACCAGCAGATAGCCGACAGCCACCCCGCCGCTGGTGGCCCACCGGGTGGCCTTGTCGAAATCGCCGGTGATCGACCACACTGCGGCGCGGAAGACCCGCCCACCGTCGAGCGGTAGGCCGGGTGCCATGTTGAACACCGCCAGCAGCAGGTTGATCGCGGCCAGATAGGCCAGCAGGTTCGGCAGCGGTGCGTCCCTGTCGCCGGCGACGAGAGCCCCCAACAACAGGACGACGGCCGTGGCCAAGCTGGTGAGCGGCCCGACGATGGCGATGACGAACTCGTCGCCGGCCGACCGACTGGACGCATCGGCTTCGGTGGCGCCACCGAACAGGTAGAGCGTGATGCCCTTGACGTCGATACCCCGCCGCCGGGCCATCATGGCGTGGGCCAGTTCGTGGATCAACACCGATCCGAAGAAGATGACGGCCCCGAGCACGGCCAGGGCCAGCGTGGTCGATTGCCCGGCCTCGGGATGGTTGAGGTCCAACTGACCCCAGAAGCTCAGCAATATCAAACCGGCGATGACTACCCACGAGTAGTGAACGAAGATCCCGACACCGGCGATGCGGCCGAGGCGTACGGTGTTGGGGCGAGACTGCATGAAGGCATTCTTCGCCATGCATCGCCGCAGCGCCAGGGAAGAAGGTCACTACTGGCTTTGCCTCATGGCGGGCCCGGGCAGGTCGAGACAGGCGTGCCCCTCTCGTCTCACGGCGCGCTGTGGGCGATCGTTGCGCTATCCGGCTCCGACAAGGTGGTCGGCGATCGCTGCAATCTGGGTGTCCCTGAACTGCCGCGAAACGCGAGCGCCACGGTCGACGCCGTCGAAGCCGTGGTACGCCCCCTCCACCACCTCGACCTCGACGGTCACGCCCGCGCCCCGAAGGCGTTCGGCATAGGCGAGATCCTCGTCCAGGAACAGATCACGCGTGCCGACACCGATCCACGCCGGCGGCAGGCCGCCAAGATCACCATGGCGTGCCGGAACGGCGAACATCGGCGGCCGAGCCCGGTCGTGCCCACGCAAATAGCTGTCCCAGCCGATCGCGTTCGACTTGCGATCCCAGAGCCGGAAGAGGTGATCGTTGGGGCCACTCCCCTGGGCCGAGAGATCATCCAGCATCGGGTAGACGAGCAACTGGAAACTGGGCTGGGCTTGGCCACGGTCGGCCAAGCGTTGGCACAACGCCGCAGCCAGTCCGCCCCCGGCGCTGGCCCCGCCGACGATCAAACGCTCCGGATCGATGTCGTCTTGGCCTGCGAGCCAGTCGAAGGCACGCACGCGTGTCCTGTCGCGCATCGCCCATGATGAGCCCGCCACCGTGGATCCACAACAGCGCTGGATGCGGCGACGCCACGGCTTTCGTAGGGCGAGACGCGAACACGCTGATGCCATCGAACTCGATCTCGGTGCTGCGGCCACCGGCGAAGCGACTCACCCGACCGAACTGTTTGAGCACGGGGACCGACCATGGCCGCGCCAACCCCCGGGGCAACAGGCGGGCTCGACGAGCCAGATCAGGATGGAAGGCGGAGTGATCGGGCATCCACGAACACTAACCGCCACAGGTTGGAGCCTCAACGAGCCAAGCACTGCGTCACCATTGACGACGGCCATCATCCCACCTAGCGGGGCCAACCGCCAACAAGGCAGAGCCGGCTCCTACGCGTTTGATACTGCTCACTCCGATCCGGACGCACGCGGCCGTTGTACCCGTTGGGTCCACCGGCTGACGGGTCTGGTGTCATACATGATACGATGATCGTATGACAATGCTCAGTTTCCGGGTCGACCCGCGAGAAGCTGCGGATGCTCAGCGGTGGGCCGATGCACTCGGTGTCGACCGGTCCGAGCTTCTACGCGAAGCCCTTCGTCGTCATCTCGACCGCCTCGCTTCGGAGGGCGACGCCGATCGATGGGCGACCACACCGCTGGATGAAGGCGAGCAAGCACTCGCCGACATCGCAGACTGGGGGCCGGCCGAGGACTGGTCGGACTGGGCCGATGCGACGCGGTGAAGTATGGTTCGCCGCGACGCCCGGCGGCGACCGACCGGTCCTTGTCCTCACCCGTGACCCTGTGGCAGGCCGCATTGGGTCCGTGGTCGTTGCTGCGCTCACACGAACGAGACGCGGACTCGTGTCCGAACTCCAGTTGACCACCGCCGATGGTGTCCCGACCGAAAGCGTCGTCAACTTCGACAACATCCACACGATCCCGCGACAAAGCCTTCGACGTCCCGTTACCTCACTTCCGCCGGCGCGCATGGCTGAGGCGTGCCGGGTCCTTCAAGCCGCAACCGGCTGCTGACGAGTCAACGAGACAGCCCAACCCGGGCACAAGGCCGTAGGCGCCCAACGTTTCACCCGGCCTTGGGTTGGGGTCGTTGGATTCAGGCCAATCCGCAGGCCACGATCGTGCCCAACAGCCAGCCAAACCCGGGTCCGCCGTTCCCGAACACCCTGTATCAGCAGGTCGCCGCAGGCGACGAGTCGCTGACAATGCGGTTCTTCATATGTGACCGCAACGGCGACCCCATCGTAGGAGCTGACATCGTCATGAATGGATGGGTCGGCGACATCGTCGACATCACCGGGCGACGAATCGGTCAGGTGCGGGTTTCCCCGCCGCCCGGTGCCCGCGACTTCGCCATCGTCACCGACGGCCCATCGATCATGGCTCCGGCATTCGTGTCCGGCATCAACACTGGAATCCTCAATGTACGGCTGCAGACCGACCCCGCCTCCACCGGCGACTACGAGGTCATCTTCCGGCTCCTCAATGGGAACTCCCGCACACACCGGATCACCGCCAGCTTGAACAACCCGCCGAACACCTGAGTCGGCTGCTCGACCCACGGTCAAGCTGGCGCATGGCCTTGCGGCCGGCCACCGTGATCAGCCAAAATCCCAGCGAAAAGATCTCTGTTTCGCTCCCTCGCCCAACAACGGGAGTGGCCACTCAGGCGCGCACGAAGACCCGCCAGATCTGGCGATCCGAACGAGCCTCCTGAGAGAATCGAACTCTCGACCTTTTCCTTACCATGCCCGCCGAACCGGTGCATGGACGTGCGTGCCCGGCCAAGTCGAGCGTGGTTGTGTCGCTGAAGGCCGGTGGTCGTCGATGGAAACGGGTTGACTCAGGCTTGCCGTATGGCTTCCTCGCCGCGGACCGCCTCAGCTCAGACAGCGCGTCAGACAGCTTCCACGACTGAGCCGCAGCGCTGCTGAGCCGCCTGGGCCGAAACCGGTAGGCGCCCGGCCCTCGACCTTGCTCAGACGAGCGCGGACCTTGTCGCCGGCGACAAAGAAGGTGGCGAGACCGGCCATCGAACCGAGGGTGGCAGTGAGGTAGACCTCGATGGCTGGGAGATCGAGCGCGAACCGATCGAGATGGTGAAACCGCCGGAGACGAAGCTGACGACGAAGACGACGATCCAGGCCTCTACTCGCACGCCGTCACACCCATCCTCCTCGTATCCAGGTCCTGTCATCCTGTTAACACTTCGCTCCCGACCGATGGAGTGCAAAGTCCTCGCCGCCCTCGGGCCTGACCGGCGCTGCATGAGCTTCACCCTGCACCCGGGGGCCGGGGCCGGGACTCTCCGAGTTCGAAGAGCTGCTCCTGGTAGCTGATGTTGGCGGGGTCGGCGGGGTCGGCGGTCTTGCCGGGCAGGAGGCTGCCGAACAGCCCGAGCCCGGTGGTGAGCAGGTAGGCGGTCATGACCGCGACCCCGGCCGGTGCCGCGGTGATGGGTCCGACGCCGACGGTGAGGGCCGCCAGCAGTGCCATGGAGAAGGGGGCCTTGATCGACGCTCCCGGGACCGCGACCAGCATGCACGACAGGGAGAAGGCGATGGGCAGCTCGGGTACGATGACGTGGACGGCGACCCCGGCGGCTCCGCCGACGAAGAGCGTGGGCATCACGGGCCCGCCGATGAACCCGGTGGCGAGGCTGATCGCCATCGCCAGGATCTTGGCCAGCACCACACCGACCAGC
>JAHEJM010000160.1:4999-8345 GCA_024638815.1 Acidimicrobiales bacterium | reverse complement strand
CCTCGGCGGCCGAAGCCGTGGTGGTGTCTCGGGCCTCATCGGCAGTGGCGCCGCCGGCGTCTTCCGCTGATTCGGTATCCGTCATCTCCATTCGTTCAACCGGTATGCCGAACCAGCCTTCGCCGAAACCGTAGGGGCCGACCCGCTTCGATCCTTCCTCCCTCAGCCGCTGCAGCAGGTCGTTGCAGCCGGCAACCGTTTCGAGCCCCGAGGTCAGGACGATGTCACCGGTATCGAGGTCTTCGGAGTCGGTGTCATCGGAGTCGGTGTCATCGGAGTCGGTGTCATCGGAGGCGGAACCGGATGACGACCCGCCATTTCCGTTCGCCTCGGATTGGTCGCCATTGTTTCCGGCGGTCGAACTACAGGCCGCGACCAGCATGATGAACCCGGTGATCAGGGCCAAGAACACCGGCAGGCGGAGCCGGCGCCCCTCGGTGGAGGGCGGGGCCGGGGTGTCCGGTCGACGGGTGGGATCGAAGTCGAGAGCGTTCATGATCGGGCCTCGCAGGGATGGTCGAGATCGTCTGGTATCCCTGTGACGTACCGATCGGGAGGCTGGTTCCCGACCCAGCCCGCATCGGGGCGGTTGTCACCGGTCTGTAACGACCGGACAAGCGCCTGGTGTCGATCCTGCGGATCGAGATCAGAGAGCGGTACTCGGCATCCAGGCCGGCCGGTTGGACTCGAAATCGGCGATGGCCTCGGCATGACGCAGGCTCAGTCCGATGTCATCGAGTCCCTGGAGGAATCGTTCCCGGGTGGCGTCGTCGAGGGGGAAAGCTTCGCTGATGCCCGTTGCCGGGACCTCCAGCAGCCGGCGCTCGACATCGATGGTGAACTCCAGGTCGGGGTTGGCCTCCACCTCGTCCAACAGCCGCCGCCCCAACTCGGCCGAGACCACCACCGGGACAAGCCCGTTCTTGGTCGAGTTGTTGCGAAAGATGTCGCCGAATCGAGGGGCGATCACCGCCTCGAAGCCGCTCTGCTGGATGGCCCACACCGCATGCTCGCGGGAGGAACCGACGCCGAAGTTCGGACCGGCGACGAGGATCTTGGCCCCGGCGAAGCGTTCGTCGTTGAGCACGAATCCGGGATCATCGCGCCACTCGGAGAACAATCCCTTCTCGAACCCGGTCCGCTCGACCTGTTTGAGCCAGTCGGACGGGATGATCTGGTCGGTGTCGACGTCGGAACGGTCGAGGGGAACGGCTCGGCCGGTCACAATTCGTACTGGCTTCATGACGTGCTCCTGGTTCAGTCGAGGTCGTCGGGCGTGGCAAAGCGGCCGGTGATGGCAGTGGCGGCGGCCACCGTGGGCGACACCAGATGGGTGCGGCCGCCTCGACCCTGTCGACCCTCGAAGTTGCGGTTGCTGGTGGAGGCCGAGCGCTCGCCCGGGCTCAGCTTGTCCGGGTTCATGGCCAGGCACATGGAACAGCCCGGCTCCCGCCAGTCGAAGCCGGCGTTGGTGAAGATGGTGTCGAGACCCTCGGCCTCGGCCTGGCGCTTGACCGGGAACGAGCCGGGCACGACCAGGGTGCGGACCCCGTCCTTGACCCGCCGGCCCTTGGCCACCTCGGCCGCCGCCCGCAGGTCCTCGATACGGCTGTTGGTGCAGGAGCCGATGAACACCGTGTCGACCGCGACCTCCCGCATGGTCCGTCCCGGTGTGAGGTCCATGTACTGCAGAGCCCTTGCCGCGGCGTCCCGCTCCGATGCGGTCTCGAAGCCGTTGGGATCGGGGATCGGGGTGTCGATGGCGATGACCTGGCCCGGATTGGTGCCCCACGACACCTGAGGTGCGATGGTGGAGCCGTCGATCACCAGCTCGGTGTCGTAGCTCGCCCCGGGATCGGACGGCAGTCGACGCCAGGCTTCGACCGCCTTGTCCCAGGCCGAACCCTGGGGCGCATGCTCCCTGCCCTTCAGATACCCGAATGTGGTCTCGTCGGGGGCCACCATGCCGGCCCGGGCCCCGGCCTCGATCGACATGTTGCACACGGTCATTCGGCCTTCCATCGACATCGAGCGGAAGACGTCACCCCGATACTCGATGATGTGGCCGATACCGCCCCCGGTGCCGATCCGACCGATGATGGCAAGGATGACGTCCTTGGGGGTGGTGCCGGTCGGAAGGGTTCCGTCAACGGTGATGGCCATGGTGCGGGGTCGGGCCTGGGGCAGGGTCTGGGTGGCCAGCACATGCTCGACCTCGCTGGTGCCGATTCCGAAGGCGATGGCCCCGAACGCACCGTGGGTCGCGGTGTGGGAGTCTCCACACACCACGGTCATACCCGGCTGGGTCAGGCCTTGCTCGGGGCCGATGACGTGCACGATGCCCTGACCGGGCGCGCCCATCTCGTGGTTGACGATGCCGAACTCGGCGGCATTGGCCCTCAGGGTCTCGACCTGCTTGCGGCTGATGGGATCGGCGATCGGTTGATCGATGTGCTCGGTGGGGACATTGTGATCCTCGGTGGCCACGGTCAGATCGGGTCGGCGCACCCTACGTCGGCTCAGCCGGAGGCCGTCGAAGGCCTGGGGCGAGGTGACCTCGTGGACCAGATGAAGGTCGATGTAGAGCAGATCGGGTTGGCCGTCGCTGCCGGCGTGTACGACATGGCTGTCCCACACCTTGTCGATCAGAGTCCTGGGTCGGCTGTCGGTCATGTCGATCTCCTGGGTCTTCATCGGCCGACTGATCGTGGTCGGACGGCCGGGACGGATTGTGATTACGGTGACGGCGAACGGGGCGAACGAAGTGAACGAGGTCGATCGGCGAGGCGGACCGAAGGTCAGACTTCGATGTCGACCACCGTGACGTGGAGGTCGCCGCCCGGGGCTTCGAAAGTGACGGTGTCACCCTTGGCCGCGCCCACGAGTACCTGGCCCAGCGGCGAGCCGGGGGACATCACGGTGAGACCTTCCCGTCGCTCCTCGATCGACCCCAGCAGGTACTTCTCGACCTCGTCGTCGCCCTCGTAGCGAATGGAAACCACGCAGCCGGGCTGGACCGCAAGGTCATCGCCGGAGACCGACAATTCGACGATCTCGGCGTTCTCGATGAGCTTGGCCAGGTGGGCGATTCGACCCTCCATCTTGCCCTGCTCCTCCTTGGCCGCGTGGTAGTCGCCGTTCTCCGACAGATCGCCCAGTTCCCGGGCCGCCTCGATCTTGTGGGCGATCTCGATCCGACCGCGGGTGGTGAGGTCGTCATACTCGGACTTCAGTCGCTCGAATGCTTCGCGAGAGAGTTGTTGGGATTGAGCCACCCGGTTCATGGTAGCCGTATCAGATGCGGAGCATCTGAACTCGAGTTTGCCGGTGGCAAACGTCGCTTGGT
>JAHEJM010000160.1:0-4899 GCA_024638815.1 Acidimicrobiales bacterium | reverse complement strand
GACTTCAGTCGCTCGAATGCTTCGCGAGAGAGTTGTTGGGATTGAGCCACCCGGTTCATGGTAGCCGTATCAGATGCGGAGCATCTGAACTCGAGTTTGCCGGTGGCAAACGTCGCTTGGTATCAGTTGCGGAGCATCTGAACTCGAGTTTGCCGGTGGCAAACGTCGCCTGGTATCAGTTGCGGAGCATCTGAACTCGAGTTTGCCGGTGGCAAACGTCGCTTGGTATCAGATGCGGAGCATCTGAACTCGAGTTTGCCGGTGGCAAACGTCGCTTGGTATCAGTTACGGAGCATCTGAACTCGAGTTTGCCGGTGGCAGAGGTTGCCCAGGGCCGGTCAGGCTGCAGGATCCATGATCTGACCGATGAAGAGGGTGGCCCCGGTCCGTTCGTCGACGATGCGGTAGAGGAAGGGTCGATCGAGACGAACCGCGACCGGCTCCGCCGGTGCTGCGGTCAAGGCGACCAGCACGGCGGTAGCGGCTGCCGCCTCGATGCCGTCCTCGTCGACGGCAAGGTAGACCTCGTGCAGCACCTTGTCGACGAACAGTCGAGGGTCGTCGGCCATGGCTCGGAGGTTGCCCGGTTCGAAGATGTCGGTGACGCCCAGAGCCTTCAACGCATCGGACGGTCGGACCTTGGTTCTGGTCTCGAACCGGGGAACGGCCAGGGGACCGCCGTCGCCCTGCATGTTCTCATAGTCGGCGAAAACCTGGTCCAGCGAGCCGGCGATGCCGTCGAATCGGCCGTCGTCGGGAAGGATGACCTGGAGCGAAAGCTCGCCGTTCAGCCTCTTGGTCGCTCCGACCCAACCGTCACCCCTGGCCGAGCTGTCGCCGGTGCCTTCCATCATCGCCACCTCGACCGTCGTCCCGTCGAGTCGGGTGAATGGGGTGGAGTCGGCAGTGCGATCGGCGTCGAACGGTTCGAGCCACGACGCCTTCATATACATGGTGTTGATCAGGGCCAGCACGGTTGCCGGATCGATCACCCCGTCCGGGATCAGTTCGGTGATGCGATCATTGGTCTGCTCGGCCACCCACTGGTTGATGCGTCGAGCCACCGCGTCGGGATCGGGAGCGAAGTCGACGGTGCTCAACACCGGGCCGTAGTGGGTGCCGATCGTGTCGAGGTAGGCGAGCTCGAACCGGTAACCGTTCTGGAGGTAGGCGGCGTTGGCCATCCTGACGTCGATTTCACCGGAGTCACCCTCGACGTCCCCCAGGTCGGTCGGCGGTCGTGACTCCAGGCTCTGTTCCAGCGCGTTCATCGACCGGTGGAAGGACTCGGGATCGTCGATGGCCAGGGCCTGTCTCAGCTGGTCCCGAGCGGAGCCGGTTGCGCCGGGTTCGACCATGGCCAGGGCGGTGGCCAACCCGGTCGGTGACAGCGAGACGTTCTCATTCGGTGTCAATGAGCGCAGCTGCAGAAAGAGGTCCGAGCCGAACCGGGTGACGGCCTCGCCGGCCGATGTCGGATCACCATCCGGTTCGGCCCGGTCCGTCACCGCCACCGGTGTCGGCCCGATGTCGGTCCCGCTCTGACCGGTTGGTGTTGCCGTGTCGCCGCCGTCGTCGGCCGATCCGCAGGCCATCGCCAGAAGCCCGACGGTCAGGACGACGACCGAGAGGGCGCTCATGAACCGGATCGTAGTGCAGCCCCGCCGGATCGACGCGTCACCCCCGACCTCGAGGTATCGACGTCAAGATCCTCCGGCGAGGCTGAGGAACCAGGCGGCGGCCGCGCCGGCCCCGTAGGCAAGAAGCCGGATGGGATCGGTGAATCGGGACCTGAGGTTGTGCTCGTAGTCGGCGGCTGTGGCCATATCGCCATAGATGTCGGTCACCTCGAATCGGGCCCAGACGAAGGCGACGACCAGGGCAACCACCACATAGACCGAAAGAGCAATGCCGGCTCTCAGGCTTCCGGGAAGGCGGCCGGCGGTAATCCGTAGCACGGTCGCCAGCATGACGCCGACGGCGACACTGATCCATGGCCATTCGAACATGTCGGTCGCTGCACCCAAGTACCACATGCCACCGGCAAGGATGGCGCCGAGGAGCGAACCGAAGGCGATCGTGAAGGAGTCGGCTCGAGGTCCGGACGGGAGCAGACGGAAGCGGCGGGAGACGCGGACGGTCGAGAACGAGCCGTCCTGTGGGGATTGGCTCTCGGCCTCCAGCCATTCCTTGGGTGCAGTCCTCGCGGACATGTCATGGATCGGCTTGTTCTCATTCATGGGGACCCGTGCCTCCTGATCCTGCGCCCCTGATAATGCATACCATCGGCCGTACACTCGTTATCTTGAGTAGCCGACAGACCACCGAGCACCCACGAAACGAGCCCTCCGTGAGCGATCGAGCATCCAACACCGAACCAGCTGCCGCATCGGATTCCGGTACCAGGTCCGGCCACCGCATTGCCGTGGTCGGGGGCGACGGAATAGGTCCCGAGGTCATCGCCCAGGGGTTGCGGGTGATCGAGGCAGCCGGTGTGTCGCTGGAAACCACCGACTACGACCTCGGCGGCAAGCGGTATCTGGGGGACGGTACGGTGCTTCCCGACGCCGTTCTCGATGAATGGCGGGGATTCGATGCCATCTATCTCGGGGCGGTTGGAACCCCCGATGTGCCGTCCGGCATCATCGAGCGAGGGCTGTTGCTCAAGATGCGTTTCGCCCTCGATCTCTACATCAACCAGCGGCCGTTCAAGACCGGTTCCGGTGGCGGAGAGGTGGGCCACGACCTGGCCGTTCATGATTTTGTCGTCATCAGGGAGAACACCGAAGGCTCCTATGCCGGTGAGGGGGGCTTCCTGCGGAAGGGCACTGCGCACGAGATCGCCACCCAGGGCTCGGTCAACACTCGAAGGGGGGTCGAGCGCTGCATTCGTTACGCCTTCGAATTGGCTCGGAGTCGACGGAACCATGTGACCCTGGTGCACAAGACGAATGTCCTGACCTTCTCCGGCGACCTGTGGCAGCGGACCTTCGATCAGGTTGCCGCCGAGTATCCCGACGTGAACACGGCCTACAACCATGTCGACGCCGCCTGTATCTACTTCGTCCAGGAACCGCAGCGGTACGACGTGATCGTCACCGACAACCTGTTCGGCGACATCCTCACCGATCTCGGTGGCGCCGTATCGGGGGGGATCGGGCTGGCCGCATCGGCTAATCTCAACCCCGACCGAACCGGCCCCTCGATGTTCGAACCCGTGCACGGCTCGGCCCCCGATATCGCCGGCCAGGACAAGGCCAATCCCATCGCGGCAATCCTTTCCGGGGCCATGATGCTTCGTTTCCTGGGCGAGGCCGAGGCCGCCGACCGCATCGAGCGGGCGTGCGACGCCTGCGCCCACCTCACCGGCTCCACCACCGAGATCGCCGATGCGGTAATGGCCAAGCTCTGACCGGTCCCGACACCGAATTCGATCGGACGCATCATGGAAAACAACCCATCACCGACACGCACCGCGGCCGAGACGGCCACCACCATCAGCCGGGCCGGTCATCGCGCTCCGGAGTGGCCGGCGGCGGTCGACATTTTCGACACGACGCTGCGTGACGGTTCCCAGTTCGAGGGCATCGCCCTCACTGCCGACGACAAGTTGAAGATCGCCGGTCTGCTCGACGACCTCGGTGTGCACTACGTCGAAGGGGGGTGGCCGGGAGCCAACCCCCGAGACGACGAGTTCTTCCGCCGAGCCGCCGACGGAGAACTGGAGCCGGCGACCTCGACCCTGGTCGCCTTCGGTTCCACCCGTCGCCCCAAGGGCCGAGTCGACTCTGATCAAACCCTGGCCAATCTGATCGGGGCCCGGACGCCCGTGGTCTGCATCGTGGCCAAGGCCTGGGACTATCACGTCACCGAGGCGTTGCGAACCACTCTGGACGAGGGCGTGGCCATGATCTCGGAATCGGTCCGCTACCTGGTCGATCAAGGCAAGCGGGTCTTCGTCGACTTCGAGCACTTTTTCGACGGCTACGGGCGAAACCCCGAATTCACGCTCCGAGCGGTGGAGGCGGCCGCAGTGTCGGGGGCTGAAGTGCTGGTTCTGTGTGACACCAATGGTGGCTCCCTGCCTCATGAGGTGGAAGCGGCCACCGCGGCCATCGTTTCCCAGTTCGGTGACTTGACCGTCGGCATGCACACCCAGAACGACACCGGCTGTGCCGTGGCCAATGCCGTGGCCGGGGTACGGGCCGGCGCGACCCACGTCCAGGGCACCATCAACGGCTATGGGGAACGAACCGGCAACTGCGATCTCACCACGTTCATTCCCAACCTGACCTTGAAGATGGGTATTCGCACCCTGCCCGAAGGGCGACTACGGAAGCTGACCTCGGTCAGCGGGCATGTAGCCGAGCTGGTCAACCTGCCGCCCATGGCCCACCAGCCCTATGTCGGCCAGAGCGCCTTCGCCCACAAGGCCGGTCTCCATACTTCGGCCATCGCCCGGCGGCCCGACGCCTACGAGCATGTCGATCCGGCCGAGGTCGGCAATGGGACTCGCTTCCTGGTTTCGGATCTGTCCGGCCGATCCACGGTGGAGCTGAAGGCCAAGGAACTGGGCCTGAAACTCGACGGGTCCCAGCTCGGTGCCGTGCTGGACGAGCTCAAAAGTCTCGAGCACTCCGGCTACCACTTCGAGGCGGCCGATGCCTCGCTGGAGCTACTGATGCGCCGAGCCACCGGCTGGACCAACCCGTTCTTCGAACTCGAGTCGTTCCGGGTGACGGTGGAACACCGCCCTGGACTTCCCATGGCCGCCGATCAGAATCCGCTCGGCCACTACGACGGGGTGGAGACCGAGGCCACCATCAAGATCCTGGTCGGAGGTGAGCGTATCGTCGCCACCGGAGAGGGCAACGGTCCGGTCAACGCCCTCGATGCCGC
>JAHEJM010000048.1 GCA_024638815.1 Acidimicrobiales bacterium | reverse complement strand
GAGTTCCGCCTTTGGCGGAACGTCCCTGGTTGAGAGGTTGTTGTATGGGTTCAGGAATGGGTGAGATGTGAGTGCCGGAGCTGCGGAGCAGCTCCTTACGGAGTTCCGCCTTTGGCGGAACGTCCCTGTCTAGGAGTTACCTTATGGGTTCAGAATTGACGGAACAGGCGGCGCTCGAAACCTATGTGCTCCGGCTGGCCGACGACAACATGGTGTTGGGTCAGCGGCTGGGCGAGTTGATCGCCTGGATGCCGGAGCTGGAAGAAGACATCGCCGTGGCCAACCTGGCCCTTGATCATGTTGGCCAGGCCCGAAACCTCTATCAGTACGCAGCCGAGCTGGAGGGCGGGGGCCGAACCGAGGATGATGTAGCCATGCTGCGCGACGAGCGGGGGTACCTCAACGCCGTGCTGGTCGAGCAGCCCAACGGCGACTTCGCCCACACCATGGCCCGCCAGTTCTTCTTCGACGCCTACCAGGTGCCGCTGTACCAGGGACTGTCGCACTCCGGTGACGAGAGGCTGGCCGGTATCGCCCAGAAGGCATTCAAGGAGGCCCGGTACCATCTCGACCACTCGTCATCGTGGCTGATCCGATTGGGCGATGGCACGGCCGAGAGCCACGAGAGGACCCAGGCCGCGGTCGACGCCATGTGGCCCTTCACCGGTGATCTGTTCTTTGCTGACGAGGTGGAGGCCGAGCTGGTCGAGACCGGGGTGGCCGTCGACCCGGCCGGACTGAAGCCGACCTGGGACGCCACCGTGGCCGAGGTGCTGGCCGAGGCCAACGTGACCCGACCCGACGACCCCTACCAGCGTCTGGGGGGCCGGACCGGGCTCCACACCGAGGAGCTGGGCCACCTGTTGGCCGAGATGCAGCACCTCTATCGCTCCCATCCCGGTGCGAGCTGGTAACCGACAGGAAGTGAGAGCGATGGGCTCGACCGACACCGCCCCTGCGACCGGCGACGAACTGTGGGAGGTCGTGGCCGCCGTGCCCGATCCGGAAATGCCGCCCCTGACGATCGCCGATCTCGGTATCCTCCGGGCCGTCGACGTGATCGATGACGCCGGCGGCGACCAGCCCACGGTCACCGTGCAGGTCACGCCCACCTACTCCGGCTGCCCGGCCGTGGAGTACATCGAGGACCAGATCGTGGAGGCCGTGGTCGGCGCCGGCTACGACCGGTCCCAGGTCCATATCGACCGGGTGTTCTCGCCGGCGTGGTCCACCGACTGGATCACCGAGGCGGGCAAAGCCAAGCTGGCGGCCTCCGGCATCTCGCCGCCTCGACCGGTGGTGGCCACCGAGCCCGGCACCACCACGGTGGAGATCCGGCGCCGGGCCGTGACCTGCCCCCGCTGCGGTTCGACCAACACCGAGGTGGTCAGCCAATTCGGCTCGACGGCATGCAAGGCCCTGTACCGGTGCGGCGACTGCGCCGAGCCGTTTGATCACGTCAAGGAACTGTGAACGACGAACCATGAAGGAGCTATCGCGGTGACGACAAGCACGCCGACGGCCGGAGAAACCGAGACCACGGCAATCGAGTTTCATCCGTTGACCGTGGCTGCGGTCGAGGCCCAGACCGATGACTCGGTGGCCGTGACCTTCGAGGTGCCCGATGAGCTGCGGGGCCGGTTCGTGCACCGACCCGGTCAACACATCGTGGTCCGCAAGGAGATCGGCGGCGAGGACATACGTCGCAGTTACTCACTGTGCAGCACGCCGGGCACGGTCCGGGTCGGGATCAAGCGCATCCCCGACGGGGTGTTCTCGTCCTTCGCCACCTCGGAGCTCAAACCGGGTGATGTGCTGGAGGTCATGGCTCCCATCGGGGAGTTCATCCATGACGCCGATGCTCCCGGTCACTATGTGGCCATCGCCGCCGGCTCCGGTATTACTCCGGTGTTGTCGATGATCTGGACCGCTCTGGAACGGCAGCCGGGGACCGAATTCACCCTGGTCTACGGCAATCGCACCTCTCAATCAATCATGTTCCTGGAAGAGTTGGAGGATCTGAAGAACCGGTTCCCCCAGCGATTCCAGGTGGTCCACGTCCTGAGCCGGGAGCCTCATCAAGTACCGCTGTTCCAGGGGCGGATCGATGCCGAGAAGCTCCGCACCCTGGCTGCAACCCTGATCGATCCCGGCGCCGTCGACGGCTGGTACCTGTGCGGACCGCTCGACATGGTGGAGGCGGGCCAGGTCACGCTGGCCGAACTCGGGGTCGCCGAATCCGACGTGCACTACGAGTTGTTCTTTGACCAACGAGTCGAGCCGATGGTAGAGGCACCGAGTGATGACACCGGGTTCGCCACGGTCTATGTGACCATGGACGGAAGGACCTCGATGGTCAAGGCCGATCCCGACGGCCCGGCGCTGCTCGACTATGCCCGCTCGGTCCGATCCGAAGTGCCGTTCGCCTGCAAGGGCGGCATGTGCGCCACCTGCAAGGCCAAGGTCATCGAGGGCGAGGTGACCATGGCCAAGAACTACGCCCTGACCGAGGACGAGTTGGCGGCCGGCTACATCCTCACCTGCCAGTCCCACCCGGTCTCCGACGAGCTGTTCATCACCTACGACGTTCACGGCGGTATGGGTCGATAGGAACCGGGTCGTGAAGGTTTGGTTGAATCTGTGTCAACACCGTGGGCTAAGCTTTGACCGTCGGTTACGGTCGACGACAAAACCAACCAACCACCTTTCGAGGTGGTCGAGGAAAGGGGAGAGGACATGAGGCGACTTCTGGCCTTGCTTTTTGCACTGATGCTGATCGCTGCCGCCTGCGGGAGCGATGACGACTCCGACGACGCCGGTGACGACACCGGCGAGGACACCACCACGGAGGAAACGGCGGCCGACGACGGCGCCGAGGACGACGCAGCCGACGAAGGCGACGCAGCCGACGAAGGCGACGAAGCGGCGGCAGAGACGGAGACCATCCAGATGTGGATCGGCTTCGCCGACGAGGCCCGGGTCGGATTCAGTGAGGATCGGGCCGCTGCGTTCAATGCGGCCCACCCCGAGTACAACGTCGAGGTGACTTCATTCGATTCCTACAACACCGTGTTCGAGCAGGCCCAGCTGGCCATCGACGAGGGCAACCCGCCGGAGATCATTCACTTCTTCGAGGCCGCCACCCAGGAGGCCCTGGACGCCGTCGACTCCGACGGCAACCCCATCTTCGCCTCGGTCACCGAGGCCACGGCGGGCCGGGACGAGATCCTGGGTGAGCCGGTGGTGCTGGATGACGTGGTGTCTGCCGCCACCAACTACTACACCATCGACGGAGAGCTCTACTCGATGCCGTGGAACACCTCGTCCACGGTGATGTTCTCCAACATGGACATCCTGAGCGAGGCCGGCATCAGCGAGCCACCGACCACCTGGGCCGGGGTCGAGGAGGCGTGCGCCGCCATCATGGCCCTGCCCGACGCCCCATCCCAGGGTTGCATCACCTGGCCCAACCACGGCTGGTTCTACGAGCAGTCGCTGGGACAGATGGGGGCCGATCTGGTCAACAACGACAACGGCCGCTCCGGTCGGGCCACCGAGATCATCCTCAACTCGCCCGAGGCCGTCGAGTACATGCAGTGGTGGAGCGACCTCAATCAGTCCGGTGACTATGTCTACACCGGTGTCCAGCGTGACTGGGACGGCACCTCGGCCGCCTTCCTGGCCCAGAATGTGGCCATGCTCATCTACTCGTCATCCGACACCACCGTTCTCACCGAAGGCGGTGTCGAAAACGGGTTCGACGTCAGCGCCTCGCCCATGCCCTACAACCAGGACATCGACTACGAGGGCAACCTGATCGGTGGGGCCACGCTGTGGCTGGCCAACGGGCTGTCGGAGGCCGAGCAGGACGGCGCGCTGGCCTTCCTCAACTTCTTCTCCAACCCGGAGAACGCCGCCGAGTGGCACAAGGTGACCGGCTACATCCCCATCACCAACAGTGCGGTCAGCCTGTTGGAGGAGGAGGGCTGGTACGAGGAGAACCCGAACTCGCTTGTTGCCTCCACTCAGCTCAACGCTGCGGCCGCCACCCCGGCCGCCACCGGCGCCTTCGTCGGCAACTTCGTGGCCATCCGTGATGTCGTCACCGCCGCCATCGAGGACATCCTGGTCAACAACGTCGATGTCGCCGAGCGCATGGCCACGGCTCAGGACGAGGCCCAGCAGCAGCTCGACGACTACAACGAGCTGTACGGCGAGTAGTCGACGGGCTGGGAATGGGCATCGTTCTTGGCCTGATCATCGGAGCCGTCGTCGGCGGCCTGGCCTACGGGTATCGGACCGTGGGCCAGGCCGCCTTCGGCGCGGTGGCCGGGGTCGCCGGTTCGGCCGCCATCATGGCCGGCCTCGGGTTCTGCATGTTCGCCGACGACGCCGAATCGACCGAGGGAGTTCTGGGACTGGCTCTGGCCGGCGCCGTAGGCTGGATGTTCGCCGCCGGAGCTCGGGCCGCCTTCGCCCAGTCCGGTGACGGAGACGGCGGCGGTGGCTTCGGCGAGAGCGAGATCCGGACCGGGGCGTACCGGCTGGGCTGGTGGTGGCCGTGGGTGCTGCTGTCACCAACTCTCATCATCCTGATCTTCTTCCTCTACTGGCCGGCCATCCAGACCTTCCGACTCTCCACCAAGTTGACCCGCTTGGGGGCCCCTCGGGTGGGCGAACGGTGCCTGGCCAACTTCTCCGAGTTGCTGGTGACCGACCCGGCTCTGGTGGCCGCTCTGCCGTTGGCCGCCATCGGTGTGATCTGGGGCATGGCTCTGTGGAACAACCGAGCTGCTCCGGGAACGGTGGCCGCCGCCATCGCCCGAGCGTTACAGCCCCTCGGAATCGTGGTGCTCCTGCTCGCCCTCTACTTCGTGTTCGAGGGCGACAACGGTGGGTTCCGGCAGATCTACGTCAACACGCTGATCGTCTCGGTGGGCACGGTCGCCCTGAGCATGATCTTCGGCCTGGCCCTGGCCTACCTCACCTTCCGTCGGGTCCGGGGCATCACGGTCTATCGCACCCTGTTGATCTGGCCCTACGCCATCTCACCGCCCATCGCCGGCATCTTGTTCTTCATGATCTTCAACGCCACCGGCGGCATTCTGGCCGCTCTGGCCGAGCGCTGGGGATTCGACTTCCCCGACTACACACAGGACGCCTCCCTGGCCCGCTTCACCATCATCCTGGCCTCGGTATGGAAGCTGCTGGGCTACAACCTGCTGTTCTTCCTGGCCGGGTTGCAGACGGTGCCCCGGGATCAGATCGAGGCTGCCGCTATTGATGGGGCCAACGCATGGAACCGGTTCCGACTTATCGTGTTGCCGGCCCTGGGGCCCATCAGCTTCTTTCTACTCATCACCAATCTCACCTATTCGTTCTTCGACGTGTACGGCACCATCGACTTCCTGACCAGGGGGGCGCCGGCCGGAGCCACGTCCGTGGCCATCTACGAGATCATCCGGGTCGGTGTCGACAACGGCGATCTGGGACGGGGTGCGGCCCAGTCAGTGGTGCTGTTCCTGGCAGTGATCGCCCTGACCGCGTGGCAGTTCAAGCAATCGGAAGGCAGGATCAGCTATGGCGGCGCGTGAACACGACGGCCTGTCACTCAACGTCGGGAAACCGGGTTTCATTCGGAACCGCGACTGGCCCACCCACCTACTGCTGTGGCTGTCGATGGCGGTCATTCTGTTCCCCATGATCTATGCCGCCCTCATCGCCACCCAGACCAACGCCGAGGTGTTCCGGTTCCAGCTCACTCCCGGCAGTGGTCTGGCCGAGCATTTCGACCAGGTGTGGAACGACCGCAACCTTCCTCGCTTCATGTGGAACTCCGTGGTCCAGGCCGTGTTGATCACGGTGGCCAAGACCGTCCTGTCCTTGCTGGCCGGACTGGCCTTCGTCTACTTCAAGTTTCGATACAAGTGGATCATCTTCTTCTTCGTGCTCATCACGCTGATGATGCCGACCGAGGTCATGATCCTGGCCCTGTTCCGGTTCGTGTCCGACCTGGGGTGGAAGGACACCATGGCCGGCCTGGTGGTGCCGTTCGCCGCCTCGGCCACCGGGGCCTTTCTGTTCCGCCAGCACTTCGCCAACCTGCCCCGGGACCTGGCCGAGGCGTCCCAGATCGACGGGGCCTCACCGCTGCAGTTCCTGTTTCGCATCCTCATCCCCCTGTCATGGAACGCCATCGGCGCCCTGGCCGTCATCCAGTTCGTCTACGTGTGGAACATGTACCTGTGGCCGGTGCTGATCATCTCCGATCAGGAGCGCCAGGTGGTACAGGTCGGGCTTCAAGGGTTGCAGGGCATCGGGACCGGTCTGACCTTCGGGCCGTTGATGCTGGGCGCGTTGTTGGTGTCGATACCCCCGATCCTGGTGTTCATCGCCCTGCAGAAGCCGTTCATGTCCGGCTTCGCCCTGGGGGCCGACAAGTAGCTCGAACGGGGAGGTCGCTACTGCCGAGCGGTCAGGGCGGTCACCAGTTCGGGTATGCGCAGCTGGGTGCGATCGGCTTCGTAGCGCAACCGGGCCCGTAGCCCCAACCAGCACAACGGCAGTGTGATCACGGCCGCCAACGTGGCAAGCCACGGGCTGAGGAACAGGGCGAGGACCACGGCGGGAGCTGCGGCCACCATGCTCATGACGTCGGCCACGACCAAAGCCCCGACCTGGAACATGGGCGTGATGCAGCCGGCGCTGTTGGTGTTCAGGCCGCCGACCTTGTCGGGCAGGGGGACCGGGGCCCGGATGGTGACGAAGAGTCCGGCTATGGCCCCGATCAGCAGGGACTGAACCTGCAACACCAGTGACACCGGTAGGTATCGCCAGCCGTCCAGGAGCCAGGCCAGTGCCGTTGTCCCGACAATCACCACGGCCCCCACGAGCGGCAACCGAGCCAGCAGCTTGCCCACCAGCACCGACCACATGTCGGTACCGGGAATGGCGTCGGCCGTGAACCGGGGTCCGTCGGCTCCGAATAGGTTGGTCGACACCATGGTGGCGCCCGAGGCGGCGGCCACGAACGAGGCCAGGACCAGGCGGGGATCGCCGTTTTGGAGCTCGATGAGGTTGGGAAGAGTGAAGGCCAGCACCAGTGGTAGGAAGGCGGCGATCTCGGTCCACTCCCGGGGATCACGGCGGATGGCTCGAACCGACTTGGCCCATGCCGCCGCCGTGGTCGGCGACAGGAACCTGTCGGCCATCGGTCCGACCAGGGGCTTCGCCGGTCGGGGCTTGGTCTGTGCCCCCCTGCCGGCCAGGAGGCGGATCACGATCCAGCGCCAGACGGCGAGCAGGCCGGCGGGAACGGTCAGCCCCAGAAGGGCGAAACCGACTGCGGTGACGTGATGGCCGAGTGACGCCTGGGCCGCCGCTTCCGGGGTCCAACCGATGGGGAGCCAGCGAACCACACTGCGAGCCGATTCCAACCGTTCGATGGTGAACAACCGGGCGGCGAATGGTGCGGCCTGGGCGATCACACCGAAACTGATGGCGAACAGCACGGTGATGGCCCCGGCGATGGAACGGAAACGGGAGGTGGTCAGCAGCCCGACCAGGCCCACCGACACCCGGCCGGCCACCACTGCGGTCACCGCGAATTGCAGTGCGGCCCACGCCAGCACGGCGGCGGCCACCGGGTCCTGACCGTGGGTCACGGTGCTGAGGGCCACCGCGCAGGTGACGGCGAAGGGCACACCGACGAAGGCGGCCAGCAGCAGACCCCCGAGCAAGGTCCGGAGATCGAACGGGTACAGGGCCAGCACCTTCAGATCGAGAATGAGCTCGCCTCCACCGAGCACGATGGGGCCGATCAGCCAAATGATCAACCCCGCGGCCCCGG
Organism: Acidimicrobiales bacterium; assembly: GCA_024638815.1. GTDB lineage: Bacteria > Actinomycetota > Acidimicrobiia > Acidimicrobiales > SZUA-35 > JAHELU01. The sequence continues at coordinate 21,472 of JAHEJM010000048.1, read as the reverse complement.
CCACCGCCAGTGCGGCACCCCGGCCTTCGTAGCCCCGGAGGGCGAGCACGCCGGAAATGGCGCCGAACCCGAGTAATCCGCCCAGGGCCGATCCCAGGATCATGCCGATCAGGGCTTGGGGGCTGTGGCGGATCAGCCGGAACTTGAGTCCGGCCAGGGAACGGGCCACGGACCAATCAACCGTCATTGACCGGATTTCCCTTGACCACGGGGCGGCCCGAACCGCTCGGTGCGGTCGGGTGGTCCCGGAGGCTCGGGTCGCCCTGTCGGCCCGTACCGCTCGGTGCGGTCGGGTGGTCCCGGAGGCTCGGGTCGCCCTGTCGGCCCGTACCGCTCGGTGCGGTCGGCTTGTCCCGACAGCCAGTCCAGGGTGGGCGGCCGGGCCACGTCGGAACCGACGACCTGGGCGAACACATCGTCCAGCCGCTCACCGACCGTGACCTCGGCCATGAGACCGGAGCGGACCACCCGGCCGAGGTGCATGATGGCGACCCAATCACACAGTTCCTCCACCGTGGCCATGACATGGCTGGAGAAGACGACCGTTCCACCGGCGGCGATGACCTGATCGAGTATGTATCGGATCGATCGTTGCGACACCGGGTCGACCGACTCGAACGGTTCGTCCAGGATGAGCAGGTTGGGGCCGTGAAGCAGTGCGGCGGCCAGGCTGATCTTCTTGCGCATGCCCTGGCTGTAGTCGGCGATCAGCTTGTTGCCGGCCGATTCCAGATCGAGGGCCCTCAGCAGATCCTCGGTTCGAATTTCGATCTGATCGGGGTCGAGATGGCGGAACCGGCCGACGTAGGTCAGGAACTCGGTGGCCGACAACCGTTCGAACAGCAACAGGTTTTCGGGGACGACTCCGATGCCGGCCTTGACCGCCGTGGGATCGGGCCATACCGGCAGCCCGTTGACCACGATGTTGCCTCCATCGGGTCGGAGCAAGCCGGTGGTCATGGCCAGGGTCGTGCTCTTGCCGGCACCGTTGGGGCCCAGCAGGCCGAAGAACGAGCCCCTCGGCACCTCGAGGGTGATGGCGTCGACGGCAATGTGTTGACCGAACCGCTTGGTCAATCCGATGGCCTGGATGGCGAAACGGGCCGGATCCCACATGGGGCGGCTGGATGGGGTCGGCGGAGGCGGTTGGGGACTGGGGGTCGGCGGCGGCCATCCCACACCGATAGGCCCAGCCGCACGTGACGCCGGAGGGGGCTCGCTGTCGACCGGCGACGGTGTCGATGGTGGGTCCGACATACCGCCGCCAGTCTAGGTGTTCCCGCCTGCAGCCGGTACCTCGAGATTCCCGGGGGCGATGGCGGGTGCCGGTTGGGTCACCTCGACCAATGGGAACCGAATCCCGGCATCAGCCCAGGACGGGGACACTTTTCATGGCCTCGGCAATGGCCTCGTCCGACAAGTCACGGTCGACCATTTCACCGCTGAAGTACGCCTCGTAGGCGGCGAGGTCGAGATGGCCGTGGCCGCACAGGGCGGTCAGAATCACCTTCTCCTCACCCGATTCCTTGCATGCCAAAGCCTCCCGCACGGCGGCGGCGATGGCATGCATCGGCTCCGGAGCAGGCACGATCCCCTCGGTTCGTGCGAACTGCACGGCGGCAGCGAAGCACTCGGTCTGGGGGGCGGCGATGGCTTCGACCAGCCCCTCCTCATAGATGTGGGAGACCAGAGGGGCCATGCCGTGATAGCGAAGACCACCGGCGTGAATGGGATCGGGGATGAAGTTGTGACCCAGGGTGTGCATCTTGACCAGCGGGGTCAGCTGGGCCGTGTCACCGAAGTCGTAGCGGTACTCACCCTTGGTCAGTGTGGGGCAGGCCGCCGGTTCGACGCAGCGGATGGTGGGGTTCATTCGGCCGGCAAGCTTCTCCCGAAGGAAGGGAAAGGACAGGCCGGCGAAGTTCGAGCCACCACCGGTGCAGCCCACCAACACATCCGGCGTTTCGCCCACCATGGCCAACTGCTTCAGCGCCTCCTCGCCGATGACCGTCTGGTGCAGCAGCACGTGGTTGAGCACACTGCCCAGCGAGTACCGGGTCTTGGGGTCCTCCACCGCCATCATCACCGCCTCGGAGATGGCGATGCCGAGCGAACCAGGGTGGTCGGGGTCGGTGGCCAGGAGGGCCCGGCCGTACTCGGTGACCTCCGACGGGCTGGGATGCACGGTGGCGCCCCAGATCTCCATCATGGTCTTGCGATAGGGCTTCTGCCGGTAGGAGGCGGCGACCTGCCACACCTCACACTCGATGCCGTATTGGGACGTGGCGAAGGCCAGGGCCGAGCCCCACTGACCGGCCCCGGTCTCGGTGGTCAGCTTGGCGATGCCCTCTTTGTGGTTGTAGTAGGCCTGGGGCACGGAGGTGTTGGGCTTGTGGGAGCCGGCCGGACTCACGCCCTCGTACTTGTAGAAGATCTTGGCCGGGGTGTCGAGCGCCTTTTCCAGCCGTCGGGCTCGGAAAAGGGGGCTGGGCCGCCACAGTCGATAGACGTCGAGTACCTCACCGGGGATGTCGATATAGCTCTCGGGCGACACCTCCTGTTCGATGATGGCCATGGGGAACAGCGGAGCCAGATCGTCGGGGCCGATGGGCTGGTGGGTGCCGGGGTGCAGGGGAGGAGGGGGAGGAGTGGGCAGATCGGGGATGATGTTGTACCACTGGGTCGGCATCTCCGATTCCGGGAGAAACACCTTGGTGTACGTGTCCTTGGGATAGCTGTCCGCACTGGATGTCATGGCCGCCAGCGTAGTGGGTGGGGGTTTGGCCGGTCCAAGCCTCGGTATCGCCTCCTTGACCTCAACATTACTTGAAGTTCTAGTGTGAAGTATGGCTCCCGATTCCTTGACTCCCATTCCTTCGGCCGACCCGGGTTCGAACTCGCCACCATTGGCATGTTCGTCTTGTTGTCGACGGCAAGGTTGACGAGATCGAGCTGTTCGAGGCCGGCCGAAGCCTCGGCCACCACCAGGGTTGAACGACCGGCGCAGCGCAGAATTGAGGCGGGTGCAGTTGCGCGAGGACGGCTCGGCGGCGCTGTGACCCGACTCTTCAGCCTGCAACCGACAAATCGGTGACGTGGAGGCTTTCCGTCTACGAAGACTGTCCCCAAGTCTCGACAGGAACACTACCGTGCCTGGTTGCCGGTCGCTGTCACGCCGCCTATTTATAGTGATGGTATGACATGAATCAAACAAATGTGCGATACTACTGGGTATGGCGTGCCGCAGGCCGACGAGGTCGGTGCAGACGTTGATGTGCTGTTCGATCGGTTGGTGGTGTCACGTCAGCTGTTGGGGGATCGGGAACTGATCGGCCGGGCCCTGAGGTTCGAACAACGCCTCCAGGCCGAGTGGTTGACCGCCGCAGCCCGGGCCGCTGGCTCATCCGGTGACCCGGCCGCCGATCGCAAACGGGCTCGAAGCCTGCTCGGTGGCCCGTGGCGGTCCGGTCGTTCCGCGAATCGTGACGCCCGGCGAGCTGCGGCGGTGGCCGCCAACCCCACCCTGAACGATGCGCTCGCCGACGGGTCGATCAAGCCGGACTCACTTGATGCTCTGACCAGAGCCGCCGATCCCGACACCGGGCAGATTCCCGAGAAGCTGATTGATGACGTGGCGGGCATGTCGCCGGATCAGACCGACTCCGCCCCCAGCGCTGCCGACCCCCGTTTTCGTCCACCAACACACGCTTGCCGCTGACGAGTCGCCGACCGAGACCGTAGTTTCGCTTGGCGAACATGATGTTCACGAATGAGTCAAGTTCGGGTGCTGGGTCTGAGCGGTTCCCGTGAGCGAAACTTGAGGCGCCGCTGACGGCATACCTACCCATGACCGAGGGACTGTTGGCCCTGGGTTGTCTTGATCGCCGTCATCAACGCCAACACGGAGCATGGCTTGCCCGGGGGAGGGAACAACCGTTACCCTGCCGCCGAGTGACGTCGAGCCGCCGGCCGGCGGCGAGGGGCAACGAACGAAGGGTAGATCATGAAGGACTCGGCCCAAGTGGTGGTGATCGGTGGTGGAGTGGTGGGAGCCTCCGTGCTGTACCACCTGACCGGAAAGGGCTGGACCGATGTGGTGCTGCTGGAGCGCAAGGAGCTGACGGCCGGTTCGACCTGGCACGCCGCCGGCGGCATGCACACCCTCAACGGCGATCCCAACGTGGCCGCCCTCCAGCAGTACACGGTCAACCTGTACGAGCAGATCGAGAAGGAATCGGGCGTGGACTGCGGCATCCACCTCACCGGCGGTATCACCCTGGCCTCCGATGCCGACCGGCTGGACTGGCTGAAGATGTCGGTGGCCCGGGGCCGTTATATGGGCATGAACCTGGAGATGATCTCGGTCGACGAGGCCCACGAGCTGTTTCCGCTCATGGATCCGAAGTACTTCGTGGGGGCCATGTGGGATCCGGAGGAGGGCAACGTCGACCCGACCGGGATCACCAACGCCTACGCCACCTGTGCCCGCAACGCCGGGGCCGAGGTCTACCGCCACACCTGGGTCAAAGCGCTGGACCAGCGCCCCGACGGTACCTGGACGGTGACGGCCGAAGTCGCTCCCCGCCCAGGAGGAAACCGCGAGACCCACGACCACGTCATCCACGCCGAGCATGTGGTCAATGCCGGCGGGCTGTGGGCGCGTGAAGTGGGGCGCATGACCGGTCTGGAACTGCCGGTGCTGGCCATGCAGCACCACTACCTGGTGACCGAGCCCATGGCCGAGGTCATGGAGTTGGAGGCCCGCACCGGTCGCGAGCTGCCGGTGGTCATGGACTTCAAGGGCGAGATCTACGTCCGTCAGGAGGGCGACGGCATGCTGCTCGGCACCTACGAGCAGGATTCCCGCCACTGGTCGCCGGTCGAGACCCCGTGGGACTTCGAGATGCAACTGCTGGACAACGACCTGGACCGTATTTCGCCCGAGCTGACCGTGGCCTTCCAGCACTACCCGGCCATGGCCGAGGCCGGGATCAAGTCGGTCATCAACGGGCCCTTCACCTTCTCCCCCGACGGCAACCCTCTGGTCGGCCCGGTCCGGGGTCTGCGCAACTACTGGTCGGCTTGTGCCGTGATGGCGGGGCTGTCCCAGGGAGGTGGGGTGGGGCTGGCCCTGGCCAACTGGATGGTCGACGGTGATCCCGGTTTCGACATCTGGGCCATGGACGTGGCCCGCTTCGGCGACTACGCCACCCTGGCCTACACCAATGCCAAGGTCCACGAGAACTACCGCCGCCGGTTCCGCATCACGTTCCCCAACGAGGAGCTGCCGGCGGGCCGGCCGCTGCTCACCACCCCGCTGTTCGACCGCTTCACCGAGGCCAATGCGGTATGGGGTGCGGCGTTCGGTCTGGAGAACCCACTGTGGTTCCAGGCTCCGGGGCTGGAGCCCATCGAGGAGGTCACCTTCCGCCGGTCCAACGCCTTTGACTGGGTGGGGGAGGAAGCCCGGGCGGTGCGGGACTCGGTCGGACTGACCGACATCACCAACTTCGCCAAGTACCGGGTGTCGGGACCGGGGGCCGGGGCGTGGCTTCAGGGTTTGACAACCAACCGGCTGCCCAAGCCGGGCCGTATCACCCTGACCGCCGTACTCAACCCACAGGGTCGGATCGTGGGCGAGTTCACCGTGGCCGCCGTGAGCGACACCGAGTACATGATCTTCGGCTCGCTGCCGGCCCAGGTCCACCATGCCCGCTGGTTCGAATCCCACTTGCCCACACGGGGGGACCATTCGCCCGATCCGTCGGTGTCGTTCGAGGTGCTGGGTCTGGGTCTCAACGGCCTCGGCCTGGCCGGTCCCCACAGTCGCGACGTGCTGGCCGCGGTGACCGGCGACGCGGTGGCCAACGACGACTTCCGGTTCATGGACTTCCGCAGTATGAACGTGGCCATGGCCCCGTGCCGGGTCGGCCGCCTCAGCTACACCGGCGAACTCGGCTATGAGATCTGGTGCGCCCCCGAGTACTCCCGCCACGTGTTCGACGCCGTGGTCGAGGCCGGCCACCAGTACGGTCTGAAGCTGTTCGGACTGCGGGCCCTGCTCAGCCTGCGTATGGAGAAGATGTTTGGCAGCTGGTTCCGGGAGTACCGGCCCATCTTCACCCCGATCGAGGCCGGTATCGAGCACTACGTCAAGCTCGACCACGACTTCATCGGCCGGAACGCCTACGAAGCGGCCAAAATAGCCGAGGCTGCAGGGGAGACCGTGGGCACCGGCAAGCGGCTGACCTACTTCGAGGTCGATCCCGACCCCGACGACCCGGCCGATGTCATCGGAGACGAACCGATCTGGCACCTGGACCGGGTTGTCGGTTGGGTCACCTCGGGCGACTACTCCCATTGCACCGGCCGGAGCCTGGCCCTTGGTTATGTCGACCGGGACTTGGCACGGCCCGGCACCGAAGACTTCGAGATCGAGATCATCGGTCAACGCCGCCCGGCCCGACTGGTCACCGATCCGGTGGTCGATCCCGGCGGCGAGCGAATGCGATCGTAGCGGATCAGGTTGCAGCGAGGCTTCATGCCGGGCCTGGTGGATCTGGAACAAACAGACGAGCGGGCAACATGGCTCGGCGATCACCCGATTGCCGGATCCGTGGCCATCACGGTGCTCACGGGCGTGGCCCTGCAGCTCACCCACATCATCGATTTCCAGCCGCGGGTGGCCGAGGCTGTGGCGTGGAACGTGTCGGTGCGGTTCATCGACTTCGGTTTCAGGACCGTATTGGGAGCATTGACGGTGTTGGCCGTGCTGCCGTGGCTGTTCGGGCATGTGAGCGGCCGTGGCTGGTTCGGCCCCTACCTTCGCCATCTGCGACTGAATGGTGGTCCGGCGCCCCGTCTCACGGGTGCGGTGTCAACGATTTCGGTGTTCATCATGCTGGCCCTCATGACGGGGTTGGCCGCCGGGACCGGTGCACTGCAGGGCGAACTCGGTTCCTTGTCGGACGACTCGCGCTGGTTCATCGTGATCCTCGCCCTCGTGCCGGGGATCTGGGAGGAACTGGCCTTTCGCGGCCTGATGCTCTCCAACTTGCAGCGGCGATACCGCCCGTGGGTCGCGGTCCTCACCAGCTCGCTGCTGTTCGGTCCTGACCATCGTCACCGTGTGGGCCGTCCACCGACGACACCCGATCGGCTCCGCCTCCGCACCCTGCTAGCAGGTCGTTCCCGATCATCGACATGGCGGTCAAATATCGACATGGCGGTCAAGTACGGTAGTTGAGTCCGACAGGAGGGGCCATGGCTGCCGAATCGACCACGTTCGCCGGGGACAAGAAGAAGGGCCAATCGATACTCGGACCTCGGGAGCGGCGGTTCATCGACTGGGCCGTACCCCGGGTGCCGGCCCCGATCATGAGCCATCACCTCACCATGTTGACCCTGGTCTGGTCGGCCGGGACCGTGGCCTTCGGTTGGCTGGCCTCCGGCAACCTGGCGTGGATTCACGGCATCTCGGCGCTCGTCTTTCTTCAATGGCTGACCGATTCGCTCGATGGTTCGCTGGGCAAGTACCGCAAGCAGGGACTGGTCAAGTGGGGCTTCTTCATGGACCATCTGCTCGACCTGGTGTTCGCCGGTTCGATCGTCATTGCCTACTCGTTCCTGGTCTCGGCCAAGTGGCTGGAGTTCGCCTTCCTGATCCTGCTGTTGGTCACCTGCGCCACCATGGCGGTGTCGTTCCTGTCGTTCGCCGCCACCAACCGATTCCAGATCGCCTACTACGGCATCGGACCGACCGAGATCCGCATCGGCTACATCGCCCTCAACACCTTCGTGTCCCTTGCCGGCACCGCCATCTTCAGCTGGGGGGTGCCCGTGGTGGTCGCACTCAACCTGGCGGCGTTGACCACGGTGGCAGCCCAGACCAGTCGAACCCTCTGGCGCATCGACCGCGAGGCCAACGTCGACAACGCCCCTCGCCCCTGACGCCGACCGGCATACGGTCGGCGCCGACGTCGGCGTAGACTGTGCTCAGCGAGCCAGGGCGCTTCCGGTCCGCGGAAAGGGCGAAGCCCACCTGGGCAGTGGTGCATCTCGTTCGGACCCACCTCTTTCGGGCCCGCCGTGCGGACATCGGGCACGACGAAAGGGGCCATGGTGCCATCCGTTCCACTTCCTGAAAACGCCTCGCTGGAGCATCTCAAGAAGCAGGCGAAGCTCGTACAGGAGCTCGTCCGTTCCGGTGACAGGGGAGCTCTCGACATGGTCGACGAGTTCCATCCCCGCCCTGATTCACTCCGTCAGGACGACCTGAGCCGGTTCAAGCGGTCCGACGCCCAACTCGTGATCGCCCGCCTCTACGGGTTTGCCGGCTGGGGCCGCTTGCGGGACCACCTGCGGTCGGTGGACGAGTTCGCCCGTCCCGACCCCGCCGATGGTGATCCTGAGACGCCGGCCGATCGTTTCGTCTCACTGAGCTGTGTGTCCTACGGAGACGATGACGTGGCCGCCAGGCTTGCCATGGGTCGGCAGATGCTCGACGACGATCCCAATCTGTCCGGAGAGACGGTGGCGGCCATGGCGACGGCCGGAAACCACCGGCTGCTGGCCGAGCATGTCGACTCCGCGGCCGAAACGGTCGACGAACCATGTGGGCCACACCGGTGGCCCTTGATTCTGTATGCGGCCTATTCGCGAATCGACCGGCCGGACCTCGAACTGTCCACGTTGGAGACGGCCCGCCTGCTGCTGGACGCCGGTGCCGATCCGAATGCCGGATTCCTGTGGCGAGGTCTGGTGCCGCCGTTCACGGCCCTCACCGGGGCGCTGGGTCGAGGGGAACAGGACCAACCGCGGCATCCGCACGCCTTCGCGCTGGCCCAGTTGTTGCTGGAGCGGGGGGCCGACCCCAACGACGGGCAGGCACTCTACAACAACGGTTTGGCCGGCAGCGCCGTCGACGATCCGGCCCATCTCGAGCTTCTCGTCGAGTTCGGCCTGGGAACCGTGATACAGGGACCGTGGTACCGCCGGTTCGGCTCTCGTCTCACGCCGCCCGAGGAACTGCTGTACGACGAACTCGAAGTGGCGGCTCATCGCGGACTGCCCCAGCGAATGCGGTTCCTGGTCGGCCTCGGTCTCGATCTCGATCGACGGGTGGGCCGGTCGGGACAGACCCCGGCCCAACTGTCACGGCGCAAGGGTCACCGCCAGGTTCTCTCCATATTGGCCGAGGCCGGCTGTCAACTATGACCAGATCTGTTCGGCCACGTCGACGACATGGCTCAGCTTGGCCCACTGCTGGTCCTCGGTCATCTCATTGCCCTCGATGGTGCTGGCGAACCCGCACTGGGGGCTCAGGCAGAGCTGTTCGAGGTCGACGTAGCGGGCCGCCTCGTCGACTCGGGCCGCCAATTCGTCGTAGGGCTCGAGCTCGGCACGCTTGCTGGTGATCAGCCCCAACACGACCGTCTTGTCGTCCGGTACGTGGCGCAGGGGCTGGAAGTCGCCGGAGCGTTCGTCGTCGTACTCCAGGAAGTAGGCGTCGACGTCGAGTTCGTTGAACAGCACCTCGGCCACCGGCTCGTAACCGCCCTGGGCGAACCAGGTGCTGCGGTAGTTGCCCCGGCACAGGTGCACGGCCACGGTGAGGTCGTCGGGTCGGCCGCCGATGGCGTGGTTGATCAGCTCGGCGTAGGCCCGCGGCAGATCGTCGGGGTCGTCGCCCCGGTCGACGGCCCCCTGGCGCATCTCCGGATCGCACAGGTAGGCCAGGTTGGTGTCGTCGAGCTGAAGGTAGCGGCAACCGGCCTGGTAGAGGGCGTTGATCTCGTCCCGGTAGCACTGGGCCAGATCGGTGAAGAACACCTCGAGATCGGGATAGGCATCGACATCGATACCGGCCCGGCCACCCCGGAAATGCACCATGGTCGGCGAGGGGATGCAGACCTTGGGGGTCTGGGTGGCCACCGATGCCAGGAAGCGGTAGTCGTCGACCTGGATGTTGTGGCTGTGACGCAGCGGTCCCACCACCGACAGCTTGGGTGGCGTCATATGTACCGTGTCGGCCGAATCGGAGCTGGCGGCGATGTTGCCGGTCACCGCCACCCCGTCCAGCTCCTGCAGAAAGTCGAGGTGGAACCAGGCCCGACGGAACTCTCCGTCGGTGGTGGAGCGCATGCCGGTGGCCTCGAGCTTGGTCACCGCATGGGCGATCGCCTCGTCCTCGATCTGCCGCAGGTGCCCGGCGCTGATCTCGCCCGCGGCCCGACGGGCCCGGGCGTCGTGAATCCCGGGCGGGCGTAGCAGGCTGCCCACGTGATCGGCTCGGAACGGGGGATCGATTGGGGACATCGGTGGTCTCCTTGTGGGTGTGGGTAGAGCGCTAGTCCGACCGGCGGAGCAGCCTCCGGGCGAAGCCGGTCAACGCCGGAATGAGCCCGTGGCGGAATCGGAGGAACAGGGCGATCAGAATAACGCCGTAGAAGACGAGCCGAAGCTGGGCGTAGTCGATGAGCAGTTCGTCGATCATCGTGATCAGGGCCGACCCCAGCACCGGGCCGAGCAGCGTGCCGATGCCGCCCAGGGCCAGCATGACCAGCACCCGGACATCGACCTCGCCGAAGGCGAAGGTGCTGGGACCGACGAAACCCCGCCCGCTGTGGGCCACCAGGGCACCGGTGAACCCGAGCATGGTCGAGCCCACCACCCCGGCGAAGATTCGGTGCCAGGCCACATCGACGCCCGACAGTTCGGCCGCCAGCTGATCGTCCCGCAGGGCCCGAAAGGCCCAGCCGATCCGTGACCGCTGCAGGAGTCGGAACAGCACGAGGAACACGGCCAACAGGGCCAGGAAGACGTAGTAGGAGGGAACCCGGTCGCGAAGCACGGTGTCCGAACCGGCGTCGACGAAGGTCCCGGTCTCACCCCCGGTCAGATCCCGTCGGCCGAGCACGAAGTTCTCGAACGACAGCGAGAAGGCCAGGGTGACAATGCCGATGAAGATGGTGTCGAGCCCCCGCTTGACCGATACCCAGCTCAGCACCCCGCCGACCAGGCCGGCCATGGCGGCCGCTACCACCATGGCCACGATCATGGGCAGGTCGACCCGGTCGGCCAGGATGGCCGAGCCGAAACCGCCGAGACCGGCCAGCGCCCCGATACACAGGAAGAGCTGGCCGGTACTGCCGAAGATGATGTTGAAGGCGATCACGTACGAGCCGAACACGACCCCCTCGGTGATGACACCCATCATCGAGCCCGAGTCGGAGAACCAGAGGGGAAGCAGTGCCAGCAGGGCCACCGCCACGACAATGGGGCCGAAGGTCTCGACCGGACCGTTGACGGCAATGAGTCCCGCCGAATCGGCCGGTTTCGACGTGCCGGTCGAGGTTGCCATCAGTGGCTCCGCCCGAACAGCCCGGCCGGCCTCGCCACGATGGTGATGGCGGCGCACAAAAGCAGGATGATCGTGGTGACATAGGTGCCGATGTAGAACGAGCTCAGCCGGTCGACCACACCGAGCAGCACCCCGGCGGCGAACGCCCCCGACACGCTGCCCAGTCCACCGACAACGGCCACGATCAGAGCGAGAATGGTGAAGCTGATGGTGGAGCTGACCCCGACCGGCCCGGTCATGGCCCGGGTCACCGCCACCAGGGCGGCCAGCAGACCGCTCAAGCCGAAAACAAAGGTCCGGACCCGGGCCGGGTCGATACCGACCAGCATGGCTCCCTGCTCATCCTGAATGACCGATCGCACTCCCCGGCCCAGCGCCGTCGAGCGGAAGAAGACCACCAGCACGAGACCGATGACGACGGTGACTGCGGTGGCCAGCAGCGACCCGGTCGACATCGGCACCCCGAGGATGGGGATCGGCTCGCCACCGATTCGCAGCCCGAGTTGCTGGATGGGGTAGCGCCACTCCAGGACGCCGTCGATGACAAAGCCCACTCCCAGCATGATGAGCAGGCCGAGCAGGATTCTGGATTCGCCCTCCTGGCGGTAGACGGCCCGCATCAGGGTGGCGTCGACGAGCAGCATGAAGACGGCGGCGGCGGCCAGCCCGATGAGGATGGCCGGCACGGCGGGAACATCGGCCTCCATGGCCAGGGAGACAACGATGGCCCCCATCACGGCAACCTGACCGTGGGCCAGGTTGATCACGCCGGCCAGGCCGTAGATCAGGGTCAGACCCACCCCCAGCAACCCGTATTGCAGGCCGAGCACGACACCGTCCATGAGCGCCGAGATCATGCCACCCCCAGATAGGCTCGTTGCACCTCGGGGTCGTCGGCCAGTTCGTCGGTTGTGCCCTCCAGGGTGAACCGTCCGTTCTCCAGGACATAGCCCCGTTGGGCCAGTTCGAGCGCCAGCGGCACTTGCTGTTCGGCCACCACGATGGTCAGCCCGCCGGCCTTGAGCTCGGCCAGGGCCCGGTAGGCCTCGGTGGCCAGCAGGGGGGAGAGGCCGGTGGTCGGTTCGTCCAGCATCAGCAGCTTCGGCTTCGACATCAGAGCCCGACCCACGGCCAACATCTGTTGCTCGCCCCCGCTCATGGTTCGGGCGTGTTGATTCCTTCGTTCCGCCAGGCGGGGGAAAACGTCATACACCATGGCCAAACGTTCGGGGTCGGGCCGCCGGGGGTAGCTGCCCAGCAGCAGGTTCTCGGCCACCGACATGTCGCCGAACAGATGGCGTTCGGCCGGCACGTAGGCCAGACCCATGCGGGTGATCCGGTGAGTGGCGGTGGTGGTGACGTCATTGCCGTCGAAGGTGACGGTGCCCGACGATGGAGTGACCAGCGACATGATGGCGCGGAACAGGGTCGATTTGCCGGCCCCGTTGGAGCCGATCACGGTCACGGCCTCGCCTTCGTCGACATGAAGCGACACATCATGGACCACGTCCTCGCCGCTGTAACCGGCGGACAGTCCGGCAACCTGCAGCAATCGCGGTGCGCCGGCGCCACCGCTTACGCCGGTCACGCCGTCATCCTCCGATCGCCGAGGTAGGCGGCGACCACATCGGGCTGGCGCATGACCTCGGTCGGTTCGCCGTCGGCGATCAACTGACCGAAGTTCAACACCAATACCCGTTCGGCCAGGTTCATCACCGCCTTCATGACGTGCTCGACCCACAGCACGGTGAGTCCGAAGTCGGCCCGGGCCCGCCGGACCAGGTCGACCGAGTGCTCGAGTTCGGTGTCGTTCAGCCCGGCCATGACCTCGTCCAGCAGTATCAGGGTGGGTCGCCCCGCCAGCTGGCGGGCGATCTCGCAGAAACGCTGCTCGTGGAGGTTGAGGGCACCGACCTCGTCGCCGGCTCGATCGCCCAGACCAACGAACTCCAGCATGGCCGAGGCCCGGCGACGGGCTTCCGCCTCGGCCATCGATTCACCCCCGAACAGAGCGCCCAGCATGACGTTCTCCTCAACCGTCATGGTCTCGAACGGCCGTGGGGTCTGCAGCACCATGGCCACGCCGTGCCGGCGACTGCGGTGGGGCTTGAGGCCACCCACCGGGGTGTCGCCGACGGTGACCGTTCCCCGCGACGGCGTGTGCATGCCACCGATCATCTTGAGCAACGTGCTCTTACCCGCTCCGTTGGGGCCGACAAGGGCCACGATTTCACCCTCGTCGACCGAGAACGTCACGTTGTCGACGGCCGAGAGCCCGCCGAAGCGTTTCCCCAGGCCGTCGACGCGGAGTATGGTCATGGCCGTTCAGTCATGACGCAGTAGTGGGGCCGTCACCGATCGGTCGGTGAACCGATCAGGTGCGGCGGGACGGCGCCCGCCGCCTGAAGTTCGGCCTGGGGCCGAACGTTCCTGAGACTTGCCGCAATGTTGAATGATCCACCAACCAACGAACTCTAGGACGGCTCGTAGGGGGTGAGTGGCTCGGGCTTGATCAGTACCTCGGGATACCAGTCGCCGGCCTCGTTCACGCCCTCGGGGGCCGGACCCTCGCCGATCACGTAGAAGATCGGTGCGGCCTCGGCCAGCTCACCCCACTCGGTCCAGGAGACAGGGAAGGCGTAACCGGGCAGATCGAACGTCTGGGTGTGCAGCCACTCGGCCATGGCCACCGGGTCGTCGCCGACCTCGGCCACGGCCGCCGCCACCATGGTGACGATGCCATAGCCGGCGACGGCGTCATCCTCCAGGAAGGTGTTGTCGGTGGCTTCCAGGAAACGGACGGCAAGCTCCTGATAGTCGTCGGAATCGGAGTCGGCGCACTTGAAATCGGCGTAGCGGGAGAGGGCGGCCTCCCCGGCCCCGCCGGCGACAAGGGCGAACGGGGTGTAGGCCCCGGTGACCGGAACCTCGAAGCCGAGGTCGGCGGCCTGGACCGTGATGGGACCGGAGCCCGGCGGATGGCCCGTGGCCACGATCAGTTCAGGCTCGAACTCCTGGAGATTCCGGAGATAGGTGGTGAAGTCCTGCTCACCGACCGGGGCCACCTCGATCTGATACTCCAAACCGTCGACGGCGTCGAAGGTGTTCATCATGGCCGACTCGACCGCCCGGCCCCAGCCGTAGTCGGCGATGATGGCGCCGATCTTGGTGACCCCTTCGGACTGGGCGTACTGGGCGATCGGTCCGGCGATCATGGGGGCGGCGGGCAGGCAGGTCCGGAAGGTGTAGCGGCTGTCGGTGGTGAGAATGGCGTCGGAGCCGGCCTTGACCAGGAAGAGCGGTACCTCGGCCTGCTCGGCGAACCCGGAGGTGTTGAGGCCGACGTCGGACGAGATGGCGCCGCCGACGGCGATCACACCGTCCTCGATCAGGCGCTCGAGACCGGCAACCGCCTCCTCGGCATTGGACTGGTCGTCGACCACGACCAGCTCGAGCATGCGACCATCCACGCCGCCGTCGGCGTTGATCTCGTCAACCGCCAATTGCATGCCATCCCGGGTCTGGATACCCCACGGAGTGAAGTTCCCGGTCAGCGAGGTCAGGGCCCCGATCTTGATGGGCTCCGAGGAGTCGGCTGTGGCGCCGTCGTCGGTTTGGTCCTCTTCGTCGGCGGCGTCGCCGGCCACCGTGTCCTCGGTTGCCTCCTCGGCGTCGGCCGCTTCATCATCGGCCGTCTCCTCCGTGGCCTCGGTTTCGTCCTCGGCCTCATCGTCGCCATCGCCACCACATGCAGCGAGAAGGAAGACAAAGGCGAGAAAGAGCGCCGCCCAGCGCGACCATGGTGTGCGTTGCATTCCGATTCCCCTAACTGAAAGCCCTGTTCGGAGCAAACTTTCGACCCAGCGTACCCCGAACCGCTGTCCCTACGCTGTCGGAAGGAGTGATGGCGGCCGATGGTGGCTTTCCATCGAAGCACTCGACATCTCGAGGCCGGATCGTCGAGGTTGTGTCAACTGTTGGTCGAGTGTTGGGTCGGTGTTGTCGGCCTTCGATTCGCTGCCCGCTGTTTTGACGACGCTGTGACAAGGCGTTGTACTGTCATGCCAAGACCTATCGCGCAACGTCGGTCTCGGCGGTGCGGTCCAGGGCTCCGACACGGAAGCTCGAAAACAGAAGGGGAACCGAAACAATGCGAACACGAGCAGCGGTGCTGCGCGACTACAACCAGCCCTGGAGCGTCGAGGAGATCGAGCTCGATCCTCCGAAACACAACGAGGTACTGGTCAAGATGGTGGCGTCGGGTCTGTGCCACTCCGATGAGCACGCCATGGACGGCCACATCGCCGGCCTGGTGCCGGGGCCGCCCATGATCGGCGGTCACGAGGGCGCCGGCGTCGTCCAGGAGGTCGGCGAGGGTGTCGACTGGCTCGAGCCGGGCGACCATGTCATCTTCGGCTTCCTCCCTGCCTGTGGGCGTTGTTCATCTTGTGCCGAGGGACATTCGAACCTCTGTGACTTGCTGGCCACGTTTGCCGACGGCACCCAGGCCTTGGACGGCACCTATCGGCATCACACCCTCGACGGCAAGGACCTCGGCCTGATGTGCCTGATCGGCACCTTCGCCGAACACACGGTGGTCAACGAGGCGAGCTGCATCAAGGTCGACAAGGATTGGCCGCTGGACAAGGGGTGTCTGCTCGGTTGCGGGGTGCTTACCGGATGGGGCTCCGCCGTGTACTCCGCCGGCGTCGAGCCGGGCGACTACGTGGCCGTTGTCGGTTGTGGCGGCATCGGGTCCAATGCCGTGCAGGGGGCCAAGATGGCCGGCGCCCGAGTGGTGGCCGCCATCGATCCCGTCGCCTTCAAGCGGGAGAAGGCCATGGAGTTCGGTGCCACCCATGCCTTCAGCTCCATGGAGGAGGCCACGGAGAAGCTGGGCGAGGTCACCTGGGATCGAGGCTACGACAAGGTCATCATGACCATGGGCACCGGTGATGCGGCCAGCCTCGGCCAGGGATTCAACCTCGGCGGCAAGCGGGCCAAGATCGTGGTCACCAATCTGCACTCCACCAGTGAGGGCAGCGTGGATATCCCCGCCATCATGCTGACCATGATGGAGAAGCAGCTGATTGGCTCGCTGTTCGGCTCGGCCAACATCCGCAAGGACATCCCCAAGCTGTTCGAACTCTACCTGGCCGGTCAGCTCAACCTCGACGACCTGATCACGAAGACCTACACCCTGGATGAGATCAACGAGGGCTATCAGGCCATGCGGGACGGCGAGAACATCCGAGGTGTGATCCTCTTCGATTGACCCGGGTCGGGTGAGTCCCACCCCCACCCTCCCGGTCGAGAGTGGGTGAAACCGGTCACCTATGACCGTTTTTTGCCCACTCTGGAAGGCGGGAGTTTCTCCTGGCAACGACGACCCATCGGGATCCCCGGTCGGTCGTCGTTCCGTTTTCCAGATCCGGTCGGTCGTCGTTCTGTTTCTAGACCCGGCCGATGTCGGACTCGGAGGTCTCCCACCATGCGACGGCCTCGGGTCGCAGCCGGTCGCGGAGGGTGTGGAACCGTTCAGCCGCGTCGGCTCCCGGCCAATCGTCGGGGAGCAGGTCGACGGGAAGGTCGGGATCGAGGAAGGGGAAGCGGCGCCAGCGGTGAACCAGGGCCGTGAGTTGGGCGGCCGCCAGCTTGCCGCGGACCTCGGTACCGTTCAGCAACTCGAAGTCGCTCAGGAACTCCTGGTACTGGTCTCGCAGTTCGGGCAGGTCCCAGGCCGTGGCCACCAGTTCCGGGCCCGACCCCAGGGAGCCCAGCTCGGCCCGGAAGATGACGGGGTCGACGACGCCAAGCTCATCCAGCAGCGTGTGGGCATCGGCCTCGCAGCCGGCCCAGGGTGAGATCCACACCCCGTTGCCAAGAGTGCCGAAGCCCGCCCAGTTCAGCCCAACACCCATGCGGTACCGCAGATGGCGGTCACGTTCGGGCACGCTGGCCAGGACCATGATCCAACGCCCGTCCCATTCGGGTTCGTCCCGGCCGAAGCCGTAGATTCGCTCGGCCCCTGATTCCAGCAGGTTCACCGCGGCCGGGGTGAGCCGCCAGCGGGTACGGCGACCGACCCGCTTGCGTTCCAGCCAACCCCTCTGTCGCATTCGGGCAATGGCCTGGCGGCCTGCCTTGTCCTTGACCCCCAGTTGGTCCAGGATCGCCAACAGGCTCTGGGTCCACACGGCGCCGCCGGCCGGCAACACGAACTCGCCGAAGACGGTCATGAGCAGTCCTCGGGCCGACTCGGCCGTGGCCGAGCCGTCGATGTTGGCCCCCAACACCGAGCCCATGGCCGCCCACCCGTCACGGTCCTTGGCCAGTTGTTCAACCGATTCAGCTACGTGCCCTATGCGGCAATGGTACTCCAGCCGACCTGGGACACCCCTTTTTCCGCCCATCCGACCTTCTTGCCGGTGTTAACCGGGGGGGGCGAAAGAAGGCGACAGAAGGGGCGGTGAGGCAAAAGCTCGTCGGGTGGGCCGACGGTGGGCGGAAATGGTCGGGCTCACTCGGCGTGGACGACCAGGGCGATGCCCTGGCCCACACCGATACACATGGTGGCCAGGCCGTAGCCCCCGCCCCGGCGCGCCAGTTCATGGACCAGGCTGGTTGTGATTCGGGCCCCCGAGCAACCGATGGGGTGACCGAGGGCGATGGCGCCGCCATTGGGATTGACGATGTCGGGATCGAGGTCGGGCCAGGCCCCCAGGCAGGCCAGGGCCTGGGCGGCGAACGCCTCGTTGAGCTCGACCACGGCCAAATCGCCCCAACCAATGCCGGCCCGCTCCAGGGCCAGGCGGCATGCCTCCACCGGTCCGTACCCGAACCAGTGGGGATCGATGCCCGAGACCGCCCGGGACACGATTCGGGCCAAGGGCTTGACGCCCAATCGTCCGGCCATTGAGGTATGGCCCAACAAGAGGGCGGCGGCACCGTCGTTCATGGGGGAGGCGTTGCCGGCGGTGACGGTGCCATCGGATCGGAACACCGGTCGCAGGGCGGCCAGGGCCTCCATGGTGGTGTCGGGGCGGATGCACTCGTCCCGCGCCAGCGCGTGCTGTTTGGGCGAGGCCTGGTAGGGCGGCACGACCTCGGCATCGAACCGACCGGCATTCCAGGCGTCGTCCGCCTTGCCATGACTGGCCAGGGCGAACTCATCCTGGGCCTGGCGAGCGATGCCGAACTCGTCGGCCAGGATCTCGGCCCCCTCACCCAGAGCCACCGTCCACCGCTCGTCGTGGCGGGGGTTGACCATGCGCCATCCCAGGGTGGTGGAGTGCATCTGTTGGTGGGCTCGTTCGTAGGCCCGCTCCGGTTTGGCCACCACCCACGGCGCTCGTGACATCGACTCGACCCCACCGGCGATGCACAGCGAGGCATCGCCCACGGCCAGCTCCCGGCCGGCGTTGAGCACGGCGTCCAGCCCCGACCCGCAGAGCCGGTTGGTGGTGGCACCGGGAACCGAGGTGGGCAGACCGGCCAGCAGGCCGGCCATGCGAGCCACGTTGCGGTTCTCCTCCCCGGCCCCGTTCCCGTTGCCGAAGTGGACACCATCGACCATGGCCGGTTCGAGGCCGGGATGACGGGCCAGTAGCGACTCGATAACGCCGGCGGCCAGGTCATCGGGCCGAATCCCGGCCAGAGCCCCGCCGATACGGCCCATGGGGGTACGTACCGCATCGAGAATCCAGACATCGTGCAGGGTTGGGGGCTCGGGATGCAAAGGTCGCTGCCGGTTTGAGTTCGACATGATGGGCCAACAGTAGCAATCTGGGGTGCACGACGGCGGGCCAAACACCTGATGATGGGGCCCGACCTGTTATTCCACAGCTGTTTGACGATTCGTGTGCTAGTTGTAGAATTTAGGTTGTAGGAATTACAGTAGTCACGCACGTGCTCGACCGGCGCGTCGACAGCCGCCCAAAGGGGAACGCGACTTGCCCACGCCGACCATCGACTTCACTACCCATCCCGACCGGTACCGCCACTGGGAGCTGACCATCGAACCGCCCCGGGCCACCCTGACCATGACGGTCGACCCCGACGGCGGGCTGCGGGATGACTACGAACTCAAGACCAACTCCTATGACCTCGGTGTCGACATCGAGCTCCACGACGCCGTACAGCGGTTGCGGTTCCAACACCCCGAGGTCAAGGTGGTGGTGGTCACCGGAGGAGTGGAGAAGGTGTTCTGCTCCGGGGCCAACATCCAGATGTTGGCCGTCTCGACCCATGAACACAAGGTCAACTTCTGCAAGTTCACGAACGAGACCCGTAATGGTATAGAGGATGCCACCGCCAACTCGGGTCAGACCTATGTCGCCGCCGTCAACGGCACCGCCGCCGGTGGTGGCTACGAGCTGGCCCTGGCCTGCGACGAGATCGTGCTCATCGACGACCGTTCGTCGGCCGTGTCGCTACCCGAGATCCCGCTGCTGGCCGTGCTGCCCGGCACCGGCGGTCTGACCCGGGTGGTGGAGAAGCGTCATGTTCGCCGGGACCTGGCCGACAGCTTCGCCACCCGAACCGAGGGCATTCGGGGTTCGACGGCCGTGAAGTGGGGTCTGGTCGACGCCGTGGTCCCGGCCAGTTCCTTCGATGACCACATCGACGATCGGGTCCAGGCTCGAGCCGCAATGTCGGATCGCCCGGATAGCGGGCCCGGAGTGGAGCTGACCCCGCTCGAACGGTCCATCGATCTCGGCGCCGACGGCCACGCCATCACCTACTCCAACCTGGTCGTGACCATCGATCGGGATCGGGGCACCGCCACCTTCACCCTGACCGGCCCCGACACCGACCAGCCCGACGACCCCGCCGGTCTGTTGGCCGCCGGGGCCTCGGCCTGGGTTCTGGCCGCAGCCCGGGAGCTGGATGACGCCATCCTTCACCTGAGGTTCAACGAGACCAAGATCGGCACCTGGGTGTTCCGAACCGAGGGTGATCCCGATCGGGTGGCAGCGGCGGAGGCGGTACTGGCCGACCACCCCGACCATTGGCTGACCCGGGAGATCCGCCTGTTCTGGGCTCGGGTGCTCAAGCGTCTCGATGTGTCGTCCCGATCGCTCATGACCCTGGTGGAGCCCGGGAGCTGTTTCACCGGCACCCTGGCCGAACTGGTACTGGTGGCCGACCGTGGTTTCATGCTGGAGGGAACCTGGGAGGAGCTGGACGTGCCCCCGGAGCCGGCCTTCATCCGGCTCACCGCCGCCAACGACGGCTGGTATCCCATGTCCAACGGATTGAGCCGGCTGCAAACACGGTTCTGGGGTCGCCCTGCCGCCCTGGACGCGGCCCGGGCCGGCATTGGAGTCGATCTGGCCGCCGCCGATGCGGCGAAGGCCGAACTGGTCACCTTCACTCCCGACGACATCGACTGGGACGATGAGATCCGCCTCACATTGGAGGAGCGCAACTCGTTTTCTCCCGACGCCCTGACCGGCATGGAGGCCAACTACCGCTTCGTCGGCCCCGAGACCATGGAGACCAAGATATTCGCCCGGCTCACCGCATGGCAGAACTGGATCTTCCAACGACCGAATGCCGCCGGACCGGAGGGAGCGTTGCAGCGCTTCGGCACCGGCTCGCGGCCCGACTACGACCCCCGGAGAGTGTGAGTGTGGCCGGAATCGCCCACCGCACAGCGACCAGACGACAAGGAGACTGCGATGACCAAGGTCGATATTGACGCCCGCATACCCAACAACGTGGATCTGGCCGGTGACCGGCGCCTGCAACGGGCGCTCGAGAGCTGGCAACCCAAGTTCATCAAGTGGTGGGAGGATCTTGGACCGGCTGCCTTCAAGCACAACCCGGTCTATCTTCGAACCGCCATCGACGTGGGCCGTGAGGGCTGGGCCAACTTCGATCATGTGGAGATGCCCGAGTACCGCTGGGGCGTGTTCCTGGCCGAACCCGAATCCGACCGCAAGGTCGCCTTCGGCGAACACAAGGGTGAGGACGTGTGGCAGGAGGTGCCGGGCGAGTACCGGTCGGACCTGCGCCGCCTCATCGTGGTCCAGGGCGACACCGAGCCGGCATCGGTGGAACAGCAGCGCCATCTGTCGCTCACTGCGCCGTCGCTGTACGACATGC
>JAHEJM010000159.1 GCA_024638815.1 Acidimicrobiales bacterium | reverse complement strand
TTTACTCTCCAAGCTTTCTGTTGGGTAAGGATTTTCAGCGGTTACGACGAACCCCGATGATGCAGATGCAAGCAGTTCAAAAAAACTTTTGCATTAGGCCTTTCAGTTCGGGCCTTTGCTCGAGGCTTACGATTGCTCCGTCGCCAGACGTGAGCTTCCGGTCATTCCCACCACTCTGCATCCGCAAACTTACTTTTCACGTACACCTCGAACATGACGCTTGCGACGTCCATGCTGGAAGCACCCAGTCCGATGCTCCTCGACACCAAGCTCGGGGTGGCAATGGTTGATCCGCAGCTCTACTCCGCCGTGGACGACGTCGAAGTACGGTTCCACCGAGGCGATGAGAGAGCGCTGGCCGAGATCTATGACCAGCACAGCTCGCTCATCTACAGCTACTGTCGGCGCCAACTCGGTGCCGAGGCGGCTCGTGACATCACCCAGGAGGTGTTCGTTGCGGCATGGCGGGCTCGCCATCGCTTCGATCCCGAGAAAGGCTCGATTCGGGCCTGGCTCATGGGCATCACCAAGAACAAGATCATCGATCTGTTCCGAAAACGTGGCCGCCGGCCCCTGATCGCCGACGGAGCCGAGGTCGAGCAATCGTCAGATGAGACCGACAGCGTGCACGTGGAGCAGATCGCCGATCGCATGATCCTGGCCTCAGCCCTCGACGAACTCCCGGACCGGGCTCGGTCCGTCATCGAGCTTTCCTTTTACCAACAATTGACCCATCCTGAAATCGCCGAACGCACCGGTTTGCCGTTGGGCACGGTGAAGAGCGATATTCGCCGAAGCCTGATCAAACTGCGCCGCCAACTGGAGGACGGCAATGACTGACGCCGAGCTGTACGAGATGGACGACCTCGAGCGTCAACTCGGTGCCCTGGCCCGCTCCATCACCGACGAGGACCGGCAGATGTCGGCCCCACCCCCGGATCTGTTCGCCGCCATCAGCAGTGAACTGGCCGGTAATGCCGATCTGGCCGATGACAAGGTTGCGGCCGCCTCACGATCGGCTTCCCGACCCGTGCATCGAACCCGGGATCGAGACGCCGACTCCACGGACACGACCCTCGATTCGGGCGCCCGCAGGCGCTCCCGGACATCGTCCGTGGTCGACCTGAAGGCTGAGCGAACCCGCCGCAGGGGACTGAGCCTCTGGGGTGCGCTCTCGGCCGCAGCCGCCCTGGCCGTGATTGCGGTGTCGGGGCTGTACCTGGCCGGGCTGGCCGACACCGATCCGGGATCGGGAACAACCGTGGCCTCGGCCACCATCGCCAACGACGGACTACCGGTGGCCTTCGATCGCACGGCAGAGGCCAATCTGGTGGACGTCAACGGGGATCTCCAGCTCGACGTGGCCTTCGAGGGCGACAACGGTGCACTCCCGGCCGACGTCGACGGATTCTACGAGGTATGGCTCATCGATGAGAACGTCGACGGGATGATATCACTGGGTGTGCTGACGGCCGATGGCCGACTCGACGTACCCGACACCATGGATCCCTCCGCCTTCCCGGTGGTCGACATCTCGGTCGAACCCCTTGACGGGGACCCCACTCACTCCGGGCAATCGGTGCTACGGGGCGTGCTCAGCTTCTGATCCGATACCGGCCGTCGAATACGGCGGCGCAACCCGGCGAGGGTGTCAGTCGCCCTCGGGCAGCTCACCGGTCTCGAGCAGTCGGACAAAGCCCGACTCGTCGATGACCGGGATGTTCAGCTCCTCGGCCTTGGACAGCTTCGATACTCCCGGCTCGGCCCCGACCACGAGCGCCGTGGTCTTCTTCGATACCGAACCCGGGCTTTTGCCTCCCCGCTGCTTGATGGCGTCGGAGGCACCGTCCCGGCTGAAGCCGTCGAGGGTCCCGGTGACCACGATGGACATACCGTCCAGGGTCCGAGCCACGTCGGAGGCCTCGGGCCCCTCGAGATTGACGCCGGCCTCCCGCAGCTTGGCCACCAGCGCCCTGGCATCGTCGCCGGCGAAGTACTCGGCCACGCTGGCGGCGATCGTGGGCCCGAGGCCGTCGATCTCGGCCATCTGATCGGTATCGGCGGTCATGATGGCATCCATGTGGCCGAAGTGACGGGCCAGCAACTCGGCTCCGCTCGGGCCGAGATGGCGGATGCCCAGGCCGACCAGAAGACTGGCCAGCGGTCGATCTTTGGATGCCTCCAGGGCCGCCCTCAGGTTGTCGATGGACGTCCGACCGAAGCCTTCCAACTCCGCCACCTCCTCCCACGGGATGAAGTAGAGATCACCGGCGTCGGTCACGAAGCCCTTCTCGATGAACAGGGCCACCCGACTCTCCCCCATGCCCTCGATGTCAAGACCACCGCGGGAGGCGAAGTGGGAGATGCGGGCCAGGCGCTGGGCCGGGCACGCCGGATTGACGCAGAACGTATGGGCCTCACCCTCGGGGCGCACCAACTCCCGACCGCAGGAAGGGCATTCGGTGGGGAACATCCACGGCTCCAGGCCCTCGGCGCGCCGTGACAGCACCGGTCCCAGCACCTCGGGAATGACATCGCCGGCTTTTCGAACGGTGACGATATCTCCGGGGCGGACATCTTTGAGGCGAACCTGGTCGTCGTTGTGGAGTGTGGCCATCTGCACCGTGGAGCCACCGACGAACACCGGTTCCAGCACGGCAAACGGTGTGGCCTTGCCGGTGCGACCGATCGACACCTCGATGGCCTTCAGTGTCGTGGTCCGCTCCTCGGGTGGGAACTTGTAGGCGATTGCCCATCGGGGGGCCTTGGCCGTCGATCCCAGGGCGCGCTGCCGGGCCAGCCCGTCCACCTTCACCACCCCGCCGTCGATCTCGTAATCGAGGTCATGGCGATGCTGCAGCCAGTGTTCGGTGAACTCGATGACGTCATCGATGGTGGCCACCCGCCGACGTTCGGGGTTCACCGGCAGCCCCAAGTCGTTCAGCCAGTCCAGGGCATCACCGTGACCGGCCAGCTCCGGGCCTCCCTCGACGTGACCGAGCTGGTAGGCCCACATGGACAGACCACGACCGGCCGTGATCGAAGGATCCTTCTGACGCAGGCTGCCGGCCGCCGTATTCCGGGGGTTGGCGTATCGGGGCAGCCCTGCCGCCTCCTGGGCCTCGTTCAATGTCTCGAACATCGACACCGGCATGTAGATCTCGCCCCGGACCTCGACCACCGCCGGTGCATTGTTGAGGGCGGTTGGAATGTCGGCGATTTGGGCCACATTGGCCGTGATATCCTCCCCCACCCGACCGTTGCCCCTGGTGGCGGCCTGGACCATTCGGCCCTCCTCGTAGACGATGGAGCATGCCACACCGTCGATCTTGAGTTCGCACAGATAGCCGACCGGTGCGGCCGCCGAATCGAGATCGAGACCGCGTGCCACCCGGGCGGCCCACGCCTCGAGTTCCTCGCGGTCGAAGGCATTGTCGAGGCTCATCATCGGAACCCGATGCGTGACCGGGGCGAAGGCCACCGAGGGGGCGGCGCCCACGATGCGGGTGGGCGAATCCTCGGTCACAAGGTCGGGGTGCTCGGCCTCCAGCCGCTGCAACTCGCGGACCAGCAAGTCGTACTCGGCATCGGGGATCTCGGGAGCGTCCTGCCGGTAGTACCGGTCATTGTGGTACCGGATCTGGTCCCGTAGCTCGTCGATTCGTTCCGCGGCATCGACCGCTGCGTTCTCCGAGTCGTGCCCTGTACTACTGCTGTTGTTGTCGCCACTCCGGGGCCCAACCGCGTCTGCCATTCGTCTGATCCTAGTTTCGCTTGGTGGCGTGGATGTTCACGATCAAGTCAAGTTTCGGCGACGTTTGGCCGGGGCCAAACTCGGGTCGGCGAGCACCGTCTCGCGGCACCAGCTCTCCGCGGTGAGGGCGAAGGACCGTCGGGACTCGACCCCGGGGATCGACGAGTCCGCACCGGCCGGCCCGCACCGAGCCGCCGGGACCGCCGGCGGCAATACACTCAACCTCTGTTGTGACTTCCTCCCGCACGGCCAACCGATCACGTTCGGCATCACTGCGACCGAACGGTCAGCAGCTGCAACTCTGGGCCCTACGAGCGGCCTGGGTGATGGTGGCGATTGTGTGCGGGCCGGTCGTGACCGAGGTCATCGGCGCCGTCACTGATTCCACCGTCTCGGTCATCCTCGAGGCGGCATTGTGGATTGGCTGGTTCGTCGGCCTCGTGGCCACACTTGTTCCCCATCCCATCTCGCTCACCGTGCTTCGCATCCTGGCCCCCACCGTGGCCGGCCTCGGTCTGCTCATCGGTCTCACCGATCGGTGGACGACGTCACTGGGCGTGGCCATCGCCTACGGCCTTTTCGCCTCGGCGGTGACCTTGCTGCCGGCCGTTGGGGACCAGATGGTCAACGGCTCGGCCTACGGTTCAGAACGACGAATGGCGCTGCGGGCACCGGCCGCGGCCCTGGTCGGGCCGGTTCCGGCGGCCTGGTTGGTGGCCTTCGCCGGTCTGGTGACCTGGGCCTGGCTGGCGGCGGCCGGCCACTGGTTGCCCGCCATCGCCGCCGCCGTCCTCGGCGCGCCGCTGATCCTGGCCGCCGGCCGGGTTCTGCATCAACTGTCCCGACGGTGGGTCGTGTTCGTTCCCGCCGGATTCGTGCTTCACGATTTGTTTCATCTGACCGAGCCGGTTCTGCTGGCTCGGTCTACCATCTCGTCACTCGGACCGGCCCCGGTCGACGGCGTCCCCGATCGGCTCGACTTCTCCGGCGGCGCGCTGGGATTGGCGCTGGAGGTCGAGACCAAGGATACGATCACGTTTTCCCGCCGCCGGGGCCGGGACGCCGAGCTGGTTGACTCCTGCACTATCGTGTTCTCCCCCACACTTCCCGGGGCTCTACTTTCCGAAGCCCGGGGTCGTGGTATTAGGATTGGATAAACCAGCCATGTCGCTGGATAGCCACCGCCGTACATCGGGAAGCACCTGGACCACAGATGTTGGAAGTTCTCGTCGACAACGAAACCGTCGTCATCGACGGTGAGGAGTTCGGGCTACCGGACTCCTCAGCCGTGCTCCAGTGGTCGTTGCACCGCTCGCTCGATCGCCGACTGGCCCTGGTCAGCACCTCGTCGGCCGGCACCGACGCCTCCATCATCGCCTTCGACCTCCGCATCGACCTTCTGGCCGACAACGTCTCCCTGGAGTTGACCCGAGGCATGATCATCGAGATCACCAGCTACCAGGCCCTGTCGGGCGATCAAGTCGGGTTACGGGCCCAGATCGCCGAGCATCTACGAACCCGGGTGCTCAATCACGCCTTCGGCGCCGCCACCTGATACGTTTCGCCCCCTCCCCCGGGGCAACATACTGCGCCTTCCCTCCATAGCAGGCGACCGTCCCGGCTCGTACACTGCACGGATGACCGTTCTCCACGATCTGATCAAGGCGAAGGGCTTCGCCATCATCGACGGCGCCACCGGAACCGAGCTGTTCCGGCGAGGTCTCGAGTCGGGCAATCCGCCCGAGGAGTGGAATGTCGATCGCCCCAAGGAGATCCGCGACGCCTATCAGGCCTATGTCGACGCCGGATCCGACATCTTCCTCACCAACACCTTCGGCGGCACCCGGTTCCGTCTGGCACTCCACAAGTTGGAGGAACGGGTGGTCGAACTCAACCAGGCTGCGGCCCGAATCGGTCGCGAGGTGGCCGATGCTGCGGCCGGGAACGGCCGAACCGTCCTGGTCGCCGGCTCGATGGGACCCACCGGCGAGCTGATGGAACCCATGGGTTCGATGTCGGCCGAGGCCTGCGCCTCCGCCTTCGCCGAACAGGCCGAAGGACTGACCGCCGGCGGGGCCGACCTGCTGTGGATCGAGACCATGAGTTCTCTGGAGGAGGCCGAGGCCGCGGTCGTCGGAGCCCGGAGGGCCAGTGACCTTCCCATCTGCGTCACCTTCAGCTTCGACACCGCCGGTCGAACCATGATGGGGGTCACCGGCACCGACGCCGCCGAACTGGCCGCCCGGTTGGGCGTCGACGCCGTCGGCGCCAACTGCGGCAACAACCTGGCGGATACCGAGAACGCCATCAAACAGATGCGGGTCGCTCACCCCGAGATCCTGATCATCAGCAAGGGCAACGCCGGAATCCCCGAATGGCGAGGCACCGAGCTGCATTACAACGGCACCCCCGAGGTCATGGCCGCCTATTCCCATCGGGCCCGCGAGGCCGGAGCCCAACTCATCGGGGCCTGCTGCGGCAGCACCCCGGAGCACATCGCCCTCATGCGGAGCGTGCTCGACGGCGAGGAGCCGGTTCCCGAGGTGGAGGAGATTGCGGCCACCACCACCCTGGTGGCCAAATCCGACCGATCGGAACGATCGGGCCGGCGCCGTCGCTCCCGACGCTGACGCCCAGCCCACAAACCCAAACATCTCCGTTCGAACTTTGAGCTCGGGACGACCCCCGCCTTTCGAACTTTGAGCTTGGGACGACCCCCGCCTTTCGAACTTTGAGCTTGGGACGACCCACAAACGGGTCGTCAGGCGCTCAAAGTTCTGAGGGGGGGACCAAGGGCCCAAGTCCGCAGAGCGGTCGGGGGAGAAGAACCCGCCCTGCGGACTTCAACCCTCATAGGGCGCTAGCTTCCTACGACGCCGCCGTCCTTTCGGGTGACAACAAACGTGCAGTCCCGGGGAACGGTCACTCCGTCGGGCACGGCGTTCATCACCGGGAAGTTGGTTAAGGTCGGGTCGCCGTTGCCCGGATGCTGGGTGTTGCAGAACAGCGTCCGCCGATCCGGGGTTACGGTCAAGCCGGTGATCTCGTCGCCGGCCACGCCGGTGAGCAGCCGCCGCAACTCACCGAGCTCCGAATCGGCCACCAACAGCTGGTTGTTGAGGCCGTCCTTCTGACCACCGTCGGTCTCGATGAAGATACGGCCGTCGGGGTCGGCCCAGAGGCCGTCGGGGTCGGAGAAGGTGTCCTCGGTGCCGTGGGTGTCCTGGGCGATGATGAAGATGTCCCATTCGAAGGTCGTACCCATATGCTGATCGGCATCGGTCCAGCGGATGATATGGCCGTCGGGGTTGGGGGCCAACGGGTTGGCGGCATCGGCCACGGTGCGCTCTGAGTTGTTGGTCAGGGAGCAGTAGATCCGACCGTCAGGGGCCACCGTGGTCCACTCTGGCCGGTCCATCGGCGTGGCACCGAGGGCGTCGGCGGCCAGACGGGCGTAGGTCAGTACCTCGGCCTGATCGGCGAATTGGGCGGCCAGCGTGGGATTGTCGATGGTCAGCGCCAGCCATTCGCCGGTGCCGTCGTCGTCGAACCGGGCCACGTAGAGCGTGCCGTGGTCGAGGGGGCTCATTCCCCGGGCTCGCATGGACTTCCAGTTGCCGTCGGACACGTACTTGTAGATGTAGTCGAAGCGCTGATCGTCACCCATGTAGGCCACGACCCGGCCGCCGCGACCCTGGGTGAACGCCGCGCCCTCGTGCTTGCACCGACCCATGGCCGTGCGCTTGATTGGGGTGGCATCGGGATTCATGGGGTCGATCTCGACGCACCAGCCGAACCGGTTGTCCTCGCCGTCCAGGTCGGCGTTCGACAGGTCGAATCGAGGGTCGAACAACTCCCAGCCGTAGTCGCCGACGTCGTCGAAGCCGTAGCGATCCTGGGCTTCGGTCGGGGTCCAAGACCCGGTGGCTCCGAAGTAGAGGTTGAAGTTCTCCTCACAGGTCACATACGTGCCCCACGGGGTGTAACCGCTGGAGCAGTTGTTCAAGGTGCCGAACGAGGGTCGTGTTGGGTCACCGAGGATGGTGTGACCGGCCACCGGACCGGAGAACTCGACCGGGGTGTTGACGGTGATTCGGCGGTTGTAGCCACCTCGGACCACCTGCCAGGTGCCCCCGATGTTGGCGATTTCCACCACCGACACTCCGTGGGCGGCCTGGGACAGGCGGACATCCTCAAGCGAGTCGGGAACAAGCTTGCCACCGAAGACATGGGAGTTCCTGCCGAACTCGTGGTTGATGCAGAGGATTCCCCGATCTCCCTTGCGGCTGGTGGGAAACAGCCACATACCGTCGTGGCCGATGCCGATCTGCTTTTCCTGATCAGCTGCCGTTTTGACGCCGTTCACGTGCTCCGGGTACGGGTGGATGATGGGCTCACCCCACGGGATGAGCACCTGATACTGGTAGTCGCTCGAGATTGCGGGCAGCGGCCCACCGCCGTCGGCCACGGCCACCGGCTCGAAACCAATCAGCTCACGACCGCTGGCGGCGATGCCCCGGGCCGAGCCCGGGGTGCCTCCGTTGCCGCCGGCCTTTGCCGCCGCGACACCGGGGCCGAAGAAGGTGGTTGCGGCGGCGGCCAGACCTCCGGCCATCACACCGCGGCGGGATATTCGGGCCCGCAGCACGTCCTCGAACGGACG
>JAHEJM010000047.1:23800-29527 GCA_024638815.1 Acidimicrobiales bacterium | reverse complement strand
GCCGAATCCTGGTGGTTCTCGCCATCCTGCTCCCCGCCATTGCCGTCACCGGGGTCCTCCTGGCCCGCGTCCTTACGCGGCCGGCCGACTCGCTCGTACGGTCGGCGGCGGCGATCGCCGATGGGGACCTCGACGCCGAGGTCGAAGACTTCGGGCGCAACGAGCTGGGCGATCTGGGCCGCCAGCTTCAAGGCGTGGCCCGTCAAATCGAGTCGCGGGAGCAGGCGATCGTCGACGAGGAAAGCCACATCAACGACCTGCTGACCGCACTGCTGCCGACGCGACTCGTCGATCGGGTCCGGCGTGGTGAACAGGTGATCGAGGACATCTTCGACACGGCGACTGCCGTGGCCATCACGGTCGACAATATGCCGGAGGCAGCCGGCGTCGACCAGGACATCGCCCTGGAGATCACCGAGACGTTGAACGAAGAAGTCGAGACCCTGATGGAGCGCTACGGCGTCGAGCGCATCCGGCGATCATCGGGCAGCGAACTGTTCCTGTGCGGACTCAACCAGGATGACGCCCAGGTGGCCAGTGCGGCCGAGTTCGCTCTCGCCGCCATCGCCGTGGTCGGCGAGGTCGGGGCAGAGTTCGACAAGGCCTTGACCGCCCGGGCCGGGATGTCGGCCGGTGATGTAGCCACCGGGGTGCTCGGCACCAGTCAGCTGTCGTTCGGTGTGTGGGGCGATCCGCCTGGTACCGCCGTCACCCTTGCCTCCCTTGCTCGACCGGGCCGGCTGCTGGCCGACCGCAGCGTGGTGGCACAACTCGGCCCTCAGTGGAAGGTCGGTCCGGTCGAGCAGCTGCCGGGACTGGCCGACGACATCGAGGTACGGGAGATCGAGGGCGCGTCGGATCAGGTGTCGGATGAGATTGAGCCGGACCGAGATCTGGCTGGGTCTTGAGCGTTCCGGGGTCGCGCCTCGGATGGCTGCGTTCCCAACAGGTGTAATCTTGACAGCTTGATATTACCAACCATAGGGTGAAGGTGATGGGTGACCGTGCCATACGCATCGCCAACTGTTCAGGGTTCTACGGCGATCAGCTCGATGCCGCCCGACTCATGGTCAACGGTGGCCCGATCGATGCCCTGACCGGTGACTGGCTGGCCGAGCTGACCATGTTGATACTGGCCCGGACCCGGGCCAAACGCCCGGGCGGAGGGTATGCCCGAACCTTCATCACCCAGATGGAGCAGGTCATGGGCGACTGCCTGGACCGGGGCATCAAGGTGGTTTCCAATGCCGGTGGGCTCGATCCCGATCACTGCGCCGAGGCGGTGGCCGAGGTGGCCGACAAGCTCGGCCTCAGTCCCTCCATTGCCTATGTCGACGGCGACAATCTGCTGCCCCGGTTGGACGAGTGGGCCGCCGACGGAATCCGCAGCCGGGACATCATCGACGCCGAAACCGGGCGGCCGGTGGCCGACTCGGTGCGCCTCGACCGGTTCATCTCGGCCAACGCCTACCTCGGCTGCTGGGGCATCGTCGACGCACTCGACCGGGGAGCCGACATCGTCATCACCGGCCGCACCACCGACGCCGCCATCGTCTGCGCTCCGGCGGCGTGGTATCACCAGTGGCGTCCCGACCAATGGGACGAGCTGGCCGGAGCGGTGGTGGCCGGCCACATCATCGAATGCGGCACCCAGGCCACCGGTGGCAACTACTCGTTCTTCACCGAGCTGCCGGCCATGGACCACGCCGGGTTCCCCATCGCCGAAATCGCAGCCGATGGCTCCAGCGTCATCACCAAACACCCCGGTACCGGGGGAGCGGTCACCGTCGGCACCGTCACCGCCCAGTTGCTGTACGAGATCGGTGGGCCCGGCTACCTTGGGCCCGACGTCACCGCCCGGTTCGACACCGTCACCCTGAACCAGGAGGGCCCGGACCGGGTCCGGGTGTCCGCAGTGAAGGGTGAGCCCCCACCGGAGACCCTGAAAGTGTCGATGAACCGGTGGGGCGGGTACCGCAGCGATCTGCACGTGGCCCTGGTCGGTCTCGACATCACGGCCAAGGCCGAGCTGCTGGAGCAGATCCTGTGGCGGGCCTGCCCCCACAAACCCGAGGACTTCGACAGCGTCACGGTCACCCTCGATCGCACCGACAAGGCCGATCCGGCCACCAACACCGAAGCGGTGGCGGCGTGGCGGGTCACGGTGAAGGACGGGGACGAGCGGAAGGTCCGATCGGTGGGATCGGCGCTCAATACCATGGCCCTGGCCTCCATCCCCGGATTCTTCGGCCTGCCCGGCACCGCCATCGCCCAACCATTCGGCGTCCACACGTCGGGTCTGGTACCGGCCGAGCTGGTGCCACAGCGGGTCACGATCCTGGGATCCGGTGGTGCCGTGGCCCGGACCGTGGTCGATCCTCTCGATCGCTCGTGGGGTCCATCGGCCGAGATCGAACCGTTTTGGCCCGAGCTACCGCCGCCGCCGGCCGGGCCAACCCGATGGGCCCCGCTGGGCCTGGTGCTGGGGGCTCGATCCGGTGACAAGGGAGGCAACGCCAACCTTGGCGTCTTCGCCCGTAGCCCCGAGGCCTATGTCTGGATGGAGCAGACAATGACCACCGATCGGCTGCGGCATTTGCTACCGGAGGCGGCGGAACTGCAGATCGAACGCCATCCGTTGCCCAACCTGCTGGCCGTCAACTTCGTCATCCATGGCATCCTCCAGGAGGGGGTGGCCGCCTCCACCCGCCAGGATGGTCAGGCCAAGAGCCTGGGGGAGTGGCTGCGGGCCCGTCACCTCGAGATCCCGGAAAGCCTGCTGTCATGAGCGGAGCCACCGTCGCCCGGCGTCAGGCCAAGGGCGTCGCAACCGATCGATCGGTCATCGAGGTCATGCGCTCGGTGCCGGTACCCGAGCCGGTCCTAAGCCGGGATCGGGAGGCCGAGTTGTCGAACCGGCAGCGCGAGATCCTGACCGAGCTGGCCACCATCTTCGACAAGGGGTTCATGGAGCTGACCATGGCCGACCTGGCAGCCCGGCTCAACTGTTCGCTTCGCACCCTCTATCTGTTGGCCGAGAGTCGCAACGAGCTGGTCACCATGGTCATCGACCGGGTGCTACGAGGCCACGGCCGGGCCGCCCACAATGCGGTCGCCGAGTCGATGTCGGCGCTGGAGGCAATCCGGGCCTACCTCCATGCCGCTAACCATGCGGTCAGCGCCGTCAACCCCGAGTTCGCAGCCGACATGGCCGCCATCCATGAGGGCCTCGACCTGCACGAGGCCCACAGCGCCTACCTGATCGACATCACCCGAGCCCTGCTCGAGCTGGCCGTCGAGCGGGGGGAATTGCCGGCGAGCCTGAACGACGTCGATACCGCGGCCATGGCTCGCATGCTCGGCGGCCTCGGTCGTGACTTCGCCCGACCCGAGGTGCTCGGCACCTTTCGGTCCGGCCCGGCCACCGCCGCCAACGCCATGGTCGACGTGGTCATCGACGGCCTGATGGCCCGGCAACGCCTGGAGGCACAGGAGACTGCGAGGTGAGATGTCAACTGTGAGCGACCAACTGGTCCGATGGGACGTCGACGGTGGGGTCTGCACCATCACCCTGGCCGACGTCGAAGGGCGCAATGTACTGAGCCGCCGGCTGGTGGCCGAGTTGTCGGCCGCCCTCGACGCGGCCGAGGCCGACGACGGCGTCCGGGTCATCGTGCTCACCAACGACGGCCGGGTCTTCTGTGCCGGTGCCGATCTGGGCGAGGCCTCCAAGCCCGGTGATGGCAGGGACGACTCGGCGGCACAGAGCGACTTCCCCGCCGTCCGGCCCCAGGATCTGTTCGCTCGATTCGCCCGGTCACCCAAACCCTACGTCGGCCGCATCGCCGGTCACTGCGTGGCCGGGGGTATGGGCCTGGCCGCCGCCATGGACATCGCCATCGCCACCGAGGATGCCACCATGGGCTTCACCGAGGTCAGAGTCGGGGTGGCCCCGGCCATGATCTCGGTACTGTGCCTGCCCAGGATGCGCTCGGCCGATGCCGCCGACGCCTTCCTCCGCGGCCGCCGGTTTCCGGCATCGGAGGCGGCGTCCATGGGGTTGATCACGCAGGCGGTACGGGCCGACGAACTCGATGCCGCTGTGGCCGAGGTGGTCGACGATCTACTGGCCGGAGCCCCCGGCGCCATCGCCGCCACCAAGCAGTTGCTGTGTCGCGTGCCGACCATGATCGCCGGGGGAGACACCGAGACCGGGTTGGACAACGCCTTCACCTGGACGGCCGAGCTCTCGGGTCGACTGTTTGGCGGCGACGAAGCGAGAGAGGGGATGGCCGCCTTCCGGGAGAAGCGCCCGCCGTCCTGGATGCCGGCCGAGCAGGCCGGGACAGTGACCGACCGGAGCGTCGAGGGCTGATGGACTTCGACTTCCCACCCGACGACGACCCCCGCCGCCTGGCCGTTCGGGCCTGGCGGGCCGAGCATCCCGAGCCGACCCAGCAGGATCTGGCCGACGCCGGCTACGTGGTGCCCCATTGGCCCGAGCCGTGGGGACTCAACGCCGATCCGATCCACCAGGTCATCATCGCCCAGGAGCTGGAGGGGCTGCGGGTCAGGGGGCCCAAATGTAGGGCCGGGACAGCCACGGCCACGGCCACCAGTGTCACCGGCGGGAACGCCATCGGCATCGGCTGGGCCGCCCCCACCATCCTGCTGGCCGGAACCGAGGAACAGCAGCAGCGCTACCTGCCCACGGTCTTCAACCATTCCGAGATCTGGTGCCAGCTGTTCTCCGAGCCCGAGGCCGGTTCCGATCTGGCCAATCTGGCCACCCGAGCTGTTCGGGACGGCGACGAGTACGTCGTCAACGGGTCCAAGATCTGGACCAGCGGGGCCCACCACGCCGACATGGGCATCCTCATCGCCCGCACCGATCCCGACGCCCCCAAGCACAAGGGCATCTCCTACTTCCTCTGCCCCATGGACACCCCCGGCATCACCATGTCGCCCATCATCGACATGGCCACCGCCCACTCCTTCAACCAGGTGTTCTTCGACAACGTGCGGCTGCCGGCGTCGCTGCGGGTGGGGGAGGAGGGCGACGGCTGGCGGCTGGCCAAGGTCACCCTGGCCAACGAGCGGGTGTCGCTGTCGGCCGCCGGATCTCTGTGGGGGGCCGGTCCCTCGGCCGATGCGTTGTTGGATCTGGTCCGGGCCGGCGGCGGAAGCACCGACCCCGTCACCCGGCAGCGGCTGGCCCGCCTCTACTGCGAGTCCGAGCTGCTGCGGCTCAACCGGCTGCGGACCCTGAGCGCCAAGCTGCAGGGTCGCACCCCGGGGGCCGAGGCCTCCATCCAGAAGCTGATGGCCGACGAGCACGGCCAGGACGTCATGGCCCTGGCCAAAGAGCTGGTCGGGGCCCACGGCATGCTCGAGGGCTCGGGCCCGGCCGGCCCCGTACCGGCCGACATGCAGACCGGGATCACCGAGATCAACTTCGGTCGGGGCGACGACAGCCGGTATCCCGACGTCGACCCCATCTGGCACTACGGCTACCTGGTCGCTCCGGCCCTCACCCTGGGCGGCGGCACCTGGGCCATCCAGCGCAACATCGTGGCCGAGCAGGTGCTGGGCCTGCCCCGGGAACCCAACATCCAGCACGCCATGACCTGGGCCGAAACCCAACGGGCCCGGACCCGGCCAACCGGGGCGGGAATCCCGTCAATGAGCAGCAGGAGCATACAGCCATGAGGACACAGCGATGAGGAC
>JAHEJM010000047.1:0-23700 GCA_024638815.1 Acidimicrobiales bacterium | reverse complement strand
ATGAGGACACAGCGATGAGGACACAGCGATGAGGACACCGGTGACCGAGATGCTGGGGATCGAGTTCCCCATCCTGGCCTTCAGCCACTGTCGTGATGTGGTGGCCGCCGTGTCCAAGGCCGGGGGCATGGGGGTTCTGGGGGCGGTCGCTCATTCCCCCGAGCAACTGGAGATCGACCTCGACTGGATCGAAGACGAGATCGGCGACCGGCCGTACGGAGTCGACCTGATCGTGCCGGCGAAGTACGCCGGTGACGAGGGCGGCGGTTACAGCCTGGCCGACATCGCTGCGCTCATCCCGTCCCAACATCGGGAATTCGTGGACGACATCCTGGCCCGCTACGAGGTGCCGGAGCTGCCGGCCGATGACGACTCCACGGCCAATGCCGTCGGAGCCTCCGACCGCGCCCCGTTCTCGGCCGCCACCGCCGGCCCCCAGCTCGATATTGCTCTGGCCCATCGCACGTCGTTCGTGGCCAATGCCCTCGGCCCGCCACCCCAGTTTCTGATCGACCGGTGCAAGGAGGAGGGCTGCCTGGTCGGCGCCCTGGCCGGCCGGGCCTCCCATGCCGAACGACATCGCAATGCCGGAGTCGACATCATCATCGCCCAGGGCTACGAGGCCGGTGGCCACACCGGCGAGATCGGCTCCATGGTGCTGATCCCCGAGATCGTGGACGCCGTCGACATCCCGGTGTTGGGGGCGGGCGGCATCGGTCGGGGCCGGCAGATGGCGGCGGCCATGGCCCTCGGGGCTCAGGGGGTATGGTGTGGCTCGGTCTGGCTGACCACCGATGAGGCCGAG
The DNA here is from genome assembly GCA_024638815.1 of Acidimicrobiales bacterium. Lineage (GTDB taxonomy): Bacteria > Actinomycetota > Acidimicrobiia > Acidimicrobiales > SZUA-35 > JAHELU01. The sequence continues at coordinate 22,895 of JAHEJM010000047.1, read as the reverse complement.
ACCCACCCCGTGGTCAAAGACAAGTTCCTGGCCGCGTCGTCGGCCGACACCATCCGATCACGATCCCTGACCGGCAAGCACGCCCGCATGCTGCGTTCGGCCTGGACCGAGGAGTGGGAGCGGGCCGACACCCCCGACCCGCTGGGCATGCCGCTGCAGCCGGTGCTCACCGCCGAGGCCCAGCGCCGTATCAACCGGGCCGCCTACAACGCAGGGTCGGGGGCCGAGAAGCTGGCCAACTACTTTGTGGGTCAGATCGTCGGCACCATGAATCAGCGCAAAACGGCGGCCCAAGTGGTCTACGACATGGTCGAGGAGTTCATCGAAACGGTCGAGGGGCTGCAGCAGCAACTCCGGACCGACTGACCCCCCGCCCCCGCCCCAAACCCACTCCACGACGCCCCATCCCTCCTCCCAACTTTGAGCCTCCCACGACCCGACAACGGGTCGTCCAGCGCTCAAAGTTCGATGGGTGGGGGTCGTACAGCGCTCAAAGTTCCGGGTTGGTACAGGGCTGGGCGGTGTAGGGTCTGGCTGTGCCTGTGATGGATCGGGTCGAGGTGCCCCGGCCCCAACGCCAACCGTTCGTCGACATCGTCCGCCGTGTCGGGTTCGCCGTGGCCCTGGTGGTGTTCGTGGCCCTAGTGGTGCGGGTGGGCGGCGCCGGCTACGTCGACGTGACCGGTGACCCCATCTCGTTTCTCGACGCCCTGTACTACGCCTCGGTCACCGTGACCACCACCGGCTATGGCGACATCACCGCCGTCAGCGACGGGGCCCGGCTGGCCACCGTGCTGCTCATCACCCCGGCCCGGGTGCTGTTCCTTATCCTGGTGGTGTCGACCACGGTCGAGGTGCTGACCGACCAGACCCGGGAACACCTGCTGAGACGCCGCTGGAGGTCTACGGTGCAGAACCACATCATCATCTGCGGCTACGGGGCCACCGGTCAGAGTGCGGCCGCCGATCTGCTGAGCCGGGGGGTTGATCGATCCGAGATCGTGGTGGTGGACAAGCACCGCACCGCTGTCGACACTGCGGTGGAGGACGGTTTTGTGGCGGTCGAGGGCGACGCCACCAGCAGTGAGGTGCTGGCCCAGGCCGCCATCGACCGGGCCCGGGCCGTCATCGTGGCCCCCAACCGGGACGACACCGCGGTGCTCATCACTCTGACCGCCCGGGAGCTGAACCCGACCGCCCACATCGTGGCCGGCGGCCGGGAGCAGGAGAACCTCCATCTGCTGCGCCAGGGCGGGGCCAACGAGGTGATCGACGCCACCGCCGCCGTGGGCCGCATGCTCGGGCTCGGCACCCACGCCCCGGGAGCGGTTCGGGTTGTGGACGATCTGCTCGCCGCCGGCGCCGGGCTGGAGTTGGTGGAGATCGAGCCGGTGATGGCCGGGGGTCGACCCCAACCCCCGGACGGCACCACGCTGGTGGCCGTGATCCGCAACGGGATCCGCCTGCCCCCGGCCCTGGTCGATCCGGCCCGGCTCGAACCCGCCGACCGTCTGGTCGTGCTTCGGGAGACACCGGTGTGAGACAGGGCCGGGGGCGGCACCGGTGTCTACGTCGAGGCGAACCCGGCGGCAAGCGCCGCCCGTGCCCCCACCTCGGCCTCGGCCGCCGTGGTGACGGCGTCGGCCAGGGTGGCGAAGAGTTCGGCCCGATCCCCATCCGACAGGCCTGTGTCGTCGGAGGCCATCAGCTCCTGGCTCCGGTCGGCCGCGGCCCCGGCCCGTGCTGCTCCGGTGTCACCGTCGGCCACCGCCTTCCGGCGTTCCCGGTCAAGGGTCACGATGGACTGCACCGTGGGGACCTGGAGTGGGATCTCGGCCACCCGGGCCCACGCCGCTGCCGCCTGGCGATAACCGGCCACGGCATCGGCGAGGTCCCGACCGATCCATGGTCCGGCGGCGGCGCAGAACTCGGCGTACAACGATCGGAGATTGCCGCCGAGGATCCCCGCCGGGTCGACGGCTTCCACCGTCGTCACCAACGCCGCCAGCAACCCTCGCCCGTCGGCAAACACCGTGGGCCAGGCCTTTGCTCGTTCGCCCTCGAGCATGGTGGCCCATTTCCGGAACGCCGGCAGTGAAAACGACGCCGACCTGGAACCGAGGTGTTCGAGGTGATCCTCGATTCCGGTACGCACCGCGGCGACGAAGGTGTCGGTGTCGAGATCGATCTCGGATGGTTCGGTGACCAGCAGTCGGTTCCTATACGACGTGATGCGACCCCGAGCCGCAGCCAGATCTTCCGGTGTCACGGTCAGCGTTCCCCGATTGCGATCGTCGATGAGGAATCGGCCGTCGTCGCGGCGGCCGTACACCACAACCGGGTAGCCGAACCAGCCCGACAAGTCGGGCGGAAGGTGCCAGTAGCCGATGTCGGCGGCGGAAATGGCGGCGATCACCGGTACGCCGTCGGCGAGCGCCCGATCCAGGTGGCCTGCCGCCTTCTTCGGCCCGGTGGTTTCCCTCAGCTCGGCTGCGACGTCGAGTCGTGCGCACACCTTGGTGAACCAGCGTTGGGGATACTGCCACTGATTCCGGAAGCCGGTGGTCACCGCTCGGTGACGACTGTTGTCGAACTCCCAGAGGATGTAGCCGGCGCCGAGCCCGCCACCCACTCCGAGCACCGTTGCCTCATCGATGGGCTGCCCGGTCAGCGGGTTGTGAACACCCTGGGCGGCCAGGCTGTTGGCCAGTGCCGCCGACTCCGGGTGCAGACCCCCTCGGAGGACATAGGACGAGGGTGGAGCCGAGGCCAGGACGTGGCGACGGGCTGTTGTATAAGCCTCGCCGGTTCGACTCATCCGCGCTCGGATGAGGGCCTTGAGATCGCGTTGCGTGGTCATGTCATTCCAGTCCGGCGCGACCGTTCCCGAGTCCCCGTGCAACCGATCCGGAAACGTCACGCCTCGACGTGAAGACTGACCAGTACGACGTTTCGTCGATGAGAGACGCTCACCTTTGCCTGCGCGAACGTCGGGAGGCACGGGCACCCGATCAGCAGGTGAGGCGGGACGACGCCGCCGTGTCCAACAGTAGCACCGGAACGCCTTGGGCGGCAATGAACTGCCCGGAACGCCTTGGGCGGCAATGAACTGCCCGGAACGCCTTGGGCGGCACTGAACCGCACCGTGCTGGAGCAGATCCTCGAGTCGGCGGTACCCGACGACTACCGTTGTCGTATGGATGTCGACGTTGAACAACGAACGACCGACGAGACCCTGGCCGGTCTGGCCACATCCGGTATCGACGACATCGCCGACTACTACGACCAATGGGCCGCCGGCTACAACCGTGATCTGACCGATTGGGGCTACGACGCCTACGCGGTGGCCGTTGAGCACTTGAAGGCGCACGGGGTTGACCACAACGCTCCGATTCTGGACGCCGGTTGTGGAACCGGGCTGGTGGGACGCCGGCTCCAGGCCGAGGGGTTCACCACGGTGACCGGGGTCGATGTGTCGGAACAATCGCTGAAGCTGGCCCGAGCCGAGGGCCACTATGTCGACGTCCTCCAGGTCGACCTCACGCAACCTCCGTTGCCGTTCGACGACGACTGTTTCTCCGCGCTGTTGTGTGTCGGCGTGCTCAGCTACGTGTCCGATGTCGATGGGGTGTCCCGGGAGTTCGCCCGGGTCGTGGCGCCCGGCGGTGCGGTGTCTCTGACCCAGCGGTCGGATCTGTTCGTCACTCGGTCGACCTCCGAGGTGTGGCGAACCTTGGCCGACGAAGGGCTGTGGGAGGTCCTCGACATTACCGATCGCCGACCCTACCTACCCGGAAACCGGGAATTCGACGGGATCGATGTGCATTACGGGGTGTTCCGGGTCAACGGTTGATCTCGGCCCTTCCGGTGCCATCCGAGGCGGCCGTCACTGGCGATGGGCTGTGCGGTTTGTTAGTGTCAAGTCCAACGGAAGGACCGGACAAAGGCGGGCAAAAGGCAGGGATACCAATGTGCGGACCACGACTGAAAGCGCTGTTCGATGCCGGCCGGCTGCAGCCCCCGAGCCAGGCGCCGGGTACCGACGAGCCGATCTCCCGGCGGCGACTGCTGCAGATGGGGGCGGTGACCGGTGTGGGGGCATCGGTGCTGGCCGCCACCGGCTCATCGGCAGCGGCAGCCGGCCGGCCGGCGGCTCGGGGACGGCGAGGAGTCGTCGACCTGACCTATCGATTGACCACCGACTTCCCCACCTTCTTCGGTGACGATGCCGGCGGCGCCAGGTCGACCCTCAATGATTTTGCCACCGACGGGTTCTACATCCAGCAGTGGCAGTTCCAGGAGCAGTGGGGCACCCATGTCGACGCCCCCGGCCATTTCGGGCCCGACGCCTGGAAGGTCGATCAGATCCCGGCCCGGAACCTGGTGGCGCCGCTGGCCGTGGTCGACATCTCGGCCAGGGCGGCGGTCGATGCCAACGCCACCGTCGAAGTCGATGATCTGATCGCCTATGAGCGGGGCAGGGGCCGCATACCCGATCGGGCCTTCGTGGCCATGAACTCGGGTTGGGCGGCCAAACGCGATCTTGGCAACGACGTCTACCGGGGCGGGGCCGGGTTCCCCGACCTGAACTTCCCCGGCTTCGGGCTCGACGCGGCCCAGTGGCTGATCGAGAAGCGCGACGTCGTCGGCATCGGTGTGGACACCCTCAGCCTTGATCCCGGCAACTCGGCCGATTTCGCCGTGCATTTCGGGTTCCTCCCCACCAACCGCTACGGGGTGGAGAACCTGGCCAACCTCGATGAGGTTCCGGCTCGGGGCGCCACCGTCATCGTCGGCGCCGTTCCCTGGCAGGACGGCTCGGGCGGCCCGGGCCGAGTTCTGGCCCTGACCTGACCGGCCACGGGATGGGGTTGTGGGAAGAACCCGGCCCATGCCGGCTGGGCCCCGGCGGCGCGATGTCGGGATCTGACCGAGGTCCGGTTCGACCAGGTCTTGGATGACGACCTACGATCTGGTCGCTCGTCGCGCCCCCGGCGCCCGGTGTCGTGATCGGACGAATCGCCGGCCGCACACCCGACGTCCCAGTGGTGTCAAACCGGTCGCCCACAACATTCAGATTCTCGATGAGATCTACCGCGGCGATCAGGACTTCCGCTGGACCCTGGACGCCGACCGGCTGCTCAGCCGCGGGCGGGAATCCTCGATGGGAATGGCCCTGGTCAACGGCCAGGTCGTTGCCACCATGACCTGATCGATGGCGGCCGACACCGTCACCTTCGAACTGACTCCCTACCGTCGACTCGACAGGAAGGAAACGAACGCTCTTGGCGCCGTGGGTGACGAGTACGGCCGCTACCTGGGCCGCAAGGCTGCGATCGCGATGAAGTGATCAGGTAAGGGACGATTGGCCGCGGTTCCGGTGGACAGCGGGCGGTCGTGGTTGTCACACTTGGCGCCATGTCCGATTTGATCATCATCACCGGGGCGTCGAGCGGGATCGGCCGTCATCTGGCCGAGGTTGCCGCCGCCGACGGAGCCCAGGTGGCGACGATGAGCCGTAGACCCGGCCCGGGCAACCACCTGACCGTCGATCTCGGCCGACCCGATGGTTGGCCCACCGTCGTCGGCTGGATCACCGAGCTGGTATCGGAGCGGGACCACCCCCATATCAGCTTCGTGCACAACGCCGGCACCTTGGAACCGATCGGGTTCGCCGGCGAGGTCGACCTGGAACGCTACCGGAACAACGTGCTGGTCAACTCCGCCGCCGGTCAGGTTTTGGGGGCCGGCTTTCTGGCCGCCATGGCCGCTCGGCGAGCGCCGGCCAACGGCCTGCTGATCATGATGAGTTCGGGTGCGGGTAAGCATCCGTACCCCGGTTGGTCGAGCTACTGCGCGGCCAAGGCGGCGCTCGACATGTGGGTTCGTACCGTCGGTCTCGAACAGCACGAGCAGATCGGTGACCTGCCGGCCGACGGTCGATCGCCGGTGACGGTGGCCGCCATCGCCCCCGGAGTGGTGGCCACGGCGATGCAGGACATGATTCGGGATCAGGACGAAGGGCACTTCCCCAACGTGGAACGGTTTCGTGACCTTCACCGCGACGGCAACCTGGCCGATCCGGCCGAGGTCGGGGCCAAGTTCTGGCGCCTGTGCCGACGCCACGCCATGGATCCCGGTGTCATCGACCAGGGCGCGGTCTGCTCCATCACCGACTTCACCTGAGTGCTTCTCCGATCCGTCGCCCTGCCCCCAACGCAACTGGTCGAGAGTGGGTGAAAGCGGTCAATAGCGACCGCTTTCGCCCGTCTTCGGCGGTTGGGTGAGTTGACAAAGAGAGTGCTCTCTCTTTAAAGTGGAGGAGTGGCCACACAAGCGGAACGGCGGAAGCAGACGCGGCGGAAGCTTCTGGAAGCCGGAACCGCAGTGCTCATCGAGCACGGGGCCACAGGGTTCTCGACGGTGGCGGTGGCGGAAGCGGCGGATTTGAGCAATGGCGCGGTGTTCAATCATTTCAACACCCGTCTCGATCTGCTGGCCGCCACTGTCGAGTACGCCCTGGCCGAACTCCGGGAATCGTTCGCCCGGGCCTTCTCCGCCGTCGGCCCCCAGGCCACGGTCACCGATTTGCTCCAGATCCTGTGGGAATGCATGACCCTGCCCGAGCAGACCGCAGTCACCGATGTGTTCGCCCAGGCCCGAACCGACGCCGAGTTGCAGGCCCTGTTGACCCCGATCATGGCCGAACACCATCGCTACATCAATGTGATGGTCTCCCTCATCGAGGTCGACGGCGGACGGCCCGATCCCTACGCCGCCCGCACCTTCTCGTTCCTGTTCATCTACGCCATGGTCGGCCTGACCGTGAACAACGTGGTCGGCGCCGGACTCGGCCAGCAGGAGGACTTCATCGAACTCGGCCGTCGTATGTTCGAGGTCCTTGCCGACAGCCCGACCGATTCGACCGGAAAGGAGTAGCGCAGCCATGGCCACTCTGATCAAACCCGACTCCCACCGCTTCGAAGCCCTGCCGGCGCGCTCCACCGATATCGCCGATCTGCGGCAGGCGGCATCCGTCTACTTGAGGGCACCGGCCTCCCGGATCATGGTCATGGCCGTCGTGGCCGCCACCGTGGTACGAGTCGCCCTGGCTGCGGTGGGCGGCGCTGTGGCCGACACGACGCCGGCCCCGGTCGGCATCCATGACCTGGTGGCCCTGGCCATCGTGGTGGCGCTGACCGGAACCGTGGAGTGGGTCATCCACACCTTCCTCCTCCACGCTCCCGAGGACTCCTTCCGGACCCGGGTGTTGGGGGTGTCGAACGGTCACCGCCGCCACCACCAAGATCCGACGGTCCTGGAGAACGTGCTGCTGGGAACCGTTGACGCCTTCACCTTCCTGCCCGCCATCGCCGCCTTCACCGCCATCTGGTCCCTGCCGGTGGCCTGGCTGGCCGGCTGGCCCCTCCTCGCCACCTTCGGAACCGGGCTGGCCGCCTCGTGGTGGACACTGGCCCACTACGAGTGGGTGCATCTGGCCGTCCACACCAGGCACCGGTTCCGCAACCGTTACTACGCACGGCTTCAGCGCAACCATCGTTGGCACCACTATCGGAACGAGAACTACTGGTTGGGGGTGACTTCCAACAGCGGGGACCGCCTGTTGCGTACCCTGCCCGCTGACAAGACCGACGTGCCTCTGTCACCCACCGCCCGATCCCTGGCCTGATCCGGGCCGGGTGGATCGGCCCAAACCGAGCGGCCCGGTTCCCGCCGGCGTCGTCGCCATTGCTTCCGGCACGGTCAACGCTGTATGTTTGGGCAGTTCAACAGGGGAGGTTCATTGGCCGAGAGCGCCGAGACTCATGGGGCCACAAGGGCCAACCCCGCGGTGGCCCTGCGTGGTATCACCAAACGTTTCGGTTCGGATGACACGGTGGTGGTGGCGGTCGACGACGTGAGTCTCGACATCGCCGACGGCGAGTTCTTCGCCATGCTCGGCCCGTCGGGATGTGGCAAGACCACCACGTTACGCATGATCGCCGGCCTGGAATTCCCGACCGAAGGCAGCCTGAAGATCTTCGGTGACGAGGTGGGGACGCTGCCGCCCAACAAACGTCCGGTCAACACCGTGTTCCAGAATTACGCCCTGTTTCCCCATATGACGGTGTTGGACAACGTCAGCTTCGGTCTGCGAATGCAGAAGGTGTCGAAGTCCGACGCGGCGGCACGAGCTCGAGAACTCATCGGACTGGTCCGGCTGTCGGGCATGGAGCACCGCAAACCTGCCCAGCTCTCGGGCGGGCAGCAGCAGCGGGTGGCCCTGGCCCGAGCCCTGGTCAATCGACCCAAGGTCCTGCTGCTGGACGAGCCGCTGGGTGCACTCGATCTCAAGCTGCGGCAGGAGATGCAGGGGGAGCTCAAGAGTCTGCAGCGGGAGCTCGGGGTCAGCTTCGTGTTCGTGACCCACGATCAGGAAGAGGCGCTGACCATGAGCGATCGCATCGCCGTCATGGACGACGGTCGGCTGCTGCAGGTCGGTTCGGCCGAGGATCTGTACGAGCGGCCGGTCAATCGCTTCGTGGCCGACTTCATCGGTCAGACCAACCTGATCGAGGCCACCGTGGCCGACGGCGCCACCATCGTGCTGGCCAACGGCTCCAAGGTGGCGGCGACAACCGCCCATCCCGCCGGGGCCAAGGTGTTCATGAGCCTGCGCCCGGAGTCGATCACCATCGGGGAACGAGGGTCGGCCCCGGCCGAGTTCCGGGCCGACTGCCTGGATGGCACCGTCTCGGAGGCCACCTACCTCGGTCACGCCGTCGACTATCACGTCTCGATCGATTGGATCGATCTCGAGGTGCGAACCCCGGCGGTGGTGGCCCGGAAGCGGTATCGACCCGGCGACAACGTCTCGGTCTGGTGGAATCGAGCCTCGAACTGGTTGGTCGCCGACTGATGTCGGTGCTCGACCAGGTCCCCGTGGACGGCGGCGGTTCACCGCCGGTGTCGGCCCCGGTGGCGGTGGCCACGCCGGAATTCGAGGCGGCCAACGAACGGCAGAGCCGGCGCCGTGGCCTGCTGATCGCGCTTCCCAGCTACGCCTACCTGGTCGTGTTCTTCGCCGTCCCCCTGCTCACGGTGGTGATCTATTCGTTCGCCACCAGGAACCGGTTCGGAGGTGCCGACCTTACCGGCTGGAACATCGACTCCTATCAGGAACTCGGCGACGATCTCATCCGCACCATCTTCGTTCGCTCCGCCGTGCTGGCCCTCATCACCACGGTCATCTGTCTCGCCGTCTCCTACCCCTTCGCCTACTACATGGCGACCCGGGGGGAACGAACCCGCAACCTGATGCTGGTGTTCGTGATGATCCCGTTCTGGACCAACTTCCTGGTCCGTAACTATGCCTGGTATGTCATCCTGGGCAGCGACGGCCCGCTCAGCCGCATCACCGAGTTTGTCGGTCTGGGGCCGACCCGGGTGCTGTTCACCCAGGTCGCAGTGGTGCTCGGCCTGGTCTACGGCTACCTGCCGTTCATGATCCTGCCCCTGTATGCCGCCATCGAACGTCTTGACGGCCGGCTGCTGGAGGCGAGCCGGGATCTCTACGCCAACGGGTTCCAGTCATTTCGCCATGTGCTGTTGCCCCTGTCGATGCCCGGGGTCATTGCCGGTTCCATCCTGGTGTTCATTCCCTCGCTCGGTGCCTACGTGACCCCTCAGATCCTGGGCGGGGCCAAGACCACCCTGCTCGGCTCCTACATCGTGACCCAATTCCTCACCGCCCGGAATCTGCCGTTCGGGGCCGCCATGTCCACCGTGTTGATGGCCGTCATGCTGGCCGCCACCATCGTCTACTTCCGCAAAGGGGGCCGGACGCTGTGATATGGGATGTTCTGCTCCGGGGAGCAACGCGGTGATACGGGACGTTCTGCTCCGGGGAGCACCGTGGTGAGTTGGGACGCTCTGCTCACGGGAGCGAGGCGGTGAGCACCAACGCCGGGATCACCGAGCCCAGGGGTGTGACCCGTGGTGTGCTGCAGGGCTTCAGTTGGCTGGTCTACGTCTTCTTCTACGCCCCGATCCTGGTGCTGATCATCTTCTCGTTCAGCGACAACCGTAATGTCGGGGTGTGGGGTGGCTTCACCACCAGCTGGTATTCCGAGTTCGTCACCGACCAACCGCTGACGACCGCCCTGGGGAACTCGCTGCGCATTGCCGTGGTCGTCACCGTCGTCTCGGTTGTGCTCGGGACCATGGCCGCCCTGGCCCTGGAGCGTTTCCGATTCCGGGGCCGTCAGGTGTTCGACGCCCTGCTCTATCTTCCGGTCATCATTCCCGATGTGACGATGGCCGTCATGCTGCTGCTGTTCTTCACCCAGGCGGCGAAGTGGTTCGGTTTTTCCAAGGGATTTGCCACCATCACCCTCAGCCACATCGCCTTCAACATCAGCTTTGTCTCCATCGTGGTCCGAGCCCGCCTGGCCGGGATGGACGACAATCTGGAGGAGGCGGCCATGGACCTCTACGCCTCACGATGGCAGGCGTTTCGACACGTCACCCTGCCCTTCATCATGCCCGGCATCGCCGGCGGTGCCCTCCTGGCCATGACCCTGTCACTTGACGATGTTGTCATAACCCAGTTCGTCACCGGCGCCGGCTGGAGCACCTTGCCGGTCTATGTCTTCAGCCTCATACGCAAGGGCGTGACGCCGCTCATCAACGCCGTGTCGGTGGTGATGCTGGTGGCGTCGATGGTGCTGGTGGCCCTGTCGCTGGTGGTCCAGCGGGTGCGGGGCGGCAGTCCGGCGTAGGCCGAGAACCGGGGCGGAGCACGCAACAGCTACGATCACGGGATCGGACCACAGGGAGACAATCAATGAATCGTTCACACCTACGATGGCCGGCCCTGGTTGTCGCGCTACTTCTCGTCCTCGCCGCGTGCGGTGACGGCGATGACGGGGGCGAAGGAGCCGAGGCGGCATCGGGCGCCACCGACTGCGAGCTCAACCAGGTGGACGGTGACCTGGCCCTCTACAACTGGGCCGAGTACATCGACCCCGAACACCTTCAGGCCTTTGCCGACGAGTTCGGTATCGGGGCCACGATGACCGAGTACGACTCGAACGAGGCCATGCTGCCGGTGGTCAGCGCCGGTAATTCGGGCTACGACGTGGTCGTTCCGTCGGACTACATGGTCGGCATCATGATCGAGGGCGGTTTCGTGCAGCCGCTCAACGAGGATTTGGTTCCCAACATCTCCAACGTCTCGGATGAGTTCGCCAACCCGTCCTACGATCCGGAACAGGCCTACTCGGTGCCGTATCAGTGGGGCTACACCGGTCTCGCCGTCGATACCGAGGTGGTGGGCACCGATTTCCCCCGTAGCTGGGACATCGTCTTCGGTGACGCCGTACCGGAGGCGGCGGCGGGCAAGGTCACCCTGCTCAACGACCCTCGGGAGACCATGGGGGCGGCGCTGAAGTCGTTGGGGTACTCGCTCAATACCACCGATGAAGGTGAACTGGCGGAGGCCCGGGAGTTGATCGTCGGAGCCAAGGACAACCTGCTCCGGTTCGACACCGACTCGGCTGACGAGCTGCTGACGTCGGGTGAATCGGTCATCGCCCACGGCTACTCGGGCGACATGTTCACCCAGTTTCTGGAGACCGACAATCCCGAGCGTTACGTGTTCTTTGTTCCCGAGGAGGGCGGCACCCGATGGATCGACAATATGGTGATCCCGTTGGACGCCCCCCATCCCTGCACCGCCCACACCTTCATCAACTGGTTGCTCGACGGCGAGCAGGGCGCGGCACTGTCCAACTGGAACTATTACGGCACGCCCAACAAGGCCTCGGTCGATCTGCTCAACGAGGAACTCAACGCCTTCGTCACCAGCCCGGAGCTGGTGCCCGGCGGCCTGGACTCGGTGGAGGAGATCGCCGACACCGGTGACTTCGAGACCAGCTACACCGACGCCTTCACCGAGGCCAAGGGCTAGTGTTCGGCGCGGAGCGCCTCACGGCAACTCTGCGAGTTGCTTCGAGTTTGGCCTCCGGCCAAACGTCGCCGAAACTTGACTCAATCGTGAACATCCAAGCCGCCAAGCGGTACTAGTACGGCGAGACGGCGCTCGACGGCCCGAGTTTGGCCTTCGGCCAAACGTCGCCGAACTTGACTCAATCGTGAACAGCCAAGCCGCCAAGCGAAACTAGAACTCAGTCTGCGGAGCCGGCCCCGCCCAGCCGGGGCCGGCCCGTTGCCGTCACCTCGACCTCGGCCTCGACGAAGACCTCCCTGCCCTCCATCACGGCCGTCCTGATCTCGACCTGATCGGTGAGGACGACCTCGGCCGCCCCGGCGACCAAAGCCTGATCGGTGACGTGGGCCCCGAGGGCGGCGACGGCATCGTCGATGGCGGGCTGGAGATCACCTCGATCCGTCAAACCCGGCCAGTGAATGCGGTACTGGCCCTTCGACGGCTGGCCGATGGTGCACCGGACCGTCAGACGAACCTGGCTGACCACGGCTCCGATGGCATTGGCCACCGCCGCGTGTTCGGGCACGACACATTGGGTGTCGAGCAACTGGGCCACGCCGGGGTAGTGGCTGGTGCCGGGGTAATACACCGGGGCCGACGCCCCGAGTGCCACCAAGGGCAACGACAGCCCGGTTCGCGTTCGGGTGAGGGAACCCACGGGCATGCTCTCCGCCGTGCGTTCGTCGAGAGCTCGTTGGATGAGAGGGTGGTCGACTCCCTCGGCCGGTAACCCGTCGAGCAGGTAACCGGCCGACAGCACGGCCTCGGCCGATTGCCGCACCAGGGCGTCGAGTACCCAGCGGGCCAGCGATTCGCCGTCGGATCGAAGCGGTTGGCCCCGGTTGTCGGTGATGGCGGCGATGATGGTGGCCGCCTTGGCCGCCGCCTTGTCGTCCCAGGCCGAATGCAGTTGGAGCACGTGGGCGGCATCGGATGGTGTGAACCCGGCGGCCTGGGCCAGGCCACGTCGAACCAGCGATGTCAGCGCCGTGTTCTCGATACTGGAGGTCACCACCGCGTCCACCGGAATCCAACCACCGTCGGCCCGGTCCAGCTTGTCGAGCAGGCGCCGATGCCGAGCCGGGACCGTTCCCTGCTTCCCGGTGGCCCGTAGGAACCGGGTGTCGGTCTCCCGGTACGGTTCCCGCCGGCCGTCCAGCACCCGGTGTACGGCGTCGGGATCGTCGAGGGCGGCCAGGGAAATGGGGGTGAGGCGGCGGGGCCCCAACACCAGTCGGGCCGGCAAGCTGCGATCGAGGTGCAGCTCACTGTCGCCGCCGAGGCCGGTGGTGAACATGCGGACCGCCTCGACCATGGTGTGATGACCGCCGACCACCGCACCGTCGCTCGAGACCGCAGGGCGACCGTGCTCGATCACGCCGACGTCGGTGGTGGTCCCGCCGATGTCGCTGACCATGACGCCGGTCTCGGCATCGGTTCGATCCCGACCTCGGAGGAGATACTCGGCCCCGACCAGGCTGGCGGCCGGGCCCGACAGGATGGTCTCGATCGGGCGGGCCAAGGCGAACCCGGCCGACACCAGCGAACCGTCGCCCCGCACCAACATCAGTGGGGCCCGGATCCCGAACTCGGTCAGGATGCGCTCGGTCGCCCGACACAGCTCCTGCAGCAAACCCAGCAGGCGGGCATTGAGCAGGCAGGTCAGAGCCCGCCTCGGGCCGTTGAGCCTGGCCGACAACTCATGGCTGCAGGCCACCGGCCTGCCGGTTTGCTCCATCAGCAGGTCCCGCACCGCCTGCTCGTGGGCCGGGTTGCGCACGCTGAACTGGCCGGCCACGGCGAAGGCGTCGACGTGAACCGCGAGATCGTCGATCAGAGCCCGAAGTCGCTCGAGGTCGACCGGGGCCACCTCGACCCCGAACGAGTCATGGCCACCGTCGATGAGGATGAGCGGGTCGTAGCCGAGGGCGTCGGCCAAACCGGCCCGGCCCGCTTCGGCCTCGGTGAATCCGATCAGGACCAGACCGACGTGGCCTCCGATCCCCTCGACCAGGGCGTTCGTGGCCAGGGTGGTCGACAGCGAGACGAGTGAGATCATGGCCGGGTCGGGGTCGATGGCGGCCAGCGCCTCCCGGATGCCGACGGTCAGATCGGGTTGGGTCCGGGCTTTGGCCGTGGCTCGGATCGGCTCGGTCGACGACGGCGACTCGTCCAGGAGCACGGCATCGGTGTAGGTGCCGCCGGTGTCGATACCGAGCAACATGGTGAGGGGGTCTCAGATACCGGTGAGGTCCCGCAGCCAGTTGGCCGCGTCCTGGCCGTAGATGACGCCGAGGGTCGAGCTGATGACCAGGAAGCCGACACCGACGACATAGTGACGCCTGGGGATCGGGCCCTCGTTGGGAACACCGGGGGTCTTTTGTCGGACCCAGCGGGCCAGGGCGTTGTCGGGCTTGATCAGGTTGAGACCGACCAGCAGCGTGGCGATGCCGGGACCGGGAATGAATATCATCGCAAACCCGGCGGCGATGAGAATAACGCCGAGCACGACCTGGATCAGTCGCTTGGCACCGCCGGCCCTCTCGTTCACCGAGATACCGGGGGCCGTGTCGGCGTAGTCGATCTCCAGCTCCATTCTCTCCAGTCTAGAGACGCGGCGGCGCCGACCGGCGGCGGCGGCGCCGTTGACGGTTCAGTTTTCGGCCAAGTTGGCGACGACCGGGGCGAAATCCTCGTACTGGTCCTGGCCGACCACGATGTAGCTGAAGCCGTATCGCTCCCGCCGCTCGATCAGTGTCTCGGTGATCTCGTCCACCGTACCGACCAGCCCGAGAGGGGAGTTCAGCGCCTGTTCGGCCGTCAAACCCAGGGCGGGGGCCATGGTCTCGGCCATGCCCCGGCGGTCATCGGTGACGATGACAAAAAAGGCCCGGACCTGGAGTTCGATGTCGTCGAACCGCTCCCCGGCCGACTCCCTGACCCAGCCCACCTTCTCGTCGTAGCGCTCGGCCGTGGCGTCGGCTCCGGTTTCGGTCGTGATGGCTCCGGCGGCGAGGTTGGGGTTGATGCCGACAATGTCGGCCAGCTTCCCGGCCAAGCCCAGGAACCGGGGACCGCCGCCGCCGATGAGGAACGGTGGATGGGGCTTCTGCACCGGTTTCGGCGTGCCGTTGACGCCGGCGATGGTGTAGTGCTCGCCGTCGAAGCTGAACGGTTCGTTCCCGAAGAGACCCTCGAGAATGGCCACCGTCTCGACCATGCGGTCGATGCGCACACCGGGGCGGTCGTAGTCCAGGCCGGCCTCGTCGTAGTCCGACTTCATCCACCCGGCCCCGATGCCCAGCTCCAGACGGCCGTCGGACAACAGGTCGAGGGTGGCCGCCTCCTTGGCCAGGACCACGGGATGGCGGTAGTCGTTGCACCACACCAGGGCTCCGACCCGAAGCATCTCGGTCGCGTCGGCGGCGGACATGAGCGCGATACCGGGAGCCAGTTGGTCATCGAAATGGTCGGGCATGGTCAAGGTGGCGTATCCCAGCTCTTCGACCTTCCGGGCCAGCCCGATCCACTCGGATCGGGACGAGGCCGCCTTGGCCTGCACCCCGAACCGGAAACTGTGGTGGCGAGAGTTGTCCATGGTCGCGATGCTAGAGGTTTCGGCCGGATGGGCCTCGGGTTCGCCGCCCGGATTTCCTTCGTCTCTCTTAGTATTTTTCGTCCTTTGACCGTATATTTACGCCATGGGGCTTCGATACACCGGATATGAGAAGAGCCGGTCCGAACCCAACATTGTGGTCGATGGATCACCCAATGAACGCACTGTTCTGACGCTCTCCCACTGGCCGGGATATCCGGTGCCGGCATCGATTGCCGCCGACCTGTCCACTGAGATCGCCTTCAACTTCCTCAATAGCCCGATAGACCACCCGCCGGCCACGGTGGTCACGAGCGACCACTTCGACCAGGATGGACTGGCCTCGATCTACGTGATGGTGGAGCCGGAGACGGCCTTGGCCAACCGGGATCTTCTCATCGGCCTGGCCCGAGCCGGCGATTTCGCCACCTATACCAACCGCCGGGCCGCTCGGGCCTCCATGGTGCTGTCCCGCCTGGCCGAGCGGGAGATGTCGGCCGAGTATTCCCAGCACACCGAGGAGCTGTACAAAGAGACTCTGCCCATCGTTGTCCCGATGTTGAACGACCCCGAGCCGTATCGGGATCTGTGGGCCGACGAGGACACCCGGCTTTCCGAAAGTGAAGAGGCCGTGGCCACCGGATTGGTGACCATTGCCGAGCACGACGATCTCGATCTTGCCGTGATCGACATCCCATCGGATTTCGAGGCTCGTAGCGGCCATCGTTTCGGTGGCCAGCGATTCGAAGGGCTCCATCCAATGGCGATACACAACGCCACCGACTGCTTCCGGTTGCTGCTGGTGCACGGCCGACGCTTTCGGTACGTCGACCGGTACGAGACGTGGATCCAATACCGGAGCCGCCGTCCCCGGCCCCGGGTCGATCTTCGCCCCCTGAGCGAGCTGTTGACGTCGATCGAACGACGATCCGAGGTGTGGACGGCCACGGGCCCCGGCTCGCTCACGCCGCAGCTGAGCCATACCGGTGAATCGTCCATCCCCGCCGGGCAACTGGTCGGGCTGGTGAGCCGCCACCTGCGTTCCCAGCCGCCGGCCTGGGACCCCTACTCGGCCGACGCCGCCTGACCCCCGACCGTCACCAATGGTCGGGTTCGACGGCGAGGTTCGTCAATCCGACATTCGTCGGTTCCAGGCCGAGAAGCTGGTGACGGTGCCCTCATCGGGTCGCTTCAACCACGGATACGGATACTCGGCCGCCACATCGGTGGCAGCTCGCCGTCGGGTGTAGCCGGGAACGGGGGCAAAGGTGACGGCCACCGCCAGACCGGCCAGGGCATCGGGCACCGAGTCGAGGTGTACGGTCAGTGATCGCTGCCGGGCCAGGTCGGCCAGCGTCTCGGTCAGGAACCGCAGACGCTTGCCGCTGAGCCGAAGTCGGGCCAGCAGCGGTCGGTCGAAAACGAAGACCACGGGCAGGTCGGGGTGGGCCACCAGCGCCGGATCCCGGTGACCGAGTGACTCGGCGGTGATCCACACAGCCTCCGGCGAGCCGGTGATCTCGGCGGTCGCGGGGCCGGCGTTGGCCTCCCCCCGCTTCAGTCGGCCATCGTCCAGTTTCGGGCCGGCCTCGGCCGCCGGCCAGTCTTCGATGGGGCACCGGTCGTTCAGTTCACACCGCCGGCACCAGGCCGAGGCTCGTTTGTCCACCTGCCAGCGGCTGAACCCGTAGACCTTGCCGGTCATGGCTCCGGTGGTCCACTGCCAGCCGAAGCGGTTCGCGGCACGGGACCCGTCGAGTAGGTGGCGGAACATCCAGTCCTCACCGTCGGTCCAGTCGTGGCCGGCTCGCACCGTCCACTGGGAGGCCAGCCACATCCTGGTCTGGTTGACCAGCCAACCGCTGGAAGTGAGCTCATCGGTCACCTGCTTCAGACACTCCATGTCGGACGGCAGTGGGTGGGACCAGGCCTCGGTTGCCCGTGCCGGTTCCCGACGAAGGGCGCGCCGGTTGGCGGTGCCGACTCGGGCGTAGAGATGGCGGCAGTACTCCTGCCACCGCAGCTCGTCGAGGTAGCGGGTTCGGTCCTTGTCCGAGCCCCCGGCGCTCCCGTTGTTGACCGCAGCGGCCACTTCGGGCAACGTCAACAACCCGTGGCGGATGTAGGGCGACAGGGCGGTGGCCCCGCGTCGACCGGGGGGGTGGACCACGCTCCGGGTGCGGGCGTACCCCTCGATGTCGAGTCCGGCCAGGGCGGCATCGGCGGCTCGCTGCCCGCCCCGCCGGGCCGGCTCACCCCAGTCGTCGTCGGGATCGCAGGTCAGTCCGCCGAGGTGTCGACGCACCCAGTCCTCGGCACCGTCGAACTCGGGCGTGGGCAGCGTGGTCACGGCGTCGAGGCTACCGGTCGAGTCTTCGTTGTCGGTGGGTGTGTCTAGGCTGGACGAGTGACAGAGATCCATCCTGCTCTCGATGGGTTCAGCCGTCCCGCCGCGGCCTGGTTCTCCACCACGTTCCCCGAGCCCACGTCGCCCCAAGTCCAGGGCTGGCCCCGCATCGCCAACGGCGACCACACCCTCATCCTCGCTCCCACCGGCTCGGGCAAGACCCTGACCGCCTTCTTCTGGGGGCTTGATCGGCTGTCCACGCGGCCCCGGCCCGACGATGTCAACCGCCGCACCCGCATCCTCTACATCTCGCCCCTGCGGGCCCTGGCCGTGGATGTCGAGAAGAACCTTCGAGCCCCGTTGCAGGGGGTGAAGCTGGCGGCCGAGCGGCTGGGCGAGCCGTTCCACGAACCCACGGTGGCGCTGCGGACCGGCGACACCCCGGCCGACGAGCGGCGCAAACTGGCCAAGAACCCGCCCGACCTGCTCATCACCACCCCCGAGTCGCTGTATCTGATGCTGACCTCCCGGGTGCGGGAGACGCTGGCCGGGGTCGAGACCATCATCATCGACGAGATCCACGCCCTGGCCGCCACCAAGCGGGGCGCCCACCTGGCCCTCAGCCTGGAACGACTGGAGCGGATCTGCGACAGCCCACCCCAGCGCATCGGTCTGTCGGCCACCCAACGCCCGCTCGATGAGATCGCCCGCTTCCTCGGTGGCTATGAGACGGTTCCCGGCGAGACCGGAGACGAGCCGATCCGGCGACCCCGCCCGGTCACCATCGTCGACTCCGGCATCACCAAGGAGTTGGAGATCGAGGTCATCGTCCCGGTGGAGGACATGGGTCGGCTGGGCGAGGTGGTGGAGGAACAGCCGGTGTCGGACGCCGAGCGCACCCGGCTGGCCCGACGCTCCATCTGGCCCTCCATGCACCCCCGCCTGCTGGAGCTGGTGGAGGACCACCGATCCACCATCGTGTTCGTCAACGCCCGCCGGCTGTCGGAGCGTTTGGCCACCAGGCTCAATGAGCTGGCCCTCGACGGTGAGAACCGATCGGCTGAAGCCGAAGGGCGGTCGGTGGAGGAACCCGGGCACGAACTCGTGTTGGCCCATCACGGTTCGCTCAGCCGGGAGCGGCGACTGGCCATCGAGGACCGGCTCAAGCGGGGTGACCTCAAAGGACTGGTCGCCACCTCGTCGCTGGAGTTGGGCATCGACATGGGCGCCGTCGACCTGGTGGTCCAGGTCGAGTCGCCGGGGGCGGTCAGTCGGGGCCTGCAACGGGCCGGACGGGCCGGTCACCAGGTCGGCGCCCCCAGCCGGTCCAAGTTCTTCCCCAAGCACCGGGCCGATCTGCTGGAGACCACGGTTGTGGTCGACCGCATGCGCCGGGGCCTGATCGAGGAAACCCGCTATCCCCGAAATCCACTGGACGTGCTGGCCCAGCAGATCGTGGCCGCCGCCGCCATGGACGACTGGCCCCTCGATGAGCTGACGGCCATGATCCGGGGCGCCGCCAACTTCGCCGAGCTGTCCGACGAAGCCCTCTCCGCCACCCTCGACCTGCTGGCCGGCCGCTACCCGTCGGATGAGTTCGCCGAGCTGCGGCCCCGCATCATCTGGGATCGGGTCGAGGGTGTCATCCGGGCCCGACCGGGGGCCCAGCGGCTGGCCGTCACCTCGGGCGGCACCATCCCCGACCGAGGTCTGTACGGCGTGTTCCTGCCCGACGGAACCAGGGTCGGCGAGCTGGACGAGGAGATGGTCTACGAGTCCCGGCCCGGCGAGTCGTTCCTGCTGGGGGCCAGCACCTGGCGCATCGAGGACATCACCCACGAGCGGGTGGTGGTCACCCCGGCCCCGGGCCGGCCGGGCAAGATGCCGTTCTGGCACGGCGACGGACCCGGTCGTCCCCTGGAGCTCGGTCGAGCCCTCGGCGCCTTCGTCCGCGAGATCCGGGCCGCCGACCGGGCCGAAGCCCGGCGCCGACTCGAGACCGACCACAGCCTCGATCCGCTGGCCGCCGACAACCTGCTGTCGTTCCTGGACGAGCAGGCCGAGGCCACCGGGGTGGTTCCCGACGACCGGACCATCGTGGTCGAGCGGTTCCGGGACGAGATCGGCGACTGGCGGATCTGTGTGCTCAGCCCGTTCGGGGCCCAGGTCCACGCCCCGTGGGGAATGGCCCTGCGCCATCGGCTGGCCGAACAATGGGGCTGGGAGGTCGAGCTGATGTGGAGCGATGACGGCATCGTCATCCGTCTCCCCGAGGCCGTCGACCGCATCCCGGTCGACGAGCTGCTGATCGACGTGTCCGACGGGTCCGATGAGCTGGACGAGCTGCTGATGGCCCAGCTGCCCCAGACCGCCCTGTTCGCCAGTCGGTTCCGGGAGTGCGCGGCCCGGGCCCTGCTGTTGCCCCGGCGCCGGCCCGATCGGCGGACCCCGCTGTGGCAGCAGCGGCAGAAGGCGGCCGACCTGCTGGCGGTGGCGGCCAAGTACCCCAGCTTCCCCATTCTGCTGGAGGCCACCCGGGAGTGCGTCAACGACGTGTTCGACGTGCCCGCCCTCCGCACGGTGTTGGCCGACCTACGGAGCCGCAAGACCAAGATCGTGACTGTCGACTCCGACACCGCCTCGCCGTTCGCCCAGTCCCTCATGTTCGGCTGGATCGCCCAGTACATGTACGAGGGTGACGCCCCGCTGGCCGAACGGCGGGCCGCCGCCCTGTCGCTGGATCGTGACCTGCTGAGGGATCTGCTGGGGGCCGAGGAGCTGCGGGAGCTGCTGGACGCCGATGTTATCGACCAGCTCGAGGCCGAACTGCAACGGCTCGACCCCGAGTGGCAGGCCCGCACCGCCGACCATGTCGAGGACCTGCTGCGGTGGCTGGGTCCGCTGACCGACAAGGGACTCGAAGCCCGTTCGGTCGGCGAGCTCGATGTGGCCGCCGCTCTGGACGAGCTGCGAGCACAGCGCCGCATCATCGACGTGGTCGTGGCCGAAAAACCCATGGTGGCCGCCCCCGACGACGCCTCGCGGTTGCGGGACGCCCTCGGCGTGGCCCTGCCCCCCGGCCTGCCCGCCGCCTTCACCGAATCGGTGGCCGATCCCCTGGGCGACCTGGTGTCCCGCTTCGCCCGAACCCACGGCCCGTTCCTGGCCCCGGAGGTGGCGGCCCGGCTTGGCCTGGACGAGGCCCGGGTGGCCGACGCCCTGGCCCGGTTGGAGCGTGACGGACGGGTGGTCCGGGGCGAGTTCCGGCCCGACGGCCACGAGCGGGAGTGGTGCCACAGCGAGGTGCTCCGGGTGCTGCGGCGCCGGTCGTTGGCCGTCCTGCGTCGGGAGGTGGAACCGGTCGAGCCCGAGGTTCTGGCCCGGTTCCTGCCCGAATGGCAGCATGTCGGTTCCCGGGTCCGGGGCGTCGACGGGGTGGCCGAGGTCATCACCGCCATGCAGGGGGCGGCGTTGCCGGCGTCGATCATCGAGAATGACATCCTGCCGTCCCGGGTCGACGACTACGCCCCGGCCGATCTCGACACCCTGCTGTCGGCCGGTGAGCTGGTGTGGGTCGGCGCCGGCGCCCTCGGGGTCGGTGACGGTCGGATCCGTCTGCTGTGGCGGGACCAGGTGCCACTGCTGGTCCCGGAACCGGCGGGGACCGACCCCGGCGACGACGGCCCGGGGTTTGACGAGCCCATTCACGACGCCCTGCGCCGCCATCTGGCCGCCCACGGGGCCTCGTTCTGGTCGGAGCTGGTGGGGGCGGCCCAGAACGCAGGGTGCGACTATGACGATGCCGAGGTGCTGCGGGCCCTATGGGATCTTGTATGGGCCGGTGAGGTCACCAACGATTCGTTCACCGCGCTGCGAGCGCTTCTGGCCGGGGCGACTCCGACGGCCAAGGCCGGTCGTTCCAAGCGGGGGCGGCGGCGGGGTCCGGCCGGGCGCCCCAACCTGCGGGCCATCTCCCGGCTCGGCCCACCGGCCGCCACCGGACGGTGGTCGCTGGTGGCGCCCCTGCGGCAACCGGCCGCCACCCCGACCGAGGCCGCCACCAACCGGGCCCTGCAGCTGCTGGAACGCTACGGGATCGTGACCCGGGAGATGGCGCTGGCCGAGGGGGCCGAGGGTGGTTTCGCCGGCGTGTATCCGGTGTTCAAGGAACTGGAGGAGCGGGGTCAGGTCCGCCGAGGCTATTTCGTGGCCGGGCTGGGGGCGGCCCAGTTCGCCCTTCCCGGGGCCGTCGACCGCCTGCGAGATCATCGAGACGGGGGCGCCCGGGGCGGCGGCGATCTCGACGTCGATAATCGAGGTTACGGGTACGGCGGCGGCAACGACAGTTGGGGGAGCGGCGAGGACCGCGCCGAGCTGGCGGTGCTGGCCGCGTCCGATCCGGCTCAGCCCTACGGCGCCGCCCTGTCGTGGCCCGAGACCGAAGGTCGGCCGTCCCGCTCGGTGGGGGCCTACGTGGTGCTGCACCGAGGCCGTCCCGTGGTTTATCTGGAGCGAGGCGGACGCAGCATCGTGGCGTTCGGGGCCGCCACCGACGGTTCGGCGCCCGAGTGGCCCCGAGCAGTGGTCGAGCTGGTGTCGTCGGGGCGGATCGGGCGTATCGAGGTCACCAAGGTCAACGGGGTCGAGATCGGCCGGCATCCCGAGATTCGGGAGCTTCTGTTGGCCGGCGGTTTCCGCCAGGGCTACAAGGGCCCCATCGCCCGCCCCTGACCCTCCGCCCCCTCCCGGCCGCCCCCCCCTTCCCGAACTTTGAACCGGCTACGACCCAGCTCACCAGGACTTTGAGCCGGCCACGACCCAGCTCACCAGAACTTTGAGCCGGCTACGACCCACCGGTGGGTCGTCCGGAGCTCAAAGTTCCGCAGGGGTGGTTCAGCCGGCGCGGTGGTTGCGGTAGCGGGTGATGAGGGCGTTGGTCGAGG
>JAHEJM010000046.1 GCA_024638815.1 Acidimicrobiales bacterium | reverse complement strand
ACGTCATTGCCTGGACCAGCGGCTGAATCAAGGTGCTGGCCTGGGGTCCGATGATGTGGGCCCCCAGCACCTGCTTGGAGGTCCGCTCGATGATGACCTTGGCGAACGACTCGGTGTCCTCCAGGGCCCAGCCGTAGGCGGTACCGGCATAGTCCCGGTGACCGACCACATGGTCGATTCCCTCGGCTTCCGCTTCCTGCTCGGTCAACCCCACCGCTGCGACCTGGGGCTCGCTGAACACGGCATAGGGCAGGATGTCCGAGGGGCAGGTTCGGGGCTCGTCGGGGTGGGCCATATTCCAGAAGGCGATCGACGCCTCCTTGTTGGCCAGATGCTTGAGCTGGAAAGCGTTGGCCACGTCCCCGATGGCCCAGACGTTCTCGACAGTGGCGGCCAGGGTCTCGTCGACCACGATCCGACCATCGGGCAGGACATCCAGGCCGCCGGCCTCGGCATCGACGAGATCGGAGTTGGGGGTGCGGCCGGCGGCCACCAGGATCTCGTCCACCTCCTCCTCCCCCTTTCCCGAGTGCACGACGAGGATGTCGCCCCGCTGCTCCACCAGCGTCGGCAATGTGCCGAGGTGGAGGTCGACACGCTGACCGAAGAGCTCGGTGAAGCGGCGAGCCACGTCCCGGTCGTGGTCCCGCAGCAGGCCCTTCGAGCGGTTGTACACCGACACTCGGGTCCCGAAGGCGGAGAAGACGTGGCCCATCTCGGCGGCGATGAAGCCTCCACCGATGATGGCCAGCCGATCGGGCCGCCTCTCCAGCCGCATGATGGTGTCGGAGGTGTGATACCGGACGGTGGCCAGGCCGGGAATGTCGGGGACCACGGGCCTGGCTCCGACCGCGACCAGGATGCGGTCGGCCGTGACCCGTCGACCGTCGATGTCCAGGGTGCGTTCGGCCGTGAACCGGGCCGTACCCTCGATGAGGCTGATGTTCGGTGAACCCTCCGCCCGGTAGTGGCGTCCGCCGTCGGCAATCGGGTCGATGCGTCCGAAGACGCGATCGCGTATTGCGACCCAATCGGCCCCGTCGAACCGGGTGTGCACCCCGACCGCCGGGCCTCGTTCGGCAATTCGGGCCACATCGGCCGGCAGCACGAACATCTTGGATGGAATGCAGCCGACGTTCAGACAGGTCCCACCGAAAACGCCACGCTCCACAACGGCGATATTCCACCGGTCGGCCAGGTGCTCGGGTATGGCGTTTCCCGAACCGCTGCCGATGATGACCAAGTCGTAGTGTTCCATAGCCTGTTACCCAATCAGTGTTCGATTGCCGGCTGCCGCTCCCCTGGTCGACAACCGCCGGCCACTACTCGTTGGTGGCCTTGCGATCAATGTCCGTTGGCTTTCATGACCACCGACCAGTCGACCTCATCCGGTGCCAATGGCCGCATTCCGATGTCGATGGCGGTCCACAGGGTTCGGCTCAGGGGCAGGAAGAAGGTCGGCACCACGATCGCCAACCCGACGTGCCAGAGAATCAACGGCACCACCGGAAAGTCGGGGAACGTCACGACCAGGCTAACCACCAGACTCAGCAACAGTATTCCGAAACTGATCACGGTATTGATGCCGACGGCGCCGATGAAATGGCCCTCGATCCGTTCGAACAGTAAACCGCAACGGTGGCAGCGCTCCCGAACTCGAACCCAGCGTTCGGTCTGCCGCCCGGCACCACAGGCCGGGCAACGGCCGAGCGAACCTCGGAGTAGGGCTCGGCCCACCGACGGGATGCGGGCGCCGGGACGCACCTCGGCTTCGTTCACGCCGTGCCACCGATATCGGGGTCACGATCGAGGCTCCCGGAGTCGGTGACCGCGCCGGCCCGGGTCTTGGCCATCCAGCGCCCCAGGATGGCCATGGCGGCAGCGATGTCCTCGGCCGAGCCGGCGTAGGAGAACCGCACGAAGCGGTCTCCCTTGAACTGGTCGAAGTCCACGCCAGGGGTGACGGCCACTCCGAGCTCGTCCAGCCAGCGTCGACATAACTCCTGGGAGTCGATACCCAACACCGACACCAGCTCGGACACGTCGGCCCAAACGTAGAACGCGCCGTCGGCCGGGGCGATCGAATCCAGGCCGATTGAGCGCATTCCACGGATCATGATGTCGCGGTTGGCTCGATACCGCTCCACGTTGGCCTCCAGCTCGTCGCGGCAGTCGAAGGCGGCCAGGGCGGCGATTTGACTGACGGTGGGCGGAGCGATGGTGAGATTCTGAGCCAGACGTTCGATAGCCGCCGCCACCGCCTCGGGGGCGATCACCCACCCCAGTCGCCATCCCGTCATGGAGAAGTACTTGGAGAAGCTGTTGAACACCACCACGTCCTCGCTCAGCCCCAACGCCGTGGTCGGGTGTTCGGTATGGACGATGCCGTGGTAGATCTCGTCGACGATCAAGCGAACATCGTTGTTCGAACACCACTTGATCAGTGCTGCCAGCTCGGGGTCGGACAGCACGGTGCCGGTCGGGTTGCTGGGGCTGGCCAGCACCAGTCCGTCGAGTTGCCCGGCGGTGGCCAGCAGTTCGGGCGTGGGCCGAAAACGGTGCTCATGACCGACTGGGATCTGAACCACCTCGATCCCCAGCGCGTGCAAATCGTTGCGGTAGCACGGATAGCCGGGTTCGATCACACCCACACGATCGCCGTGTTCGTACAGTGCGAGGAAGGCCAGCAGGCAGCTGCCGGACGCACCGGTGGTGACCACGACGCGGGCCGGGTCGACAACGACGTCGTACCGCTCCCGGTACCAGCGGGCGATGCGTTCCCGCAATTCGGGGAGACCGGCGGCGCCGGTGTAGCCCAAGGTGTGGGTGTCGAGGTGATCCCGCACTGCTTGGCGCGCCCCGGCCGGAGCCGGTGTCGATGGCTGCCCCACCTCCATGTGGAGCACCGGCTGCCCGGAACGCTCTCTGGCCTCAGCCGCCCGCATCACCTCCATGACGTAGAACGGCGGGATCAGACTTCTGGTTGACGGCCGGAGCTTCGAGCCAACCTGCGACGTCGTCTCCACTCCGTGGTGCGAGGTCGACTGATGGCGAGCAGTGGTCATGTGTCAAACCCTAGTTCCGCTTGGCGAGCATGGTGTTCACGAATGAGTCAAGTTTGGGTGCCGGACCCGAGTGGTTGCCGGGAGCGGAACTTGAGGCGCCGCTTGCGGCGTACCTAGTGCTCGGCGCGGAGCACCTCACGCCAACTCTTCGAGTTGCTTCGAGTTTGGCCTCCGGCCAGACTTCGCTAGTAGTTGACGTGATCGTGAACATCCAAGCCGACAAGCGAAACCACTTGCTGGGGCCGAGACCGGGTTCGGCGAGCGGTGGATTGTGCCGACTATATTCGGGCCCGTGACCGTACAACTCGGTGCCCACGTCGGCCAGCAGGGGTTCACCATGGACGAGCTGCGATCCCTGTGGCAGTGGCTGGATTATCGAGGCTTCGATTGGATCTCGGCCTGGGATCACATCTACGAGGCGCCGCCGGCCGGCGGCACCGTCGCCCACTTCGAGGCCGTGGCCACGCTGGCGGCCATGGCCACCGACACCACCAATGCCCGTCTGGGATGTCTCGTGTTCTACGTCGGCTACCGGAATCCCGGCCTCCTGGCCAAGTCGGCCATCACCATCGACCATCTCTCCCACGGCCGGTTCGAGTTGGGCCTGGGCGGCGGATGGCACGAATGGGAAGCCCGGGCCTATGGCTATGATTTCCCCGGTGTGGGGAGCCGACTCGACATGCTGGAGGAGGCGATCGAACTTCTTACCGGTCTGGTCAACGGCCCCGCCCGCGATCGTGCCGGGACAGAAGTCTCCCCCGCCGCCGATCCCACCGGTGATGACATCCATGCCTCCGGCCCATCGCCCGATGCAGTGCCTCGAAGCTCGTTTCACGGCCGCCATTTCCGGCTCGAGGATGCGTCGTGCCTGCCGCCGCCCGTGTACGGGTCCATGCCGATCTGGATCGGCGGCATCGGTGAGAATCGCACCCTACCCATCGCCGCCCGGTGGGCCGATGGCTGGAACGCCGCCTATATTTCGGCCGCCGAGTTCGCCAGACTGAACCGTCGGGTCGACCAGTTGTGCCAGGACGCCGGACGTGATCCCGACGACGTCGAGCGATCGGTCAATGTCATGTTCGGCCTCGGCTTGGACGAGGGCCACGTGAAGCGCACGCGGCACGGGCTCGAACAGGCCTGGGGACCATTGGCCGATCGAGTGGCCCATGGGGCCGTGCTGGGCACGCCGGATCAGGCGGTGGAACAGCTGGCCCCCTACGTGAAAGCCGGCGCCGACATGGTGAACATCGCCATCCGCCACCCGTTCGATCCCGAGACCCTGGTCGCCTACCACGAGGTGGTCATGCCCGCCCTTCGGTCAATGGGCCACTGACGGTCAGGATGCAGCGGTTCGCGGCCACTCGGCTGAAACGAACCACGGGGGCCCACCTTGATCGCCTGTCGCGTCTTGGAGGCGGCCCATTCCGGACCGCCTCCAAGCCGGAGAAGCATGTGGGGTGGGGTCCAACCTGGATCCCCGTCGGTTATCCACCCGCCGGAAATCACCGAGACATGCTTCCAACTACCCGCGTCTCCAAGTAGTACCGTGGGCCGGCGACAGGGGCAATGGGTCCATCGGATCATTCGCCTCCAGGTCACAGCCGCCGAAGGCGGACCTCCCGCACCTCGTGGTTCTTGGCCTTCACCACGATCAAGTCGGCTCGTTCTCGGGTAGGCAGGATGTTCTCCACCAGGTTTCGCTCATTGATCCTGGTCCAGATGTCGGTCGCCGTTGTGCTGGCCTCGGCGTCCGACAACTCGCTGTACCTGCGGAAGTACGACTTGGGATCACGAAACGCCGTCTCCCGAAGGGTCAAGAACCGCTCGACATACCAGTCCCGGATGTCATCGGTCGCCGCGTCGACATAGATCGAGAAGTCGAAAAAGTCGGAAACGAACATGGGGATGGACGGGTCGGCGGGCCCGGTCTGGAGAACGGTGAGCCCCTCGACGATGAGAATATCAGGCTGGCGAATCAGGGTATGGGCGTCGGGGAGCACGTCATAGACCAGGTGGGAGTACACCGGTGCTTCCACTTCGGGCCGGCCCGACTTCACGTCCACGAGGAACTCCAGGAGGCGCCGACGGTCATAGCTCTCCGGGAAACCCTTCCGGTCCGTGAGGTCCCGCTCCTCCAAGACGCGATTGGGGTGGAGGAAACCGTCGGTGGTGACCAGTTCGACCTTGGGGTGATTGGGCCATCGAGCCAGGATCTGTTGAAGGACCCGTGACGTGGTTGACTTGCCGACGGCCACCGATCCGGCCACGCTGATGACGAAGGGCGTCTTTGCCGGCAGCTCGCCAAGGAAGGTATCGGTGGCCCGATACAGCTCCTGGGACGCCCCGACGTGGAGGTTCAGCAGCCGGGACAAAGGCAGGAAGAACCGGGCGACCTCGTCGAGGCTGAGGGCGACGTTCAAGCCCCGCAGCTTGTCCAGATCGTCCTCGGAAAGGGTCAGGGGTGTCGAGGCCCGCAGTTCGCCCCACTCATCGGCCGAGAAGGTGATGTAGGGGGATTGCAGTTCGGGGCTCACGAGCCACTCTCCTCGGACCGGACCTCGGGCCCGACATCGGGATTGATGTCGATTGGCCGATCGGGCAGGTGGCCGTCGACCAAAGGGGGAAGAAGACGAGGCAGATCCGGGGGCAGGAACGGCTCGTGGGAATTCGAGACCTCCTCCGCCGGCCACCAGCGGGCCCCCTGAAAGGCCAGGGCTTCGAGGCTCTCCAGCCCGCCGGGGGTGCCGACATGCTCCTGCTCGGTCCAGGCCACGTGGATCACCTCGTCCTGATCGAAGTGGAATCCCCCGAAGTCGAACTCGACATGCTGGGTCCACACCACCGGCCCGATGGTGGCCTCGTCGATACCAGCCTCCTCCCGAAGCTCCCGCAGGACGGCATGCTGGGAGGTCTCGCCCGGGTCGATTCCGCCGCCGGGGATCTCCCACCATGGCGTCTTTGACGGATCAGCCGGATCGATACATCGAATAAGGAACACCTCACGACGCGGGTTCAAGACGACCACTCGTGCCGCATTGCGCTTGAGAACCCAACCTGCCATCGGGGGCCAACTGTAGCTGCCGGGGCCTGCGGACCGTCCAGTTCGCAGTTGGGCCGGCAGCCGGTAGGGAACCCTGAAGCCCCGCCGTGGCCTGGGCCGGTCCAGTTTCACTTGGCGGCTTGGATGTTCACGATCATGTCAAGCTTCGGCGACGTTTGGCCGGAGGCCAAACTCGAGGCAACTCGAAGAGTTGCCGTGAGGCGCTCCGCGCCGAACACTAGATGGTTGCCGTGTTGCCGAGCACAACCACGACGTCGGCACCGTCCAACGTCACGCCCGGATTGACATCGGGAAGGGGGCGGACGTTTGACTCGTCAAGACCGAGCAGACCGGCGATCTGTAGTGCGTCAGGTCTGAAACCGTCGGCATAGTACACCAGGCTCTCATCAATCGGATCGCCCGACTTGTTCTCCGGGCGGAGGGTGCCATAGCCCACCGTGGCCAAACGATCGGTGGCCCGGCCCGCCAACCCGTCGCGACCATCGGAGCCGTTGCCGATGCGAACGGTCACCTCGTTGGGAGGCTTTGAACCGACCACCGCCACTTCTGCGCTGCGACGAGCCAATTCGGCGTCGTCCATGGTCTCGACCTTCTCGGAGTCCCACAGACCACCGGACCAGGTCTCACCCAGGTAGTCGAACCAGCGCAACACCACATAGCCGCACAACAGGAGAGCTATGGCCAGGGCCAACGCATTGACCACGTCGTGGCGTTCGATGCGATTCAGCAAGACACTCCTCTCTGTGTCGACTGCTCCGGCGCAGCGGGAACATTGCCCGTGCGCCGTCGTGCGGGGCTTGTCGTCGCCGACCACCGCGTCCACCGATGCGGTACGAACGACCTGGCGTCGGGGCTGTAGGCGGCCTTCACCTCAAGCGTAGAGCACGTCCAGCTTTGATTGGTGGCAACCCGAGGAGCCTACCGCCGTTTGCGAGCGGCGCCGTCGGGCAAGAGCCTGGCCTGGGTCAGAAACCCGGTGTGAGCCACCATCCGGTGGTCGGGCCGCACCGAGCTTCCCCCGATGTCACCCCCGTCGATGTGCCAGGTTCGGTGGAGAACCTCGGTTGTTGTCACGTCGGCGAATCCGGCTGCCTCCAGGGCGGTACAGGTCTGCATGACCTGGGTGATGGACGGGCTGTAGGAGACGAGAAGCCCGCCGGATCGTAGGGCTTCGGGGGCGTGGGGAACGACCCTCCAGGGCTCGGGAAGATCCAGGACCATACGGTCGAAGCCATCGTGATCGACAGCCTCGTACGCGTCTCGAAGATGGATGTCGTACCGTACGAGGGCCTCGGGGCCGAGGAATCGAGCGACATTCTTGGCCGCCCGGGCCGCGAAGTCCTCACGAAGCTCATAACCGACGATGTCGGCTCCTACCCGGAGCATGGCGGCGGACAGGGCACCGGAGCCCACGCCCGATTCGAACACCTTCATGCCGGGACCGATGTCGGCCATCATGAGAATGGCTCCGATGTCCTTGGGGTAGATGACCTGTGCTCCCCGGGGCATCCCGATAACGAACTCGCTCAAGGTCGGCCGGTAGGCCCGGAATCGCTGACCCCGGGTGGTGGAGACGGTCACCCCCTCCGGTTGGCCGATCAGTTCCTCATGGGGAAGCGATCCGGCATGGGTCTGGAACTCGCCGCCCTCGGCCAGCGTGATGATGTATCGCCGGCGCTTCTGATCGACGAGAAGCACGAGATCGCCATCGGCCAGCTGCCGTTCATCGCTCATCGGACAGTCACCCGATCAACGAGCCGGCAGAAGGCGCACACCTCGTTGTCGGTCGGTACGTCACAGCTCCGGCACCGGCCGAGAACGTCGCCGTGGGCGTCGTGATCGGCGGTGTCCCCATCGGCTTGCAGCAAAGGGGCGGCGCGGCGGAGGAACTCGATCTTCCACCGCAGGACGTTCCCGAACAGCACGGCCGCCTCATCGTCGAGGTTGTGCCCTGCGGCCACTGCAGCGTAACCCCGTTCGACTGCGGCCCTATCGAACAGGTGACGTTTGGACAGCCCGCAGGCCGAACACGGCACCCTTCCTGTCGTGTCGGCGGCCATCGGAATCGTGTAGCCGAACTCCTGACGGAGATCGATCTCAACGAGTGTGGCCCGCTTCGATTGGGCCAACTGACAAGCAT
This sequence comes from Acidimicrobiales bacterium, assembly GCA_024638815.1. GTDB lineage: Bacteria > Actinomycetota > Acidimicrobiia > Acidimicrobiales > SZUA-35 > JAHELU01. The sequence continues at coordinate 21,335 of JAHEJM010000046.1, read as the reverse complement.
TGGCCAGTGAGGCGTCGGAATAGCCGTCGATTCCCAAGCCAATGTAGAGGCCATCAGCCCGATACCCGAGAGCAAGGAGCATGTCCCAAAGGGCCAGACTGTCCTTGCCCCAGACACCGCCACCAGCAGGCGTTCGTCGGGCCGGCACATGGCATGGACGTCGATGGCCTTCTCCACCTGCTGGCGGCAGTGGCGAACGAAATGATCGGCACAGAAGTTGGCGTTGTGACAGCGAACATCGACAATGGCGGGGCCCCGGCACACTCGGCACTTCATCGGCTCTCACCCGCCCGTGGACGGCGGGGTCGGGCCACCGGGTGTCGGGAACGCCTCGGTACCTCCACCACCGCTGATGACCGGCCGAATCTCGATCGTTTCGTTATCGTCCAGCATGGCGTCGCTCGGCACCAATGTCCCGTTTCGGACCACCAGCACCGACTCCCGATTCAGGTCCAATCGGCGCAACAGCTTGGTGACCGAGATCGGTCCGTCGATGGTGATCTGTCTCGTCGGATTACGAAGAACGACGTTCATGGCCCGAACCCGATCCAAGGACCCGCCCGTCAGCCACGCCTGGCCGCTCGCCGCTCCTGCTTTGCTGCTCGCTTGGCGTCACGTTCGGCGTTCTTGAACTGTTTGATCTGCTTCCTATGGGAAATGGGCAGCTGCTCGATGATGATCACTTCGCCCTGCTTGATGTCCGACACGTCGATCAGCTCGCGTCGGCCGAAGGTCCCGACCAGCCGACGTATCACCATCGTCGCCGTTCTGTTGAAGATGAACGATCGACCATGGCTCCGGTCGTAGTAGATTTCGCGCAGCAAGGACGGGAAATGGAGCCGGACGTAGGATCGAATGACCAGCCGAACAAGACGGATGAGCATCAGAGACGACGGATTTCCAGCACCGAGCTGCTTCTCTTGCCGGCGCGGCGACCGGACAGGTAGATCAGCACGACGAGAATCACCCCTAGGACGGCTCCGGCCATGGCGACCCGCTTCTTGCTGTCCTCGGCCACCACATTGACCTGGCCCTGGATGTCGCGAAACTTGGCCTCCAGATCGGCCGGGGTGATACCTGTGGTTTCGGTCATGAGCGCACCTTCTCCTGAGCCCTCGACATGGTCTGATAGATGGCCAGGATAGCGAGCAACAGGACGGCTACGGCCATGCCGTATGGGGCCAGCGAGGCCCACGAACCGCCGGAGAACACCTCGAAGGTTTGCATCAGCCGCATGGTGGCCAACCCCAGGAAGAAGATGCCGAGGAACATGACCGCCGAACCGGCCAGACCGAGTCCGAGATACCGGCCAAGCGTCTTGAGCGGATCAACCGTCTCCTGCTTGGCATAGTCGACCACCATATTCTGGATGTCTTGGACTTCTTCGATGGGATTTTTCATCGCCATTCGATCTGCCTACCTGCCCTTCCCCGTCCGAACGCCTGTTGACTCTCCCCGAGTGTAGGACTTCTTGGCGGCGAACGTGTGGGAACCGGCCAAGGTCGTCACGTCGACCCGGGCCGAACCGGCCTCACCCTTCGGCCAGGCGAAGCCGAAGCAGCTCGGCGGTGTCGGCCAGGAGTTCCCGCATCAGGTCGAGGCGGGTGGCCACGCCGGGCGCGGCCAGGACCCGATAGGCGTCGAGTGCGGACAGCGGGAGGACGGCGGCCATCTGGAACAGGGCCACGGGCAGTGCCGCGGACACCCGAACATCCTGCGACGGATAACCCAACTCCGAGGCCAGGGCAAGGCAGCGCCGAAACTCCTCGTCGATCTCGACCCTCGCCGGTCCGAGTCGCATCTCGTCCTCGGTCGAATCCGGCTCGTCGGCCCATGGGGACACGACGGCGCGCGGATAGGGGTCGTCGTCCAACCATTCCTCGACCCGGAATCGCTGCCGCCCGGCCACCACGATCACCCACCGGCCGTCATCGAGCTCCTGGGCCTGGGCCAAACCGACCACCGTGCCCACGTCGCTTCGCACGTCACCCCCACCGACCTCGGGACCGCGGGTGATGAGGCAGGACCCGAAGAGCCGATCCGAAGCCAGGACGTCCTTCACCAGCCGGCGGTATCGGGGCTCGAACACGTGAAGCGGCGCCGCCGTGGCCGGCATGATGACCGACGGCAGTGGGAACTGGGGCAGTTCGCGGCGCCCACCCAAGGGGCCGCCGGGGCCGGAACCACCATCGTCGTCAACCGTCTCTTCCGTCGTCTCGTCGCTCATAGGTCTAGTATCCCCGTCGTGGCGCTCAAGAGGCCACAGCGGCCCGAGGTGACAACTGTTCGATGGTCGGCCCTTCGGGATAGCGATGCAAGGACTCCAGAACCGTTTGGTGGACGGGCAGGATCCTGGTGTCGGCGATCAGATCCGAGTCGTTGACGATGAAGGCGAACGTGGTTTCGACGTCGCCATCGACCGAGTCGACGAAACCGGACAGAGCGCTGACCCCACGGAGCGAGCCGGTCTTGGCCCGGACGATGCCGGCCAATGTCGGACCGGTGAAGCGCTCCGAGAGCGTGCCCCGTTCACCGCTGACGGCAAGCGAATCGGCGAACTCGGAGTCGGCACCGGCCGTGGTCAACACGGAGGCAACCGCCCCGCAGGTCAGACGGTTCTGCTCCGACAAGCCCGAACCATCGGCCACCATCAAGGACTCGGTTTCGATGCCGACCGACGACAGTACCGAAAGGACGGCCTCGGTGCCGGCGGTCGTGGTCCCTTCCCCCTTGAACTCCAATCCGAGCCGCTTCAAGAGCAGCTCGGCGCCCAGGTTGGAGCTGTAGGAGTTGACATGGGTCACGGTGTCGATCAGCGGCGGCGACACGACCTCGGCCACCACCCGGGCTCCGTCGGGGGTGGTTCCCACCCCGTTGGCAGCCACGGTGACGCCTCGCTCCTGGAGCAGCCGGCCAAAGACCGAGACGGCGTGGAGGGGCGGATTGTCGGTCTGGGACCGGGTTCGTGGCGTCCCCGGGTAGACGGCGGGCCAATCGACGAAACCCTCGTTGACCGACAGCGCCGACATCGGCCCGATCTGTAGATCGAGCCGGTCGGCCCACGGTCCGTCCCGTTCGCTGTCGAACAACGACTCGTCACCGATCAGAGTCCCGGTGATCTCGGTCAAGCCGGCTGCCACCACACTGTCGGCCAGCGCCTCGAGGCTGGTGTGGCTTCGCTCGCCGCCGTCCTCGTACTGGGTGAGCCAATCCTCGGTGTAGAGAAAAGGATCGCCGTCTCCCACCAGGTACAGATCGCCGTCGAGCACGCCCTCTTCCACACCGGCCAAGGCCTTGACCTGAGTGCGGTAGGTGAAATCGGTGCCGAGAATCTCGATGGCGGCGAAGGTGGTCAGCAGCTTCTCGTTGGATGCCGGGACCAGCGCTCCGTCAGGGCGATCGGTTACATCGATCGGCCGGTCGTCGGAGACAACAACCAGACACGTCTGCTCGGGAGCGCCGGCCAGCGGTTCGGCGATGGCGTCGGCCAGAATCTCGTCGCTGACCGGCGCCTGAAGCGTCTTGGGCAAACGCCGGGCGGAGAACGCCGGCGTGTCCAGCGTCAGGTCGTAGGGCTCGTCGGCAATTCGAACCGCCTCGAAGTCGGATCGTTCCGCCGCCCGCCACGAGCCGAGGGCAACGGCGGCGAGGACCAGCGGTGGAAGCCACTGGCGGACAAAGGTGGCAACATCCATGACAGGCCCAACCTAGCACCGCCGACGCCCGACGATGCGCCGCCGACTCGACCCCGATGGCGGCGCCGTCAACGCTGGACCGGGAGCGCCGGCGTCTACGTACCGGGCGGCTCCAAGGCAGCACGAACAAAGGCTCGGATGTGAACGAAGCGGGCCTCCAGGGCCTCGGGCGAGAACGGATCACGATTCAACAGGCCGCTCAACATCCAGTGATCGGAGAAGTACGACAGCAGGGCCCCGTAGCCTGTGACCACCAAGTTCTCGGGATCGTGATGGCGGAAGCGTCCCGCCTCCATTTCCCTCTCGAAGAACGCCACCGCCCGAAGGAAGAATGGCCGTAGTGCCGTTCCGAGATCGAAACCGAGGTGCCCCTTCTCGGTCAACGCCTCGCGACGAACGATACGAACGATGTCGGGATTCATGCGGAAGAACTCGAAGCTTGCCTCCAGCACCCGGTCGACCATTTCCCACCCGTCGACGTCGCCGGAGCGAATGGCGTCGACCCGATGGCCCCAATCGGCCAGAGCCTCCTGCATCACGTGCTGATAGATGGCCTCCTTGGACGGGAAGTAGTGCAGCAGGCTCGGCCGGCGTATCCCCACTCCGGCGGCGATGTCGTTGAGCGACGTGCCCTCATAGCCCTGATTGGCGAAGCACGCGCGGGCCTCCTGGACAATCAGGTCCTTCGTCGATGGATCGGACACGGACTCACGATAGTTCGCCGTGTCACCGGCCGCGTACCACTGGTGTTCGCCGACAGGGCGGCTCAGAAGCAACTCTCCGAGTTGCTTCTGAGTTTGGCCTCCGGCCAAACGACGCCGAGATTTGACTAATCGTGAACATCCAAGCCACCACGCGCCACTAGATTGAGGTCCCATGGAGATCATTGCCGCTCTTTTCATGGATGACATCGAGTTGCGGTCGGTGCCCGGACCGTCGACCCGCATTGATCTCGGAGGGGTGCAGTTCTCGGCCCCGGCCCCCGGGCCGGTGCCGGTGACCGTGGCACCCCATCTTGTGGTGCTGGTGTGGAATCCCCCGGGAGGCAAGGAGCTGGGGGCCCTGGAAGTGGTGTTCGAACTGCTGCCCGAGGACTATTCTGATCGGCCGTGGGGACCGACCGATGCCACCGATGGCGGGGACGACCTGGACACGGAACCGCTCGCCCGCAACGTGCAGCCCCTCCAGATCGAGCCGGGAAAGTTCAACTACCGTCTGGTGCGAGCCGATCTGGCCTTCGAGGACTACGGGACCGTGATTGCCCGCTGCAGCATCGACGGGGGGCGCCCGCACATCGTGCCCTACACCCTGCTACCGCCCACTTCCTGATCGAGCACCTGCCGCCGGGCTTCGGGGCCGACGAACCATGACGTCCCCGCCTCCCTCGGTCGAGACTGTGTTCGCCTTCAGCGCCCACCCCGACCCGGCGACGGCTGTCGGCGAGGTCGTCGGTGCCGTTCACGACTCCCGGGTGATGGCCACCACGGTGCTTGGCCTGTTCGCCGGATCGTGGCCGACCGGGTCCCGGTCACTGGCCTGGCGCACCGTTTGCCGGATGCTCCGACCGGAGATGGCCGTGGCCGGTGCCCTGCCCGAGATCCTCCACCCCCGGGCCGACATGCCGGCAACCTCGGATCGGAGCCGGCATCGCTCCTTGGCCGTGATCGCCACCGACAACGGGCCGGCCGAGGTGGTGGCCGACGGCTTCACGACCGGACTCACCTCGGGCCCGCGACCGATGGTCACTTTCACCGGTTGGGACGTGGAGTTGACCGGCGACGGAGCGGGCCCGGGGTGGGATCACACCGGGCCTCATGACGGGACCCGGTCCGCCGATGGGTCGATTCGCCGGTTTCTGGCCGTCGATTCCGAAGCCGTGGGGTCGGCGACGGCGGCGGTTTCCTTCGACCCCGTCGATGCCGCCGTGATGGACTTCCAGGGGGTTCGGCCGCTGGCAACCGACCTGTCCGCCCACGTTCGCGGCCGGGAGGTCACAACCATCAACCATCGCCCCGGCCTCGATGTGATCAACGAGCTGACGGCCGGAATCGACCGCCCTGATCTGCGGCCCGAGGCGTTGCTCATCGGTCTCGACAACCTCTGGTACCGCGTTCTCGCCGTCGACCGGTCGGCCGGTTCGCTTATTCTCGGTGCGACACCGCACCGCACGCGCGCCGACGGTTCCGACTCCGCGATGACGATCTCGTCGACCATCACCGTGGCCGTTCCCGATCTGGTGGACGCGCTCATCGCCGTCGAACGTCGTGTCGGCGTTGGCCGGCGGACCCTCCTGGCTGTTTCCGATCAATACCGGCGGCAACCCAACGAGGTCGGCTCCGATCACGACGTCGACGACATGGCCGGTCGACTGGCCCCACTCATCATCCCGTCTCCCGGTCTCATGCCGGGAGCGGTTCGGTCCCTGGTGTTCGGGGCCCCGCCGGTCCGCTAGCGTAGGCGTCGACACCACAGGCGTCCGTAGCCGCCCCGTGGTGGTCGCCGATCTCGCCAGGTCCGGATGGAAGGAACACCACATCGTGAACAGCCCCGACTCCGATCTCAACGTCGACGCCGAGCTCGAGGAAAGGGCCATCAATGTGGTCCGGGCTCTGGCCATGGACGGACCGATGAAGGCCAACTCCGGCCACCAGGGAACGGCCATGGCCCTCGCCCCGCTGGCCCATGTGCTGTTCACCCGAATCATGACCTACGATGCCGGCGACCCGGCCTGGCCCGACCGTGATCGTTTCATCCTGTCCAACGGCCACGCCTCCATCCTGCTCTACTCGATGCTGCATCTGACCGGTCACGGTTTGGAGCTGGACGACCTCGAGCAGTTCCGGCAGTGGGAATCCAGGACACCGGGACATCCCGAGGCCGGCCATACCGCCGGGGTCGAGGTCACGACAGGTCCGCTGGGTCAGGGATTCGGCAACTCGGTGGGTATGGCGGTCGCCGAACGTTTCCTGCGGGAACGGTTCGGCTCCGAGTTGTGCGACCACTACACCTATGTCATGGCCGGCGACGGTGACCTGTCGGAAGGGGTGAGCCACGAGTCGGCCTCACTGGCCGGACATCTCGGCCTCGGCCGGCTCATCGTGGCCTACGACAACAATCACATCACCATCGACGGTTCAACCGAGCTGGCGCTCAGTGACAACGCTGCCGCCCGCTTCGAGGCCTACGGTTGGGATGTCATCGATATCGGGGACAAGGCCGACGATCTCGCCGCCCTCACCGCCGCGCTGGAGCAGGCGCGGGCCAACACCGGGCAACCGTCGCTGATCATGATCCGAAGCCACGTCGGCTACCCGTCGCCGAAATGGACCGATCACCACGAGGCCCACGGCAACCCTTTCGATCCCGAGGAGATCGCAACCACCAAGTCGGTCATGGGCCTGCCTCCCGACGAGTCCTTCTGGATTCCCGACGACGTCCGGGAGCTGTATCGGGCCGCAGGACGAAGGGGTGCCGACTCCCGTCGGGAGTGGCGAGCGCGGGTCGACGCCTCGGACGATGCCGAATTGTTCCGCTCGATCTGGACGCCACCATCAACCGTTCGCATCGACGAGATCCGACAGGCCACGGCCAAAGCGGCCGCCGGATTCACCGCAGGCGAAAAGGTGGCGACCCGTAAGGCATCCCAGGCCGTACTCGACGAGCTGTCCGAGATACTACCGACCTTGGTGGGGGGAGCAGCCGATCTCACCGGCAATACCGGCACCAAGATCTCCGACCAGGCACAAGCCGCCGGTAGCCCGGGCGGCCGGCAGCTGTTCTTCGGTGTCCGCGAACATGCCATGGCCGCCTCCCTGGTCGGTGCCGCCCGCCACGGTGGCGTGGTGCCGATCGGTGGCACCTTCCTGGTGTTCTCCGACTACATGCGGCCGTCGGTTCGACTGGCGGCCATGTCCAAGGCCAGGTGTGTCTTCGTCTGGACCCACGACTCGGTCGGCGTGGGTGAGGACGGACCCACCCACCAACCGGTGGAGCACCTCATGAGCCTGCGGGCCATCCCCGGCCTGCGGGTGGTGCGCCCCGCCGATGGGCGCGAGGTGGCGGGAGCGTGGGCTCTGGCCCTGGAGACCGACGGGCCGACCGGCCTCATTCTGGGTCGACAGGGAGTGCCCGTGCTGGCCGAGACCGATGCCGATTCGGTGCGCCTGGGCGCCTACCGCGTACTCGACAACGATGACGCCGCCGTCACCCTGGTGGCCACCGGCAGCGAGGTCTCGGTGGCACTGGAGGCGGCGGGACTGCTCGCCGACGAAGGGGTCGCGGCCAATGTGGTGTCGATGCCCTGCTGGGACCTGTTCGACCAGCAGCCCGAGGACTATCGCAACACCGTGCTCGACCCATGGCATCCAACCGTGTCGGTCGAGGCCGGTGTGACCCTCGGATGGGAGCGGTACGCCGACGCTACGATAGGCATAGATCGATTCGGTGCGTCGGCTCCCGGCGCCGAAGTCCTCCGCCGGCTCGGCATCAACGCCGAGTCGGTGGCGGCCACGGCACGGGAGTTGCTGGCCGAGGAACGAGACTGAGGTCGGGTCCGAATCGGGCACTCCAAAACCACAGCATCTCGACACGATCTCGACACAAGGCATTCGGAACCCAGCGGGGTACGTGACCGGAAGGATGATTCAACATGGGTCGACTCCACGACTTGTATGACGAGTACGGACAGAGCCCCTGGCTCGACAATCTTCGTCGGGGATGGATGGCCAGCGGCGAGCTGCAATCGTGGATCGATCGTGGAGTGCGGGGGCTGACCTCGAACCCGTCGATCTTCGCCAAGGCCATGTCGGACAGCTCCGACTATGACGACCAACTCGAGTCGCTGGTCCGGTCGGGGCTCGACGTGACCGACGCCTACTGGCGGTTGGTGGTGGCCGACATCAACCAGGCCCTCGACCTCCTGGCTCCGGTCCACGACGCCTCGGGCGGAGAGGACGGCTATGTTTCGGTCGAGGTTGCACCCGAACTTGCCCATGACGAAACCGGCACCGTGGAGGCGGCCCGGGCGTTGCACGGCACCATCGACGCACCCAATCTCTTTGTCAAGGTGCCGGGCACGGCCGAAGGCGTACCCGCCGTCCAGACCCTCATCTCGGAGCAACGGTCGATCAATGTCACGCTGATCTTCAGCCTGGAGCGGTACAAGGCGGTCATGGAGGCCTACATAGCCGGTCTGGAGTCCGTCGATGGGGACCTGTCCCACATCTCGTCGGTGGCCTCGTTTTTCATCAGCCGTGTCGATGTCGAGATCGATCGGCGTCTTGACGAGATCGGCACCGACCAAGCCCGGGCCCTCAAGGGCAAGGCCGCCATCGCACAGGGCAAGCTGGCCTACCAGTTGTTCCTCGACACCTTTGCCGGGGATCGATGGGCCGCACTGTCGGCCCGGAATGCCCGGCTGCAACGGCCGCTGTGGGCGTCGACCTCGACCAAGGATCCGGCCTACTCCGACACGCTGTATGTCGACAACCTGATCGGTCCCAACACCGTCAACACCCTTCCCGACGACACGCTCGCCGCCTTCGACGACCACGGCTCGCTGTCCCGCACCCTCGATCTCGACATCGACGAGGCCCACCAAGTGGTGACCGACCTGGCTGAGCTTGGTATCGAGCTGGAAGAGGTGGCGGCCACGCTGGAGACCGAGGGAGTGGCCGGATTCGCCAAAAGCTTCGACGAGGCGCTGGACGTTCTTGGTTCGCGAGCCGCAGAGGTGAACTGACCGCCGAGGCGCTCCGTCCGATCTCCCCGACGGGGTCGCCACCCGGCGCAACCATCCCCGGCTCCGGCCCGTCGCCCCCGCCGGTCTTTCGTCGCGGCGCCGGGATCCGATCTCCTTGCACAAGCCGCCGTTTGTCACGATGGCGCACGGGCGGGTCCCTGCGGGCCCGCAGGCCCCAATCGCCTCCAAAGAACGGACGGTGTGAGCGGCGAGGATCCTGTCTGCGGACCTTCGCCTCTACCCCAAGAGGGTCACATCTTGAGAGCATTGAGGCTAGATCGGATCTGGAGGTGTGAGATGAAGTATTTCAGGGGGCCGGCGCAACAAACCGGCTGGTTGTTCGTCCTGGCCACGGTCTCAGGGGTATTGAGCGTGCTGGTGATGTCGTCAACTCTCGGAGACGAGGAACTGCTCTCAGCAGTGCACTCCAACCAAGGCTCAATGATTCTGGGCGAGATGCTCATCTTCATCATGCTGGCGGCGATGGTTGGTACTGCCGTTCTGCTCTCTCCCATTCTCAGAGCTCATAGCGAGACGCTGGCCCTGTCCTATGTCCTGGCCAGAACACTCGAGGTGGTGGTCATCGCCATCGGGCTGGTCGCCGGTCTTCTGCTGGTGCCACTGAGTTGGGAATTCGCAGCGGCCGACGGAGGAGATGTGGCAGGTGCGCCGGTGCTGGCGGAGTCGCTCAAGGCGGCCAGTGACTGGACCGGTTATCTGGGCGCCCAAATGATCTTCAGCATCTCGGCACTGGTGTTGAATTGGGCGTTTCTTCGACACGGGCTCATTCCCCGCTGGCTGGCGTTGTGGGGCCTGATCGGTGTGCCACTCATGTTTGCCTCCGGTCTGCTGGTGATGTTCGAATCACTCAACTCGAACGCATCAACGTTGAACCTGCTTGTTGTACCGCTCGCCGTCCAGGAAATGGCCATGGCCATCTGGCTGATCGTGAGGGGGTTCACTCGGCACGACCCGGCCTCAGAGCCGCTCGACCGCCTGGTTGCCTCACGCTGACGTCCCGCTTGTTGGCATCTTCACCCCGGCCGTGACGGAGGGCCTGTTCCGTGGTCATGGCCGGACGGGGAGCGCAGAGGTGGTGCCGCCGACCAGGGGCCACTCACCGATCAAGGGTGAGTTGCAAATCAAAACCTAGTCGCATACCGTGCCAAGGATGCCAACCGAGATGGATTCGGGCACCGATCAGTGCTCCATCGCCGCCACTCTTGATGTGGTCGGTGACCGCTGGACTCTTTTGATCCTCCGAACCATCTTCCGGGGGCAAAGACGATTCGGTCAGATCCACGACGAGTTGGGCATCGCCAGGAACCTCCTGACCGACCGTCTGGCGAAGCTGGTCGGCAGCGGGGTTCTGGAGAAGGTGCCGTATCAGGACCGGCCGATGCGCCATGAGTACCGGCTGACGGCGAAGGGGGCCGATCTCTCACCGGCCCTCATCGCCCTTATGGGATGGGGGGACCGGTGGTACGCCAGCGACGGGCCACCCACCATCTTGTTCCACCAGGAATGCGGGCATCGACTGGAACTCGATGTGCGATGCCCCCAATGCGACACAGCACTGCGGCCGGGGCAGATCGCCAGCCGGCCCGGACCAGGGAGCACCGTGCATGAATCCAACTGACGTCACCATCGCCGATACCGCACGGCCGAGGCTCGGTCTCGAGCCCGACGCACCGACGATCGGCGGCACCGATGTTCCCCCGGTGGTGCCGGATCCCGACCATCTCCGGCTCGGTGCTGTCCCCACCGACCGCTTGCTGGCAATGGCGGCCGAACGTCGCAATGCGCTGTTCGGCCGGCGGATCACCTACTCCCCCAAGGTCTTCATACCGCTCACCATGCTGTGCCGCGATCAGTGTGGGTACTGCACCTTCGCCCAACCTCCAGCCCGGCTCGAATCGCCCTACCTTTCGCCCGATCAGGTCCTGGCCATCGCCCGCAAGGGGGCTCGAGCCGGCTGTCATGAGGCGTTGTTCACGCTGGGTGAACGGCCGGAGTTGCGCTATCCCGCCGCGGCGCAATGGCTGTCGGACAACGGCTATTCCTCGACCGTCGAGTACCTGATGGAGATGTGCCGCCTCGTGATCGAAGAGACGGGCCTGCTACCCCATGCCAACGCCGGAGCCCTGTCGAGTACCGAACTGGCCGCCCTTCGCACGGTGGCTCCCAGCCAGGGAATGATGATCGAAACGCTGCGATCCGACCTGGACTGCCACCGCAACGCTCCGGACAAGGTCCCGGCCCGGCGACTGGCCACACTCGAGGCGGCCGGCCGGCTCCGCATCCCGTTCACGACGGGAATCCTGGTCGGTATCGGCGAGGACGAACGGGATCGCGTCGAGGCGCTCGGCGCCATCGCCCAGTCCCACCGACGCCATGGCCACGTGCAGGAGGTCATCGTCCAGAACTTCCTCCCCAAGGCAGGCACGGCGATGTGGCGGGCCGATTCTTGTCGTGACGACGACTTCCACCGGGCGGTGGCCCTGGCCCGGCTGATCCTGCCTTCCGGCATCCACGTTCAGGCTCCGCCCAATCTCAGCGACGACTTCGGCCCTCTCCTCGACGCCGGCATCGACGACTGGGGTGGGGTCTCGCCGGTCACCGCCGACCATGTCAACCCGGAACGCCCCTGGCCCGACCTCGATCGGCTGCGAGCCGTGACCGAGAGCCGAGGCTACGGGCTCGCACCCCGTCTCACTGTCTATCCGGATCACATCCTCGACCGGGACCCGGACGGTCGATCCAGGTGGCTCGACCCTGATCTGCTGTTCGCCGTGATGGACCGATCCGACGCCGAGGGGCTGGGCCGGGATGATCCTGGTGCCCAGTTCCCGGAGAAGGCTGAATTCGTCACCCAGGGTGATGACGGTTCCGATGTGATCCTGATCGGCGACCGCTCCACCCAGTGGTATTCGGGCTCGCCCGACAAGCCGCCGCCGCTGGTCGCCGCAGGCGGCCGGCGCGACATGACCGGACCGGTGGCCGAGGTGATCACCGGTGTCCGGGCCGGACAGCAACCGGGTTTCGACGAACTGCTCACCCTTTTCCGGGCCCGTGGCCCCGAGGTGGCGGCCGTGGCCGAGCTGGCCGACGAGCTGCGCCGCGACGCCGTGGGGGACGACATCAGCTACGTGGTCAATCGCAACATCAACTACACCAATGTCTGCACCTTCAAGTGCCGGTTCTGCGGCTTCTCGAAGGGTCCGCTGAGCCTGAATCTGCGAGGTAAGCCCTACCTTCTCAGCCTGGAGGAACTCCAGGACCGAGTTCGGGAGGCGTGGGAGCTGGGAGCGACCGAGGTATGCCTCCAGGGCGGCATCCATCCCGATTTCGACGGCGAGTACTACCTGGACGTCTGCCGGGCGGTCAAGGAGGCCGCTCCCGATATCCATGTCCACGGGTTCACCGCATTGGAGGTGACCGAAGGTGCCAGACGGCTGGGTGAACCGCTGGAGATCTACCTCCGGCGCTGCATGGAAGCCGGCCTGCGCTCACTGCCGGGAACGGCGGCCGAGATTCTCGACGACGACGTGCGAGCCACCCTGTGCCCCGACAAGCTCAACACCGAGGAATGGCTGGAAGCCCATCGCATCGCCCATTCGGTCGGGCTGCGGTCGAATGTGACCATGATGTTCGGCTCCATCGAGCAACCCGAGAGCTGGGTCGGACACCTGCTGGTCACCCGGGACCTCCAGGCCGAAACCGGCGGGTTCACCGAGTTCGTGGGCCTGCCCTTCGTCCACATGGCCGCACCCATCTACCTTCAACGCAAGGCCCGTCGAGGTCCGACCTTCCGCGAGACGTTGCTCGTTCACGCCGTGGCCCGCATCGCCTACCGAGGACTGATCGACAACATCCAGTCCGGGTGGGTCAAGATCGGCTTCGACGGTGTCCGCCAGCTTCTCCAGGCCGGCTGCAACGATCTGGGCGGGACCCTGATGGACGAGAACATCTCCCGGGCCGCCGGCGCCTCACACGGCCAGCGGGTCACGGTCACCGATTTCGAACAACTCGCGGCATCTCTCGATCGGCCCTTGGTGCAACGCTCGACCCTCTATGATCGGATCGTCGCCGACGAATCCACGCCGGCCGAACTCTGACGTCGAGTTGAATCGAAGCATCCATGACCCCACCCCGCCCGCGTAGGACCTTCGGCCAGGAATCCATCGACCGCTGGCTCAGTCAACTCCTGACCGAGGTCGGAACCGATCGCAACGACGATCTCGTGCGGTCCCTCCTGGTCACGGCCCTCGATATGGACGCCGCCGACATCGACCGGTTGGAGCTGAAGATCGCCAACCAGTCACTGGCCGAGATGCTCAACGCCTGGAAGGTGTTCAACCCCTATGACCAGGCGCCCAAGGTCTGCATCTTCGGCTCGGCCCGGACCAAGCCCGACCACCCCGACTACGCATTGACCCGGGAGTACGGCCGGCTCATGGCGGAGCGGGGCTGGATGGCCATAACCGGCGCCGGCCCCGGCATCATGCAGGCCGGCCTCGAGGGTGCCGGACGGGAGAACTCGTTCGGGGTCAACATCTGGCTGCCGTTCGAACAGGAGGCGGCCGATGTGATCAACGGGGACGAGAAGTTGGCCACCTTCCGCTACTTCTTCACCCGCAAGCTCACGTTCATGAAGGAGACCGATGCCTTCGCCCTGTTGCCCGGCGGTTTCGGCACCCTGGACGAGACCTTCGAGCTGCTGACCCTGGTCCAGACCGGCAAGAGCTATCCGGTCCCCATTGTCCTGATGGATCATCCCGAGTCGACCTACTGGGACGCCTGGGAGTCCTTCGTACAGAGTCAGCTGCGAGACGGCGGCATGATCTCCGAGTTCGACACCGGACTCTACCTCCACACCCATGATCCGCTCGAGGCCGCCGACTATGTGTGCAGCTTCTACTCCTCCTATCACTCCCTTCGTTTCGTCGGTCACCGTCTCATCCTGCGCACGGTGCATCCCCTGTCCGACGAGGCGATCGACAAGCTGAACGACGAATTCGCCGACCTCCTGGCGGCGGGGCGCATCGAGCGGACCGAGGCAACCAAGTCCGAGATCCGCGACGATGACAACCTGAATCTCCACCGGCTGGCACTGCAGTTCAACGACCGCAGCTTCGCCCGGCTGCTGGCTCTCATCCAGCGGATCAACGAGTTCGGCGGCGAGGCCGACGCCTCATCGGCCCGAGGACTGGTTCACGACGTCGGGCCCGAGCCCGACGAGGATTCCGTTTGATCGCCGGCCCGACCCAGCAACGCCACGGCCTTGTCGACCGAGCGGCGAACCTTGCTCAGCGTTCGATCCAGCTCCGGTCGCCCTCGCCCGGCCTCCACCGCCTCCCGCAGCAGCTCCATCGACATGTCTCCGATATCGTCGCTGACCGCCTGCAGTCGAATGCGGAGTTCTTCCAGCCGTTGCCGATCCATACCATCGATTGTGCCCCCGCCCGGTGACGGTGAGACGGTCGAGCCGATTTCCTCAGCCGTCGCCGCGCCCCGGCAAAGAAGCGGTAACCTGCCCTCGGTGCGTCCACCCGTAGATGGGCACGACTGGCTGAGCGTGCTGGATGAGGAGTCGAACACCACGTGGTTGTTCGATGCCACCTTTCTGCTGTCGCCCTACACGTGCATCTACGGACAGGGCTGTCCGTCGATCGACTCCGAGCCCGACCCGTCCGGAGTGCTTGGCTGTTGCACCCATGGCGCCCACATAAGTGACAAAGAGGATCGTGGCAACGTTGAGGCCTTCGCCCGACAGTTGACCTCGGACCACTGGCAGTTCCGGGACCGGGCAATGGCCAAGGGCGGCCCGCTGCGACGGAAGAAATCGGGTGAGTGGGTGACCAGGAAGGTGGCAGGCGCCTGCATCTTCCTCAACCGCTCGGGGTTCGCCGGCGGGGAGGGATGCGCCCTGCATCTGGCGGCCGAGCAGGCCGGGCAGCGGCCGATGGACTGGAAACCCGACGTGTGCTGGCAGGTTCCGCTCCATCTCGACGTCCACGAAGACAACTACGGTCACGAGACGGTGTTGGTAAGGGCCTGGCAACGACGGGACTGGGGTCCTGGCGGCCAGGACTTTCACTGGTGGTGCATCGAGAACGACCAGGCCTATGGCGGAGCGGAACCCGTATACCGGACGTGCCGGGCCGAGCTGATCGAGATGGTCGGCAAGCCGGTCTACGATCGGCTCTGTAGCCAGCTCGGGGCCCGCTCGTCCCGCCGAGCCGTACCCGTCGTCCTGTCCTAAGTGCCGCTCCGTTCACTCATATCGCCACGCGACCTCCGTCACCGGGTACCGGGTCTCGATCGTGCCCTGGCGCGGCTCGGGCCGCTGCTGCCGGAAGGGCGAAGCAGCCAGCTTCTGCTGGCAGCCATCGGTGTCGGGGTCCTCGTCGGCTTCGCAGTGTCGGTCGTGGATTATGTGATCGTCGAGCTGCTGCTCGAGCGCCTCTTCGAGTGGCCGTTGTATGTCCAGGTTCTGGCTCCGCTCGTCGGCCTCCTCGGAGCAGTGGCCATCCTGAAATATGTCGGGGCCGACTGCTCTCCGTCGACCTCCGACGAGTACATCCACGCCTTTCATGCTCGGCATCCGAATCTGGCCCGGCGACCCCTGGTGGCCCGTATCACCGCCGGCATCTCCACGATCGGGCTCGGTGGTGCGGTGGGCATCGAGGGCCCATCCATCTACCTGGGTTCCACCATCGGATTCAAGATCCACGCCAGGCTGCAGCGGTGGCTGGGGCGGGACGGTTCAAAGCTGCTGCTCACGGCCGGTGCCGCAGCCGGTGTCTCGGCCATCTTCCAAGCGCCGGCCACCGGCCTGGTCTTCGCCCTCGAATCGCCGTATCGGGACGATGTGGTTCATCGAGCCCTTCTACCCTCGCTGGTGGCATCGGCCACCAGCTACCTGACCTTCGTTCTGATGCCGTTCGTCCACCCCGGAACCGTCCTGGGTTTCACGTTCGAAACCGACTTGGGTCTCGGTGATCTGTTGGGGGCCGTGGCGCTGGGAGCCGCCGCAGGTGTCGGAGGTCGGTGGTTTGCCTGGGCCATCCGGCGGGCCAAAGCCCTGCGACGGCATCACTCGGCGTGGAAGCTGGCCGTCGCCGGCGGGATCGTGCTCGGCGCCCTGGCCTGGATCTCGAATCGACTGTTTGACGAGCCCTTGACCCTGGGGCCGGGGCTGCATGTCGTCGATTGGTTGCGCGAAGGCCCGCCGCTCAGCCTGATCGCCCTTCTCTTCGCTTTTCGGGCGGTCGCCACCCTGACCACCGTCGGCTCCGGCGGTGTCGGTGGCCTGTTCATCCCCTTGGCCATCCAGGGTGTGCTGATGGGCCGTGTGGTGGGTGACGCCCTTCAGGCCCTCGATCTGGCCGACAACACCACCATCTGGCCCTTCCTCGGCCTGGCCGCGTTTCTGGCCGCCGGGTACCGCACACCGATCGCCGCCGTGATGTTCGTGGCCGAGTCCAGTCGGGGCGCCGCCGTCGTACCGGCCCTGGTTGCCGCCGCCGTGTCCCAGCTCGTTGCCGGACAGGCCTCGGTCTCGGCCGGCCAACGGGTGGAGCGAATCGGCCATCTCGAAGGTCGCCTGACCCTGCCCCTGACCGCGGCCCTCGCCACCGATGTGATGACCGTGCCGTCGGACGCCACCATCTCGGAGTTCGTCTGGGTTCATGCCATCGGTCGTCGCCAGCCCTCGGTGCCCGTGGTCGACGGGTCCCGATACCTCGGCCTCTGTTCCATCGACGCCCTCTCGGAGGTCGACCGGGCCGACTGGGAGACGACAACGGTGTCGACGGTGCTCGACCCCGGGCCGCCATCGGCACGCCCATCATGGAATCTGCGAGACGCCATGGCCGCCATGGACTATTGGGAGGTCGATCAGCTGGCGGTGACGGACGAGTCCGAGACCTTCATCGGAGTGATCTACATGTCCGAGATCGTCAAGCTGGGCGAGATCCTTGACGAGACCGACACCACAGACTCGGGGCCACGGTAGCGACAGCTTCGGGCGCGTTGGCCGGCCGCCGGGGCCAACCCGGTCATCGGGTCCGAAGCACCCACCGTCAGTGGTGCAATCCGTGGAGCGCCATGGGCACCGCCCGGAATGGGAGGGCGGCTTTGGTGGCTTGATCTGCCGTGCCGGCGAGGAGCAGCCCCAGGGGCGGTGAGTACCACAACCATGACGCCGTCGATCCGGTGTGGCCCAGCAATGACGGCAGACGGCGACCCATGGCCATCGGTCTCGACGGGGCGAACCGCATCATCCCCAGGCCGTACTCGATGGGCCATGCCGGCGACGCGATGGAGGCCACGCTGCGGGGGAATCCGAATCGATTGAACCGTCGGTACATCAGTTGGCCGGTAATCCGGTCGGCGAAGACTCGCCCTGTGAAGAGGGAACGACCGAATTTCAGGACGTCCCCGGTCGTGCTGAAAAGGTCGCCCAGCGAGCGAAGTGCCATCGGCCGATTGTGCAGCGGCCAATCACCCAACCACGACGTAGCCGGCCGGCCGACCTGGCCCAACGGTGGAGTGCCGGGGAACCAGGTGTGGCGCAGTCCCAGCGGTTCGAACAGCAACGCCCGGTGCAACTCACTCATCGATCGGCCACCGGCCTGCTCGGCAATAACCATCAGCAACTGGTAGTTCGTATCGGAGTACCGCACCTTGGAGCGGCCTCCGGTGAGATCGGCCGGAGGGAAATGAGGGGTCAGCGAACGAATCCGTTCGACCGCCTGCTCGAAGGTGAAGGCCAGATCACCGGCTTCGATTTCGTCGACCAAGCCTTGCTCTCCCTCGCGGTGCTCGACGAGACAGTCGGGAAGACCGGTGGCATGGGCCAGCAGATGGTTGACCGTGATCTGTGCGGTCCGGTCGACACCATCTCGAACATGCAGACCGGTTTTCAGCCCGTCGGGCAGGTACGCCGGGATCGGTTCGTCGAGATCGATCAGCCCCTGCTCGTGAAGACGCAGGACCACCGATGCGATGTACAGCTTGGTCACGCTGGCAAGGAACCAGGGTGTATCCGGGGCCATCGGTGTCCCATCGGGGTTGGCCTCTCCCGCTGCATCGCTCCACTCCCAGGATCCGTCTATCGGCGCGACCCCGAGAACGACGTGCCGCACCTTGCGATGCAATGACACCTTGTGGAGCAGGTGCTCGAGGCGGGGGACGACATCATCCGGTTCGACAACCGCACCTGCCTCACCGCTTGCATCGGCAACCATGCAATACCCTTTCTCGTTGTCGTGACCCTAACCGACATCAGCACCTGTGGAGGGCTCGAAACTCGGCGGGCAATGATGAAAGCCCGCCTCTGAAGGCGGGCTTTCATCTCGAAACGCCTATATCCGTTGGTGCAATCGGCCCAACCAGGGGCTGGGTAGGGACTGCGGCGGCTCAGTCGTAGGCCTCGGCATCCTCACGGTCTTCGTCGTAGCCGTGAACCTGGGCCGCCTCGGGGGTGGTGGGAAGATCGAATGGATCGTCGTCAAGTCGATCCATCAGCGACTCGATATCATCTCCATCTCGTGACCGCTTGAGGGCTCTTGCTTCTTCGTAACGACGATGACGCCCCTTCTTCATGGGACACTCCTGCGACTCTCTCGGGTTGTCGGGCACGGCTGTCGATAGGTGCCCCGACTGCACATTCTCCATTCATTCTACGTCGTCCGCCCCCGGATGGCGAAACCCCGTAGGCGAAAGATACGCTCCACCGAGTCTAGTCGCCATTGCGGCGGCAGGTTGTTCATGGTCGGTCCCCCAGGCCAGAGAAGTAGCCCGCTACCGGATCATTCGTCGTTGGGCCGGTGCTCGCTCAGAGGTTGGCCGCTACGGGTTTCGAGCACAAGTCGACCGTCACCGTCGAAAGCCACCGCCGCCTCCCCCGCCACCAGCCTGGCGATGGGAATGCCCACCATTTCCTGGCGCCACCCGTGAAGGAGGCGGCAGTCGGGATCGTCCTTGAGCAGCGCCTCGACATCGGCTCGGGTCGCCAGAACGGCGGGATCGAGCCGGTTGTCACGGGCCAACTGGGCCACCCAGGCCGTCACCAACGTCACCACGGGGCGCAGGTGACGGGCCAGCTCAGGTGAACGGGTGGCCGGTTCCGGCACACCCGTCATTCGCAGGCCTGCCTGGACCGCATTCAGAATCTCGCTTGCGGCTCCGTTTCGCAGATGGCGGGACTCGACCCCCCGAAGCGAGGACAGGTCCTTGGTGGATTCCGGAACCCGCTGGGCCACGGCCACCACTCCGAGGTCGGACAGCACTTGACGCACCGGAACGTTGGACTCGGCGGCTCGGCGTTCACGCCAGGCGGCCACGGCCGTCGCCACCTTGAACGACCGGCCTTTCAGACTACGGGCCTCCTTGATACGGAGAATGGCCTCTTCCGGCAGCCGTCGACTCCGCGGCCGCTCCAGCAGGAGCCGGCATTCCTCTTCCACCCACTCCATCCGACCCGACGATTCCAGCTCATCTTCCAGGACGCTGGTCAGCTCGTGCAGATGGTCGACATCGGAGGCGGCGTACCGGAGCTGATTGTCGGTCAGAGGACGCCGCAGCCAGTCGGTCAGCCGGTCGCCCTTGGGCAGATGGACACCCAGGAAGCGGCTGACCAATGAGGTCAGTGACCCCGTCGACACGCCGAGGAAACCGGCGGCGATCTGGGTGTCGAAAAGTCGTCGGGGTACTGCCCCGCACACCAACTCGAGGACCTCGAGATCCTGGGTGCCGGCATGGACGATACAGTAGCCGTCGCCCTCCAGAAGTGCCTTGAGGGGTGCCAGATCGACTTCGAGAGGATCGGCCAGCCACACCTCGGAGCCTGCCGTCAATTGGACCAGCGCAACCTGGGGGTAATACGTGCGTTCACGATGAAACTCGGTGTCGAGCGCATAGCGGTCGGCGGTCAGGAGCTGCTCGACAATCTCATCGAACCGGGCCTGCTCGGTCACCAAGCGGTAGGACGGATCGGTGGCCTTCTTCGATTTCTGTGATGGCTTCGTCATGCCTGAGGTTGGAACGGAGGGGCGGCCCGGTGGCGAGCCGACCGTGGGGAAACTGACTGCCACCGTAGTTGGCGTGGAAGGAATCCCGGTGTATTGCCGCAGCTTCGTAACCGTGCGTCGGCGGAGTGAACCTGCAGGATCGGCGACGCCTGCCCGCCGACCCGCACAGACCCATGACCGGCACCCGGTTGTGCCCTCACTCCTTGCCGTTCCGGTCGGCCAGAAGGCGCTTCAGTTCGGCTGGATCGTCGGCGTCCAACACCGCCTCGGCCGGAACCTCGACCGACATCCAGGGCCCGAGATCCAGCATGGTGGCGAACCTGCGTCGCCCCTGGTCGAGGGCCGACCGAAGCTCCGGCCACCACTCGGCGGGCCAAAGGGCCAGTTGGTGGGCCGGTTCGCCCTCGACCGCGGCCACCACTGCACGGTGTCGACCGCTGTCATCGGCGGCATGGATGCTGTCCAAAACGTCCAGCAGCCGGGCCACGTGGTCGGCGGTCAATCGGGGCAGGTCACAGGGAGCGACCAGCACATGGCCCCGCTTGGCCCAATGGAGTGCGGTGGCCACCCCTCCCAGCGGTCCGAGACCGGGCCAACGATCGGCGACCGTAGGGACGCCCAGGGTGTGACCGGCCGAACCACCGATGGCGATGACGGGATCCACGCCGGCCGACCGGAACGCCTCGATCACGACCTCCATCATGGCGCGGTCGCCGACCGGCTCCAGTGCCTTGTCCCGTCCGAATCGTGACGACCGGCCACCGCTCAGTATTGCGCCGATCACCGGGCCACGATCGGTCACTCCGTCGGTCGGTCGACCTGGGCCGGATCCCACGCCGGGTCGAGCTGAGCCAGAAACTG
>JAHEJM010000158.1:1974-8590 GCA_024638815.1 Acidimicrobiales bacterium | reverse complement strand
CGCCTTCGAGCAGATAGGCGGTGTCGCCGGTGTGGCGGATGTAGTCGAACACGGCGAAGGCGATGGCCCCGTTGCGGTGGATCTCCTCGAAGGTGATTTCCCACTCGTTGTGGCACTCCTCCCCGTTGATCGTGACCATGGGATAGAGGGCGGCGCCTCTCCCGAATCCGAGCTTGGCCCCGTTCTCGATGGCCTTGTCGAGCTGGCGATGGCGGTAGCGGAGCAGGTTTTTGGACACCTCGGACGGGGTGGTGGCCAGATAGAAGGGCAGGCAGAAGGCCTCGGTGTCCCAATAGGTGACGCCGCCGTACTTCTCGCCGGTGAAGCCCTTGGGCCCGATGTTGAGGTCGGGGTCGTCGCCGGTGAAGGTGCAGTGGAGCTGGAAGATATTGAATCGCAGGCCCTGCTGGGTGGCGTCGTCGCCCTCCACGATGACATCACTGGTCCGCCACTTGGTGTGCCAGCGTTCGATGTGCTCGTCGTGGAGGGCATCGAAGCCGTCGGCCATCGCCGCGTCCAGTTCGGCATGGGCGGTGGCGGTCACCGATTTGGCGGTCGCGTCGACGCCGGGCTGGCGGGAGGTGACGGCGGCCACCAGCTTGACCACCTCCACCGTGTCACCGGGCCCGACGGACACCGAGGTCTCGGTGGTGGCGTAGAGGGAGCGGCTGGTCGGGGTCCACTCGGTGTCCACCGGGACCCCGTTCACGGTCACCGACCCGTGTGCTCCCACCGTGGTGACGAAACCGGTGTTCTTGGTTTGTGCCGTCACGACGGTTCTGGGTCCGGCCGCCTGTTGGTCCACCTCGTCCCAGAACCCGAACTCGTGATTGGAGTCCTCGTTGAAGACGTCGCCGTCGATGGGCAGGCCGATCCAAGCCGTGACCGGGGTGTCGCCGGACCCGGATGCCGGCACCGTCAGCCGGTAGCGGATGGCGGCCCGGTGACGGTGAGCCATGCTGATGAACCGGGTGCTCTCGACCTCGACGGTGGGCCCACCCGGCGGCGTGGCCCGGAACCGGCGGTGAAGCACACCGTCCCGCAGGTCGAGGGTGCGTTCGTAGTGCTCGATGTCGGCGGTGGCCAGATCGAGGGCCACCGGCCCACCCGGCGTCTCGAACCGGACGTCAATACCGGTCCAGTCGGCGGCGTTGAGCACTTTGGCGAAGTAGTCGGGATAGCCGTTCTTCCACCAGCCGACCCGGGTCGGATCGGGGTAGTAGACGCCGGCCAGATAGTGGCCCTGCAGCGTGTCGCCGCTGTAGTGCTCCTCCTGCCCGCCCCGGCATCCGAAGTGGCCGTTTCCCAGGCTGAACAGGCTTTCGTAGATGCGGTTGCGCTCGATGTCGAAGCCGGTCTGGGTCACCGTCCACGGCGTCGGTTCGATCAACTGATCCATCTCGTGCTCGTCCTCCTGGGCTCGACGTTCGGCCTACTGTTGGCCCTGCCGACGGCTGACCATGCCGAACTCTGATCATAGAGCCGGCGAGGCGACCGGCGCCCCGGGGAGGCCCCGTGGTCCGGCGCCGGCTCCCTCAGGCCCGGCTCACCGTCACCTCGATGTCGTGACGTCGAAGCGGCGGCGGACTCTGCCAACTCCGGGCCAGGGTGAGTCGGACCATGGCCTGACCCGGCTCCAGGGCCACGATGGTGACCTCGATCGGCAGGCTGAAGGAGGTGGCGTCGGCCCGATCCTTCTCGGCGTGGTCCTCGACCACGGTCAACTCGACCGACACCACCGATCCATGCTCCGGTCGGTGACCGACGACGGCCGCCGTCCATTCGTAGCCGGCCGACGCCAGGCCGGGCAGCAGGAGCGAGAAACGGTCTCCGACGACGAGCACCAACCGGTCCGGGACGGCGGTGTCAGCGTCGGCGTTGGGCTCAGGCAACGATCACCCCCGCATGCCAGCCGGCGAGATCCCGCCAATAGTGCTGGAGCCGACCGTCGGTCCGCAGGGCCACCAACTCCAGGTTGAAACCCCAGCTGCCCTGGGTCATGCCCAGCACTGCGACTGCGCTACCCCCGAACGTCGTGCTGTGGCGCCACTGCCGGTCGCCACCGTTCCAACGCCACCAATGCTCGATCTTGTCGCCCCTGACCACACACATCTCGTAATTGCCGGTCGCCAGCTCGTGGGCGGCCCCGAACTGACTCTCGATCATGCACGGCGCACTCTCGTAGCCGTCCTCACCGAAGGTGTCCCGGACCGACCAGGTCATGTGCTGGTCGTCGTTGCGCCACCAGTGCTGGAGACGGGAATCGCCCAGGACCACCAGAAGCTCCAGGCTTCCGAACGGACCGTCACGGCCCTGGACCAGCGCCGGGCCGACATGACTGATGTTGTTGCCGTGGCGCCCGCCGTCATGCCAGCCGCCGAGGTCCCGCCACCAGTGGTTGAACTGTCCCGACGTGGTCCCCACCACGACCTCGAAATTGGCCGGGCTGCCGTAGTTGCCCTGGATGAACCCCGGGATGCCGGCCGCATCGGTGGGACCGAAGACACCGCCGTCGTGCCATGGGCCGGTCGCCGGCTCCCGCCACCAGTGATGGAGCCGACCACCGGTGGTGGAGTACACCGTCTCCTGATTCCGGCCGAAGGTGGTGGCCGTGTAGGCGGGGTGGCTGCCGACGTCGGTTGCGAAAGTGGCGACCCGGTTCCACGGGTAGGGGTGGTGATCGCCGCTGCGAACCCATTGGTGGAGGCGGGTGCCGTCCTTGGCCAGCAGCTCGAAATCCCGGTGAAGGGTTCCCCCACCGCTCTCGAAGAAACATCCGTTGTGGAGCCGGCGACGGGTCAGCGGGTCGGGGTCGGTGCCGGTGATACCGATTTTGGCCCGCTTGTCCACGTCGCACACGCCGTACTTGATCCGGAAGTAGCCGTTGTCACCCCATCCCGGACCCCACGAGTTCTTGGCGATCCAGCACCCGTCGGCATCGTCGTAGCCCACGATCAACACGGCGTGACTGCTCTCGGCTGTGGAGCCACTCGACGGTTGGTACACGCCGCCACCGTAGGCGAAGAAGTCGTTGTGGACCTGGAAGAAGGTGGCCAGGGGTCCGACGGTGTGGAGCCACCGCTTCTGGTCCTCCATCGTGCCGACCCACTCCAGACGATCGAACCCGATGGTCCGGCCCACCCGGTCGAAGCACGGAGTGTGGGCGATGTCGGCCGGCGTCCACGGGAAGCAGCCCGGGTCGCAGACCCCGTGGCTCCTGATGTGATTCAGGGCATTGGCGAAATCACCGGTACTGGGACAGGTCGCCCCCATTCCCTTGTGCACATCGCCCTCGGACCGGTGGGTCCAGACACAGTGCTCGATGCGGTTCATGGCCTCGACCAGGGCCACGGCGGTGAAGGCCCAGCACGCCTGGCACGGGTCCTGATCACGAATCGTGGTGACCCAGGGCCATCCCCACCGGAACCGCCAGTCGACCGACGTGGGCAACGCTGCCGCCGCCGGCAACGCCATGACATCGAGGGCGGTGCCCGGGTTACGGCCGAGGGGATCGGCCGGCAGACCGGCGGTTCGGGCCAGTCGGGCCAGGAATGGATTCGTGGTCGACCGGGCCACGACCGCCTGGAAATCGACCGGGGGCACCTCACCGACCTCGGGAAGACCCTCGGGCTCCGCTCCCAGCGGGTACACGGGAACCCGGTCGTCGTCGTCCAGCAGGTACGACACCCGCCATTGGAGGTTCTCGGCCCGAACGGCTCGCCGCACCGTGGCCACAAGGGGACGTTCATCGCCGGCCATCGTGACTCCTCCACTCTCCTCGACTGGTCACCAGATCCCGCCACCGTGACCCTACGTCGCCGCCCCCGATGGGGACCAGAGGCCAAGGTCCTTGGCAATCCGGGACGGGGCCCGGGTGTCGTGTTCCACTTGTGACGCCGAGTTCGGAACTACGATGCGAACGTGCAGATGAGCGGAACGCATTGGCGGGCGCGTGTCCGTCACATCATCTTCGACCACGACACGCCGGAGTCTCGAACGTTCGACATCGGCCTGCTGGCGCTCATTGCCTTCAGCGTGCTGCTGGTCATGATCGAGACGGTCGAAGAGATCGAGGCCCGCTATGACATGCTGCTCTTCGTCCTCGAGTGGATCATCACGATCCTGTTCACGATCGAGTATGTTGCCCGGCTCGTCGCCGTCGACAAGAAGTGGCGATACGCCCGCAGTTTCTTCGGCGTCGTCGACCTGCTGTCAATCCTTCCGGTCTATCTCAGCCTGGTACTCCCGGGGGCTCAGTCCCTGCTCGTGATTCGATCCCTGCGCCTGCTGCGGGTCTTCCGGGTGTTGAAGATGGTCCGATTCATCGGCGAGGCGGACTTCCTGGTTCGCGCCATCCGGGCCAGCTCCCGCAAGATCATCGTGTTCCTGATCGTGGTGGTCCTCATCAACGTGATCACCGGTTCGACCATGTATCTGATCGAAGGTCCGGAGCACGGCTACGACTCGATGTTCCGCGGGGTCTATTGGTCGATCGTCACGATGAGCACGGTCGGCTTCGGTGATATTGCGCCCTCGACCCCACTCGGCCAAGTCCTGGCCGCGGCGCTGATGATCACCGGCTACAGCGTGATCGCCGTCCCGACCGGCATCGTGTCGGCCGAGGTCGCCAGCTCCCGCCGCCCCCGAGAACAATCCTGCCACAATTGCGGATCATCGGTCCACGCTGAGACCGCCCGCTTCTGCGACGCCTGCGGGTTCGCACTGGCGGAGTGACCTCGGATTCCCGCCGGATATTCGTCGGCTTTGGGCCGAGAAACGCAGCTCAAGCCGGCCCGGATCGCCGATGCGTTTCCTCGCCGGCCCAGCTGCGGGGCCCCTAGGCTGACGCCATGGACATTCGATTCGGCGTATTCATTCCTCAAGGATGGAAGATGGAGCTGGCCTCGATCGACGACCCCCAGGACAAATGGGCCAAGGCGGTGGAGATCGCCCGGCTGGCCGAGGAGCTGGGATACGACTCGCTGTGGGTCTACGACCATTTCCACAACGTCCCCCGGCCGGCTCACGAGACCATGTTCGAATGCTGGACCACCATGGCCGCCGTCTCCCAGGTCACCTCACGCATCATGCTGGGTCAGATGGTGGGCTGCGCCCCCTACCGGGAACCATCGCTGGTGGCCAAAATCACCTCCAACATCGATGTGATGTCGGGGGGTCGGCTGATCTGGGGCATCGGGGCCGGCTGGTACGAGCACGAGTTCAACGGCTACGGCTACCCCTTCCCCAAGCCGGCCGACCGCATCCGCATGCTCTCCGAGACGGTGGAGATCGTGACCCGCATGTGGTCCGAACCCGACGTCGACTACGAGGGCCGCCACTACACGTTGAAGGGCGCCCAGTGCGACCCCAAGCCGATCCAGGAACCGAGACCCCAGGTGCTGATCGGCGGCGGAGGCGAGCAGCTCACCCTGAGGGTCGTGGCCCGGCTGGCCGACGCCTCCAACTTCGGCGGCAAACCGGACGAGTTCGCCCACAAGTGCGAGGTGCTGAAAGAGCACTGCGCCGCCGTCGGTCGAGACTACGACGAGATTCAGAAGACCTGGTCACCGGAGGTTTTCATTCGTGAGACCGAGGATGAGATCATCGCCGCCGGCTCCCGGTCGATCGTCGACGAACCGTTCGACAGCTGGGCTGCCGGCAACCTCGTCGGCACCCCCGAGCAGGTGGCGGAGAAGGTCCGCACCTATCTGGCCCTGGGATGCACCGGCTTCTATCCGTGGTGCAGTGACTACCCGGACACCACGACCATGAGGCTCTTCGCCGAGCAGGTGATCCCCGAGTTCCGCTGAGGCCGGGACCGGCGGTTGTGGCCCCCCCAAATAGGACCTCCGGCCCTGGGCGCGGCGGCCGGCCACGTCTAGATTCAATCGGTGAATCGAGTTCTCCAGCGTTGGCGACCACCTCGACTCGAGGCTGTCGACCATCGTGACGAGGGAGGTACGACATGTTGAAGTTCCTGTTATGGCTCATTCTCCTGGTGATTGCCTGGCCCCTCGCCCTCGTGGCGCTGATCCTTTATCCACTGGTCTGGTTGCTCACCCTGCCGTTTCGCATCGTCGGCATCTCGGTGTCGGCGGTTCTCGGGCTCTTCAAGGCCCTGATCACGCTTCCGGCCCGGGTGCTGCGAGGACCGAAGGAATTTCGGTCCGACTAACCGAACCGACCAGGCCGCTGACGGGTGCAAGATTCATCAACCGATGAGGAACGACACTGGGCTCGGAGGAAACGACATGAGCACCGAGGAAACGAACAACGAGACGGTCGTCGTCAAGGGCGACGATCTCCTGGCCAAGGTCAAGGAGATCGTCCACCAGGGCAACGTCCGCCGCATCATCATCTCCAACGAGGAGGGCCAGCGGCTCATCGAGGTGCCGCTTACCGTCGGCGTTGTCGGCGCGCTACTGCTCCCGGCGTGGGCCGCCGTTGGCGCCATCGCCGCCGTCGTGGCCAACGCCAAGATCGAGATCGAACGGGTAGCCGAGTAGGAGATGCATGGCCCGGGCGGCCGACGCCGACCGGTGGGGCCGAGTACCGACGGTTACGAACCGGTGTTGCCGACCCAGGCCCGATGCAGGCCTGCGTAGATGCCGCCGGC
>JAHEJM010000158.1:0-1874 GCA_024638815.1 Acidimicrobiales bacterium | reverse complement strand
CCGGTTCCGGGATGTCGACAGGGTGATCCAGCACGTCCAGGATCTTGCGCCATGAGGCCGCCGCCACCTGCGTCTGGTCCAGCACCTCGGCCAGCTCGGCGATGGGCTCCCGAAGCAGCGAGGTGAGGAAGAGCACCGCCACCAGATCGCCGGCATCCAGGCCCCAGGCCTGACGTTGCCACAGACCCAGCACCAGGATGGCCACGAAGGCCACGGCCCCGAACAGGTCACCGACCACGAACAGGCCGGCCATGTACCGGTTGGCCCGCATCTTGGTCCGGTAGCGGCGATCGATGGCCGTCACCAGATCGGCCCGGAACCGGTTCTCGGCCCCGTAGGCCCGAACCACGGCGGAGCCGCTGACCGTTTCCGAGAAGGCGGCCAACATCTCCGACACCCGGTCGCGGTAGTCGTCGTAGACCTCGATCTGGCGGCGCTGCAACCATCTGAGGATCGGGATCACGGGAAGGTGGACCACCAGCACGACCAGGGCCAGCTGCCACGAGTAGTAGGCCAGCACCAGCAGGATGCCGAGGGCCACGATGGGTTGGATCGACCAGATGTAGAGGCCCCATTGGGCGAACCGGGCCAGGGTCTCGGCATCGCTGGTGACCCGGGACACCAGCACCCCTTTACGTGTCTCGCTGTGGTCGGCCATGGAGAAGTGGTGGATCCGGTCGAAGGTCTTGATCCGTAGGTTGGCGATGGCGGCCTCGGCCTGGCGGACCAGCCGACGCTGGGCGGCGAAACTGATGAGGGCGCCGATCAGGATCACGACGGCGGCCGTCGCTCCCACCCGGCCGATGTAGCCGAATTCGACCGTGATGCCGGCGTCACCCCCATCGACCACGCCGTTGTCGATGGCCCGCTCGACCAGGATGGGTATGGCCAGCCGCCCGACGGCCACGGCGAATCCCATGGCCACCGTCATCTTCAACCCGTCCAGCAACTCGGGGCTGGCCCGCAAGCCACGCCGGATCAGGTCCAGGGCCTTCAGGTCATGGTAGCCGCCGTGGCCGAGCCGAGGATCGTCGAGCCGAGGATCCTCAGGCACTGTGTCGTCGACCGTGGTCATTGTCGAGCCGCCTCGTAGGCCATGACCAACGACTGGTAGTTGGGGTTGGCCAGCAGCTCCCGATGGGTTCCGGTGGCCGTCACCGTGCCGTCGGACAGGTACACGATCCGATCGGCCAGTTCGATGGTGGCCACCCGTTGGGCCACCACCAGCGTGGTGGTCTCGAGCTCGTCGTGGAGTCGGGCCAGGATCTCCTGTTCGACCTTGGGGTCGACGGCGCTGGTGGCATCGTCGAGAATGAGGAACCGCGGCGAGCGAATCAATGCTCGGGCCAGCGCCACCCGCTGACGTTGACCACCCGACAGGGTGACGCCACGCTCCCCCACCACCGTGTCGTAGCCATCGGGCAGACTCATCACGAAGTCGTCGATGCGGGCCACCGACGCGGCGTGGCGGACCTCGTCGAGGGAACATCGATCCTCGAGGTCGATGTTCGAGCGGATGCCGGCCCCGAACAGAAAGGTCTCCTGGAACACCAGGGCCACCGCCTCGGTCCGTTCCCGGGCAGCGAGCCGGTCGATGGGCTGACCGCCGACGACGATGCGACCCGAGATCGGTGGCACCAGGCCGGCCAACAAGGTGCACAACGTGGACTTGCCGGCCCCGGTGGAGCCGACCAGGGCCACCACCTCACCCGGCTGCAACTCGAGGTTCAGGCCCGAGAAGACGACGGTGCCGTCGGGGTAGGCGAACCGCAGGTCGTCGACCACCACCCGGAGCGGCCCGGTGGGCAACGGGGTGTGATCCACGATCGGTTCCGGCACCGGCTCGTCCAGCACCAGATTTAGTCGCTCCCGGG
>JAHEJM010000157.1 GCA_024638815.1 Acidimicrobiales bacterium | reverse complement strand
CGCGGCCTCGACCTGCTCAACGGCGCCTATCACATGCTGGACCTGACCCCCAAGGGTCGCGACGAGGCCGTGTTGCCGTGGCCGATGGCCTGGCTCGACCGACACGACTCCTATCCGGAGTAGTGGTGGCCCCGTTCGCCACTCGGCTTCGATCCAACCTCTCCCCCACGGAGCCCGGCCGGGGCCCGGATGAGATCGCAGGGCGACGGTTCGAACCACCACGGTGCTCGCGTACCAGCGCTTTCTCGGCAGCCGTTCCATGGCTAGGATCAGCGGGTGGCAATTCCGAACCTGGCAGAGCTTGTAGCTCGCCTCGACGGGACCAGTGGCGAGCCGGGATCGCTGGAAGGCGAACTCAACTCGATCGCTCTGCCGCCGTTGTTTCGCAACGACCTCGCGGAATGGCTGGACCTGGACCTACTCCGACTCTCGTTGACCAACGCGGAGCTGGACCTCATCCGGCACCGAGACATCGACTACGTGTCAGAGATCAGGCAGCAACAGAGGGAGCACGCCCAACAGCTGAAGTCAGCTCGGAGCAGCGGGTCGCTGGCGGAAGCGCCCGGCGTAGCCACCTCGACAGCACGACGAACCTATCGGTTCCTGACGCGGCTTCGTAGTGCTCAAGTCGAAGAACGTACCAAGAAGGAGCAGGAGTTCTGCCAGCAGATACGGGCTGAGTTCGGTCATCCCGATGCCGGGCTCTACACGTTCCTCGGATCAACCGTCGAATCCTTTATCTGGCGCCCCGCCGTACAGCATTGTCGGGTCTGGCTCGCCCAAGACGAGAGCAGAGCTGAAGTCGAGCGACTAATCGGAGCCACGCTGAACGTGTCGGACGACGCCTTTCTGGAGATCGCCTACTACTGGGGAATGCTCTACCACGTCTTCCTCAGCGACCCGAACCCATCACCTCGAATCATCTACACCGATCACGAAACGGCCTGGGACCCCGGAGACATCCACGACGCCGGGCCTCTCAACGAGTTCTTGTCGATGTTCCTGAGCGTCGGCGAGGCGGTCGAGGTCGTGGCCGGCGAGCTCCGATAGCAATCGCGAGACCGAGGCTCAACAGCCACGGCTCGCGCATTGGGAATGAACCTCGACTGCCAACGACTCACGAGTTCGTCTGTCAGGGCCGTATCGAAGGCAGCAGTGTGGGTGCCCTCGATATCAGCATTCACTTGATCGACGGCTTCCACCCGCCGACGAACCACTTTGTTCCAGCGTCCGATCGCCCGGCCTGTTACCGAGGCCGAGCAACCGGCACACCAGTGGATCAGGAGTCGCCGGTCTTCGCCGACCGAGCGGCCGACGCGTTGCGGGACACGGGAACCATGCGGTGTGCAACCTCGACCCGATAGTGTTCGACGGCGAGGACGGCAGCCAGCAGGACATCGACCGCGATCAGCAACCACAGGCCGGCCAGCGATGCCGACGCAGCGATCAGGCCGGCCAGCGCAGCCACCGCCACCAGACGTTCCACGGCCAGAACCGAGTAGGCCCGGAGAACCGACAGGGCGACGCCGATGAGGTATCCGGAAATGCCGACGAACAGCATCCAGCGAAAGGCGGTTGGCAGAGGATCGGCGGGATGCAGCATGATCTCCTCGAGGGCTGCGGCGGCCACGAGGATGGACCCGACGACGATGAAGTGGTTGTAGGTGTAGACATCCCGGGCGAACCGGGACCGTTCATTGGCATCCGTCAACTGCTCATGGCGATGCTCCAAGGCAGGCAGAGGCCGGTCGAAGTACAACCACCACAAGAGCCCGGCCAGCACGCCCGAGGCGGTCAAGGCGGCCACCAGCTTGCCGTCGAGCCCGCCACCTTCGGACAGGGTCTCCACCACCGGCGCACCGATGGCCACGATGACCTCGCCCAGGGCGACAATGACAATCAACCCGTGCCGCTCGGCGAAATGCCCGGGCCGCACCAGCCAATCCCCGCCGCCGGCATCGATGGTGTTCACGATCAGTACCACAGCGGCAGCGATCCACAAACCGAGCTGCCAGGCGTCGTCGGTGAAGCCGCCGGCCAGCACCAGGACGATGGCGGCCAACGTGAAGAGGAGATAGCGGTTGTTGGACGATCGCACCGCTTCGTCGTCAGTGAGGAGGGCGGCACCGGTCAAGATGGGCATGGTCAAGATGGCCGACACGGTGACGGCGAAGACGATCGAGCCGTCACCGAAGGGAGCCTCCAGCGATGCCGCCATGGGCAGGCTGATAGCGGTGGCCACCATGAACACGGCCCGTACGAATCGACTGTTGCCGGCCACCGCATTGGCGGCCCAGGTGAAGTTGGACCAGGCAGTCCATATCAGGGTGAAGAGCAGGACGAACTCGCCAAACCCTTCGAGGGTCGGGTGGTGCACCAGGTGAAAGACGAGTCGGGAGAAGGCAAAAACGAAGCTCAGGTCGAAGAAGAGCTCTGCCTGGTCCGCGGTGAAGTCGTCCTCGCGATCCGGGATGGGGATGTTGCGCATCGGCCTCGATGCTCGCCACGATCGGTCGCTACGGCGATCCGGGAGAGCGGGGTGAGGGTGCCCCGGGTCGGGGCGCCCGATCCGTGTCGGACGCAGCGCGTGCCCGGACCCGACAACGACGGCAACTGCCGCTTGCGGTTGAGGGCAACTGCAGAACCTGCAATTCTGGACCCAGCAACAACACCGGAGGACCACCATGTTCCATGTTCGACTCCAACACGCCTCGTCGTTTCGTCGTGCCAGCCCGCTGGCGGTGGTGGCCATCCTCATCGGCACGATGGTGGCCGTCGTTCCCGCCGCCGGCGCCAAGGAGCCCCAGGTAGAAGAGTTGATCAACTTCTCGACCGGAGATCCGGCAACCGATCCCGGTACCGAGGGTGTTGCCGTCGACGCCGATGGGACCGTCTATGTCACGGCCAACACTGCCGAAGGGGGGCAGATCTGGGTTGTGGAACCGGGGGCCGAGGACCCCGAGGTCCTCGTCACGTTGATCCCGCCGACCGGTGGTGCCGGCTTCGGTGTGCTTGGGCTGCACTTCGATGGCCCGGATCTGCTGGCCGCGGCACATACCCTGGCCGATCCCGACTTGAACGGAGTGTGGCGGGTCGACACCGGCACCGGTCAGGCCGAACACATCCCCGGCACCGAAGCAATCACCCTACCCAATGACATCACCACGTGGGCGGGCAGGATCTACATCACCGACTCGGCCGCCGGAGCGGTGTGGGTGATCGACGGAGACGATGTTTCACCGTTTCTCCAGGATCCGCTGCTGACCGGGCTGGGACTCCTGGTCCCTGGCGTCCCTATCGGCGCCAACGGCATCGACGCTCACGGCGGTCGGCTGTTCATCGCCAATTTGGAGAAGGGGCTGGTTGTTGTAGCCCAGATCAACGGTCGCAGCCATCGTTCCCAGCCCACCGTGTACGCAACGGTTGACGGGGCGCCCGACGGGCTCGAGGTCGACAACAAGGGTCGACCCAATGTGGTCCTCATCGACCAGAACGCCCTGGTCCGAGTGGAGCGCGACGGCACATCCACCTTCCTCATCGACAGCGCCGACGTTCTCGACTCCCCGGCGAGCCTGGCCTTCGGCCGTGGCCGGGACAAGACGACTACCTACATCGTGAACTTCTCCATCAGTGAGGCCTTCCCCGGCGTGCTCGAACCGTCGACGGTCGGGCCGAGCGTCGTGACGCTCGGGTCGCATTGATCTCGCCGTTGCTGCCACCGAGTCGTCAACCGGCACCATCCGGTTGACCCACGCTCCGGGGCCGAGTCCCCGTGGGTGGCATAGACCAACCCAGTGCCCCGGCGGATGGGATCATGCCGGGTCAGCGGCACGAGGCGAGCTTGGGGACCTACGACTCTAGGAACGGCCAAACCGACCAGTCAGGATTGCCACCAGGGAGTCGAAACAGGGGGTGATCGGACGTGACGAGCCTACAGAAGTCTGGTGGTGTTGCCGGTCTCGTTGCCACCGGGACCGTCGTGATCGGCCTTGGCATGTTTGCCACGCTGCTGACCGACTACACGATCGGAGACCCGACGCCGGCCGAGTCCGTGGCCTTTCTTGCCGACAACGAGACAACAATCTTCGTGTGGAACGCGATCACCCTTCTCGTGTTCAGCATTGCGCTGGTCCCGTTCGCTCTGGCACTCTACGAACGGCTGAAGACCGGATCGCCGACCCTGGCCGGAATCGCAACCGTGTTCGCGTTTATCTGGGCCGGGCTGCTGCTTGCCAGCGGGATGGTCCTGAACGTTGCCTCGGAAACCATTGTCGACCTCTACAGCTCCGATCCAGGCCAAGCCGAACTGCTTTGGCTGAGTGTGGACACGGTCGCCAATGGCCTGGGCGGCGTGATGGAGATCGTGGGCAGCGTATGGGTCCTTCTCGCCGGCTTGGCCATCCTCCAGGGTGGCGCGATGCCCAGGGCGCTGGGCTATCTCGGCATCGTGATGGCCGTGACCGGTCTGGCGACAATCGTTCCTGCGCTCGAAATGGTCGGAGCCGTCTTCGGCCTGGGCCTGATCGTCTGGTTCGCCTGGCACGGGATGCTCATGATTCGAGAACCCTCAGGCGCCGCACGCCCAGTAGCCACCGGCTCCACGATGCCGTCGTGAAGCGGCTTCATGTGCCCACAACCTCAACACCTTGCCCCGGGCCGGTCCAATCGGTCACTGGGCCCCGGTGCAAGGTCGAACAACGAACCGAAAGGTAGTTACGTCATGGCCCAAGCCGGCAAACCTATCGACGATGTCCAGCAAGCCAACAAGACGACCGCAGTCCGATTCATTCATGCCTTCAACACCGACGATTGGGACACCGTGCGCGAGGTGGTCGCCGAAGGGTTCGTGTTCCACCACCCTCTAGGTGGCACCGTCGAAGCCGGCCCTGAGGGCATGGTCTCGACTTGGGCCGGGTTCAAGGTGTTATCACCCGACTCCTGGCATCCGATTCCGGTCATGATCGCCGACGGTGAGTACGTTACCGTCCTCCTGCCCACCTACGGCACGTTCACGGGCCAAGGCGAGCACTCACCCCCACCTACTGGTGGACGGCTCGACTACGGCATGGTCAACATAGTCCGCTTCGAGGACGGGCGGCTGGCTGAGATGTGGTTTGGAATGGACTCGCTGGCCGAGTTTCAACAAATGGGCGTCGCACCGATGCCACCACCCCCGGAGCTGTCCGCGGCGGCCCGTGCCAACCTTTCCGCCTTCCACGCCGAAGTCAGTGCCGACGCCACAGAATTCGACAACATCGTCCCCTTCGAGGACGTCGTCGTCGCCGTCAGCCCACCGCAGGCCGATCAGGCCACGACAGCTCGTCTTCTCGAGATCTACCGTTTCGACGCCGACGGCGCTCACCGGGTCTACGAGCACCAGATGGTCACCAACCCGCCCTACGAGGGCAGCCCTGACACCGACGGTGAGGCCAGTCGAGCCGTCGTGCAGCGATGGATCAAGGATGTTCTAACCGGTAACGACAGTAGTCAGATCGATGCTCTCGTGTCGCCGCACCTGGTTATTCACCCCACCGCCATGCCTGGTGAGGCTCGCTTCTACGGCCCAGGCGGGGCGGCGGCTTGGCTGGAGGCGGAGTGGCGCTGCTTCGCAGACCTCACCCTGTTCGACATCCACAGCGTCACCCAACGTGATTTCGTCGCCGTGCGTTGGGGCGCTCGTGGCACCTCGCAGGCCGAGTTCATGGGCCTACCGGCCACCGGCGGAACAGTCGAGTTCACCGGAGTGTCGCTCTACCGAGTCGAGGACGATCGAGTGGCGGAGATCTGGGACACTCGCAACACGCTGAGCATCCTCCACCAACTCAACCCAGATCTCGGCGCCGGCGGTCACCATCACTGATATCGCTTGGCGCCTTGGAAGTTGATTGAGTCAAGTTTGGGCGACGTTTGGCCGGAGACGAAACTCGAGACAACTCGGAGAGTTGCCGTGAGCCGCCCCGTCGGCGAGTACTTGGGTCGCGGCAACTCTGCTCTGGCGAGCCATCGCCGAGTCGGGTCGAGTTGTTTGGACATGGATGGCAGCTGATTGCTAGATTCGGCGCTGGAGGGGATGCGATTGGTTGACCGGTACCGGTAGTCAACCGGCAACTCACGCTGGACACCACCACTTGAAGTTGGAGACACACAGATTTCAGCACCTTCTGCTGTCGACGTTGGGGACCGGGACAGAACCGGCATGGTCGGTCTGATAGCCAATCCCGTCTCGGCCCGTGATATCAGACGGGTCATCTCCAACGCGTCGAGCCTGCAGGTTGCCGACCGGGCCAACATCGTGCTTCGGGCCGCCACCGCGCTTGGCGCCACCGGGATCGACAAGATCTACGCCATGCCCGACAAGAAGGGCATTCAGGCCCTGGTTCAGCGAGGCCTGGAGCGAGAACGGAACATGGGCCATCGGCTACCCCATGTGGAGTTCCTGGACATGTCGATCACCTCCACGGTGGACGACACCCATCGGGCGGTCGATCTGCTGGCCGAACTCGGGGTCGACGCCATCATCGTGCTCGGTGGCGACGGCACCCACCGGGCCGTGGTTTCCCGGTGCGCCACCATTCCCATCGTCGGCATCTCGACCGGCACCAACAACGCCTATCCGGAGATGCGGGAGTCAACCGTGTCCGGTCTGGCCGCCGGCCTGTACTCCAGTGGGGCCGTTCCCGGCTCGGTCGCCGTCACCGACAACAAACTGCTGGAGGTCTCGGTCAACGGCGGGGAGCTCACCGACCTGGCCCTGGTCGACGTGGTGGCCTCCACCGACCGATACGTCGGTGCCCGAGCCCTCTGGCGCACCGAGTCGATCGCCGAGATCTTCGTGACCTTCGCCGATCCCGAGGCGGTCGGCATGTCTGCCGTGGCCGGCGTGCTCGAGCCGATCAGCCGCGCCGAGCGGTACGGGCTCCATGTCAGGCTGGGACCGGGTGGCCGCCGGGTGAAGGCGGCCATCGGGCCCGGCATGCTCAGCTCGCTCGATGTCGAAAGCTGGGCCCGACTGCTTCCCGACCAGCCGATGAAGGTGACCCCCGAAGCCGGGACATTGGCCCTCGACGGTGAACGGGAGTTGGAACTCAAGCCGGGAGACGAGGTCGCCCTCAGGCTGCGGCCGTCCGGGTTCGTCAGCATCGACGTCGGCCGCACCGTTCGCTGGGCGGCGAAGGAGGGGATCTTCATCGACTCGTGACCGGCCCTCTACCAACATCCACTCACCGTCGCCTCAACCCCACCCCACCCAAGATCACTTGAACCGAAAGGAGCCCACGTGGCCGACAATCCCTTCCCCCTCGATACCGAGGGTCTACTCCAGGCCTACCGAACCATGAGGACGATCCGAGAATTCGAGGATCGCCTGCACACCAACTTCGCCACCGGCGAGATCCCGGGATTCGTCCATCTCTATGCCGGTGAGGAGGCGGCGGCCGCCGGCATCATGATGCACCTGCGGCGTGAAGACCGCATTGCCTCAACCCACCGCGGCCATGGCCATTGCATCGCCAAGGGCGTTGACCCCAAGGCCATGATGAAGGAGATCTACGGCAAGGTCGGCGGCTCCTGCGCCGGCAAGGGCGGATCGATGCACATCGCCGAACTCGATGCGGGCATGATGGGAGCCAACGGCATCCTCGGAGCCGGCGCTCCCTTGGCCTGTGGTGCCGGGTTGGCGGCCAAGCACCGCGGTCAGGGCGACGTGGCCCTGAGCTTCGTGGGTGACGGAGCCTCCAACCAGGGCACGTTCCTCGAGAGCCTGAATCTGGCCGCAGTGTGGAATCTGCCCACCATCTTCGTGGTCGAGAACAACGGCTACGCCGAGTCGACCTCACGCAACTACGCGGTGGCCGTCGACTCCTACGTCGACCGGGCCGCCGGTTTCGGTCTGCCCGGCATCACGGTCGACGGCACCGACTTCTTCGCCGTCTACGAAGCCGCCGGCGAGATCATCGACCGGGCCCGCCATGGTGGCGGCCCGTCGCTCCTCGAATGCGAGATGGTCCGTTTCTACGGCCACTTCGAGGGCGACGCCCAGACCTACCGGGCCGATGGCGAGGTTGCCGACCTTCGCGAAAACCGCGACTGCATCAAGAGCTTCCGATCGAAGGTCGAGGGAGCCGGGGTCATCTCGGCCGACCGGCTCGATCAGATCGACGGCGAGGTGATCGCCCTGATCGACGAAGCGGTGGCCGAAGCCAAAGCGGCACCCGAGCCCGATCTATCCGAACTGTTGACCGACGTGTACGTCAGCTACTGATCGAAGGAGACGAGAACCATATGACTACCGCAGTTGCCACCCGAAGCCTCACCGGCCGTGAGGCCATCAACGAAGCCATCGATCAGGAGATGGACCGGGACCCGACCGTCATCATGATGGGCGAAGACATTGTCGGCGGCACCGGCAGCCCGGGCGAGGTCGACGCCTGGGGAGGGGTGCTCGGTGTGACCAAGGGCCTGTACGACAAGCACCGCGATCGGCTGATGGACACCCCCCTGTCGGAATCGGCCTATGTCGGGGCCGCCATCGGGGCCGCCGCCTGCGGCATGCGCCCGATTGCCGAGCTGATGTTCATCGACTTCATGGGTGTCTGCCTCGACCAGATCTACAACCAGGCGGCCAAGTTCCGTTACATGTTCGGCGGCAAGGCCGAGACCCCGGTGGTGATCCGGACCATGGTCGGGG